>JAVBOE010000010.1:0-22807 GCA_031550925.1 Bacteroidales bacterium | reverse complement strand
AAATTGTAAGGCTTGCCGAAAAATATAACGGTAACATCATGGTGGACGATGCGCATAGCCTTGGCGTTATTGGCGAAGGCGGACGCGGAGCATCATCACACTTTGGACTAACCGATAAGGTTGACATAATAATGGGTACCTTCAGCAAGTCTCTTGCATCGCTAGGCGGTTTCTTAGCTGCCGACGAGCGTACCATTAACTTCATTAAGCACCAATCTCGTTCGCTTATTTTCAGCGCAAGCATGACTCCGGCATCAACAGCAGCAGTGCTAGCAGCACTTGAAATTATTAAGAGCGAACCCGAACGCTTAGCTCATCTTTGGGATATAACCAACTACTCTATCAAAACCCTACGTGAGCATGGCTTTGACGTAGGCCATACGGTAACACCTATCATCCCAATTTTGGTTAGAGACAACCTGAAAACGTTTATGTGCACTAAGCTTTTGCTAGAAGAAGGTTTGTTTGTAAATCCGGTAGTTGCACCTGCTGTTCCAGAAGATTCAACCCTGATTCGCTTCTCTCTAATGGCAACGCACACCAAAGAGCAAGTTGACTTTGCTATTGATAAGCTGGTAAAAGTTGGAAAGAAGTTGGGCATAATTTAAGAGAAAGAGAGCAAAGAACAAGGATAAAAGACAAATAGGTACGTCATGTTGAGCGAAAGTAAAACATGACGTTTTTTATTAACTTTGATGTTGTGTATAGCTTTTATGGTAAATAAAAGCTGTTTGCAAAATACTTAAGCTTTTAAAAATGCTAGAACAAGCAAACCTAACAACAATCACAAGAACAGAAGTTCTTGAAGGTTTTTCTATTCCGGGTATTATCCATAATGGAGAGTACTATTTTTCCTGCCTGCAAATATATAGTGACGGGCTCATTTCTTGTTGGGAAATGGTAGATCTGCCAATGTTTAAAGATAAGCTGAACAAGGGCTGGGTAGCCACATCAATACCGGATGGAGAGGCTATTTCAATATTCAATTTAGGGTATTGGTATATTGAGCAAGGTGAGTGGCTACACACCAAAAAAACGCTATATAGCTATGTGTGCTCATTGGTAAAATGGCTGAATCCAACACTTGAGAATCTGCATAGCTATAATGGTAGCAGCTCAAAAATGATAGGTAAAGCAGCTGTAGCAAAACATTTTGTGCCAGACCCCAAGCCCTACCATCATGACGGCCCCAACTCTTTCATACCTAAAAGAATCAGTGGAGAGAAATTTCCGTTTTTCTTCAGAGATGAAAACGGCAAAACGTATTTGGTAGAGCTGTCACTATACAAAGATGGACGGATTGAAATTACAAATATACCAACAAAGAGAACCTTTAGATTCGATGAGCTAAACGAACTTACGGCTAAAGGAATAATCACAACAGAACTAAATGTTGGTGAAACCGTTACAATTTTAAATTTGGGATCATTCAGAATAAAATCGGGATATGGCGAAGAGATAAAATCCAAGTTGGATGAACTGAATGATAAGCTGAATGAACTGAACGGCAGAGAAAACAGCATTGCAAAATGCACAAGAATTTTTGAAGAGTATAAGCAAAACCCAACAAAGAAACTTAGAGATGAGCTACGAAAGGCGTACGAAGCCGTTCCTGAACATCAACGAATCTTTGTTGGAACAATGGACACCAAAGACTATGAAGTTAGGCAAATTATATATGGAGATATCGTTAAAAAAGAATGGGAAGAAGACTTTGGCTATGAGTATCCTTATGACGATATGCCAAAACCTATTGACGAATAATGAAAACAGCACAAACCAGCTTAGAGCAAAATATTTTCAAAAGAAAATATCAAAAAAGTCCTATCGCTCGGCGTAGGCTCTGCCTACGTCGCTGCTAAAAGCAAGTCTCCTGACTTGCAAAACAAGAACAACAAACGATGAGCACTGGCTATAAAATACAAGAGCAAGACAAGCTGCACTTTATGACCTTTCAGATTGTTAAATGGATAGATATTTTTACCCGAAAAATCCATCGAGACACGATAATAGATAGCCTTGCTTTTTGTCAAACAAATAAAAGTTTAGAAATTTACGCCTATGTGATTACTCATAATCACATTCATTTATTAGCAAGAAGCGGAAAAAATGATTTAAGCAATACCATAAAAGAGTTTAAAAGTTTTACGGCTCGAGAGATACTGAGAAACATTAACACAGAAACAGAAAGCCGTCGTGACTGGATGTTGAACTTATTTGAATTTTCGGCAAAACAACATAAGCGAAACGAAGAGCATCAGATTTGGACTCACGAAAATCATGCAGAAATTGTTTATAGCAATTCATTTATGGACAGCAAAATAAACTACATTCACAACAATCCTGTACGAGCAGGTATTGTTGATAAACCGGAAGATTATCTTTATTCAAGTGCAAGAAATTATGCAGGTTTAGATGGCGTTTTAGATGTTATTATAGCATCACAATCCGTAAGAAGTTAAAAAAGAATGTACTTTTGCTATGCAAGTCTGAATACCTGCTTTCAGTTGCTCGGCGTAGGCTCTGCCTACGTCGCAGTTAAAAGCAAGTATTTTCGTCTGCAAAACAAGAATAATAAAAGCAACAAAACAATGGCACTAACAATAAAAGAAGTAGCAAGCAAGGGCGATTTAAAAGAGTTTATCCGCTTTCCGTTTAAGCTTTTTAAAGGGAATAAGTATTGGGTTCCGCCACTAATCTCGGGAGAGAAAGAAACGCTCGATCCCCAGAAAAATCCGTCATTTGATTATTGTGATGCAAAATATTTTCTTGCCTATAAAGATGGTAAAATTGCCGGACGTATAGCCGGAATTATCAACACACGTGCCAACGATATCTGGAAGACCAAGTTCGTGCGCTTTGGGTGGATTGATTTTATTGAGGATATTGAGGTTGCCCGTGCCCTACTAAATGCCGTTGAAGAATGGGGCAAAAGCAAAGGTATGAACGCCATACACGGGCCGCTAGGCTTTACCGATATGGATATGGAGGGCATGCTGGTAGAAGGTTTCGACAGAATGCCAACCATTGCCAACATCTACAACTTTCCTTACTATCCGCAGTATATGGAAGAGCTGGGATACAAAGGCTCTGAAGATTGGCTGCAGATGAAGTTCAACGCCTCGCAACCTGTGCCTGAGAAAGTAGAGCGTATTAATAAGCTGATTGCCGAAAAGTACAACGTCCGCATACTGCCACTTAAAAAGCGCAAAGATGTTATGCCCTACGCCCACAGCTTCTTCGAAACGCTCAACGCATCGTTCGCACCGCTATACGGCTTTGCACCCCTTACCGATAAAGAGATTGACAGGTACGTAAAGCAGTACTTCAACGTTCTCGACATGAAGCTGGTTTGCCTGCTGGTGGATGAAACCGATAAGGTGGTTGCGTTTGGTATCAGCATGCCCAGCCTATCGCGCAGCTACCAGAAAGCGAAGGGGCGGCTGTTCCCGTTTGGCTTCATACATTTACTCAGAGCGCTTAAAAACTACGATTCTATCGACCTATACCTAAATGGTGTACACCCCGATTGGCAGGCAAAAGGAATACATTCTATTTACTACACCGAACTGAACAAGCGGTATATTCAGCTGGGCGTAAAAACAGCCATCTCGAACCAACAACTGGAATCTAATCAACAAGCCATAGCTGTTTGGAAGAACTACGATGCAGAACCGTACTTGCGCCGCCGCTGCTATGAAAAGCATTTTTAAGGCTAATGATGAATATTGAGAAGAGAGATAGCCTAATAGAGCAAATCCGCAAGGCCTTCAAAGGTGTAATGCTCGAAGATGGGATCGGGTTGCATGAGGCAAAGGCGTTTGACGAATATGCAGGTATGCAAGCCAGAATGCTTTATCGACAAAAAGACCAAGTAAACGATTGGTCGGCTATACCCGTTGAGGAGCTAGAGTTCAACTCGGATAACTTTGCCTTTTTCGACCCTAAAGGATGGCGCTTCCATTTGCCCGCACTTCTTATTGCCCAACTAGAAGGCAAATCTGTAGAAATTACGGGCTATCTTACAGATTTTTGGGATGAAGAAAAATATGAACATCTAAAAAAGAAATTTGATATACTTACAGCAGAACAACATAATGCTGTCCGTAATTTTTTAATAGAAATGCTAAATGAGCCTGAGAGTATTACCTTTCAGGAAGAATTTAAAAAAGCTCTCTCTACATATTGAGATATTCAAAATAAGCCATCATGAAACAAGCATTCTTACTAATAATCTGTGTCATGACCGTAAATTTCTCTTTTTCGCAAGCTAACGAAAAATTATTGACTGATGCTTACCTAAGTAATGCAGCTATAACAAAAGAGAACACAAAATGCTACATTACCGAAGCACATGGGATTACCGACCTTTCTTCTTTTAAAAATTTGCTATACAAGAAATTTTGCTCAGAACAACAGCTATGTGACTCTATCCACATTGACGAAATGTGTATGTATGCAACTCAGCTTCCCGAAAATTTTAAATGGGATGCAGATGCTCCGATTTTTCAATCGAAAGAATATAAGAATGTACGATTTATCGACAACGAAAAGGCTATAAAACACATAAGAAACAGCAAGCACGTTTTTTGTATTAGTCAACCTGCTTTTAGTAATAGCTCCGAGTATGCCTTGGTCTACAGAGAACACTATACAAGCCTAGGACGTAAGCACCTCTTAAGCTATAGCTCTTATGTAGAGCTCTTTAAAAGAGTTAATGGCAGATGGCAAAAACTCGATAGGTGTATGATTGCCATCAGTTCTAACTAACTGATTTGAAATGCAAACCATAGACATAAAAAAAGTAACCCTAGGCGATATCAACCTACTGCAAGAAATCAGCATGCAGACTTTCTTTGAAACGTTTTCGGCAGTAAATACTGAGGCGGACATGGCTAAGTATTTGGAAGAGGAGCTGTCTTTAAAAAAGCTGACGGCCGAACTTAACAACAAGAATTCTGAGTTTTATTTTGCCACACTTAATGATAATATAATCGGTTACCTAAAGCTAAACTTCGGACAGGCGCAAACAGAGTTGAGAAATGATAATGCCCTTGAGGTTGAACGAATCTACGTATTACAAGAATTTCTTGGACAGAATGTAGGACAGCTGCTTTACGAAAAAGCAATACAAGCAGCAAAGCAACGAAATGCCGATTATGTTTGGCTGGGCGTTTGGGAAAAAAATCCGAGGGCAATACGCTTCTATAAGAAGAATGGTTTCGTTGAGTTCGACAAGCATATTTTTAAGCTGGGCAACGACGAGCAAACCGATATTATGATGAAACTAGTGTTGAACTATACTACTTAGCTTATAAATACAGTAGTCATTTCGACCGAAGGGAGAAATCTCCTCATTAGTCGCAAACCGCTGGCTAGCACACACTGCAAAAGTCCCCTTTAGGGGATTTAGGGGTAAATAGACTGTTGCCTAATTCAACGCACTACGGCTTTTCAGGAGATTTCTCCCTTCGGTCGAAATGACGGGTAATATTACCTTTTAGTTCCCCTGATAAGCAACATTTGTAACATCACTTGAGAATATAACTTCCATATTTACTCTACTCGATTTCCCTTTACATCTATAAAGAAAGTTTCGCCGTTAAGCTTTACCTTTGCTTTGCCGTCTTTATTAAAATAGCGCGCATCATCGTATATAAACGGTATAACTTCTTTTCCGGTGTTATCTATAAAGCCACATTTACCCTCTATGCATACGGCTGCCAATCCCGTTTTGGTAAACGACCACGCAGGGTTGTATATACACGGAATAGCTTCTTTACCTGTCTTATCTACATAGCCCCACCAACCATTTAGCTTGACTAATGCTAATCCTACAGAAAAAGAATGAGCATAATCATATAAAAACGGCACAATCACTTCGCCTGTTACCGCATCTATAAATCCCCATTTGCCGTTATTTTCCGATGCTACTAATTTTTGCGCTTCAGCTGCTGCTTTCTTTTTAGCCTGTTGTTTAGCCATTCTGTCGTTATGCTTTTAAAGTTTTTGGATTTAAGATTTGAAGTTTAGAGCCTGTTAGAATTTATAAGCGCAATATTTACAAGCAGTGCTTTACGTTAGTGTTGGCTGCTAGTAAGCATTCTCTCTTCCTACTTTTGTCTTGATACAAAAGTAGGCAAAAAATCAAGACCGCCCGACGCTAGTGGCTTTCCATAGGTTAGCCTGCTCTCCGTCGGAACGCCGTCCGGTCATGCGCTAATAAGCTGTTTGCAGGTTCTTTTTCTTGCTAAAGTTGAATAAGTAATTGCGGAATGTAATTCCGCTATAAAAGAAAAGTCCTTACTGAAAATTTTCCGTTCAAGCGAAGCCGACAGGCGGAGCGCGTTAAAATTTTCTAGCCCTTTTTGATACTTTTTGGGGCACCAAAAAGTATGAAGAAAAAATGCTACGAAGTTTCATCACAAAGCCAAAAGGATAATAGCAGCAGGTTTATAAAAACTTTAGAGGTGCCAAGCAAAAGTAGTGAGTAAATTTAAACAGAGCCTTAAGGTTGTGTATCTCTTTATTCTTCCATCATTACATTTCCACATCAACATATTTTCATATTAGCACATCATCTTTGCTGCTGATAATCCTGCTAGATATCCTGTAGAGAAGGCTATTTGCAAGTTGTAGCCTCCTGTGTTACCATCTAAATCTATTACTTCGCCTGCAAAAAAGAGGTTGGTATATTTTTTCGCACGCATGGTTTTCGGGTCTAACTCGTTTAGTGATATGCCCCCGGCTGTTATTACCGCTCGTTCGTAGCCCTCGTGACCAACAACATCCATCTCAAATAATTTTAGAGTAGCAATAATTCGTTGCAGGCTACCCTTCTTCAGCTCTACCGTTTTTTGCTTAACCGACACACCTGCTTTTTCGGCAAAAGGAACTACCAGCTGTGCGGGTAGTAGCTTACGAAGCAAAGCTTCAACCGTTGCGGGTCGTGGAGTTGCTTCCAGCTCCCGCTGTATGCGTTGTCTTAGCTGCTCTTCGTCTAAAGCGGATTTTAAATCCAGCTTTAGCTGTACCTTACTTTTTTTTGCCAACGCGTCAACCGCATCACGGCTCAAACGCAGCACAATTGCACCTTCTACGCCCTTATCGCTGAACGATAGCTCGCCAAACTCTTCGTCTTTACAACCACCGTCAACCCATAGCTGTAGCGATACATTGCGTAGCTCTAATCCGGTTAACTGTTCGTCGTGTTGCTTTACGTAAAGACCCACCAGCGAAGGGCGTGTTGGAACCATAGCTATATCCAGCTCTCTTGCCCATTGGTAGCCATCTCCGGTAGAGCCTGTTGCCGGATAGGACAATCCGCCTGTAGCAATAATAAAAGCATTGGCTGCCAGCTGCTCTACCTCTCCGTTATGTTCTACCGATATAGATTGTATTGTACCATCTATCGAATTTAGCCCTAAAACTTTGGCATGACATCTGATTTCCACTCCCTGCTTCTGCGCAATCTTTACCAAGGTTTCGGCCACATCCCATGCTTTTTGCGAGGCGGGAAAAACTCTATCGCCACGCTCTACAACAGTCTCAAGCCCGTTATCGTTTAACAGCTGTACAAGCTTGTTATTGGTAAGATTTCGGAAAGCAGGATGAAAAAAGCGGTTGTTCGGATGTATTTTTTGCATCAGCTCTTGCTCGGGACGTATGTTGGTAATGTTACACCTACCCTTTCCTGTAATGCGAATTTTACGTGCAGGCTTTTCCATTTTTTCTAATAGAAGAACATTAGCACCATCCTGTGCCGCTTTTATTGCTGCCATTAAACCTGCAGCCCCCGCACCTATTACTATTACTTGATATTTTTGCATAGAAATTTATATAGTTAAAGCCCCCAACCCCCAAAGGGGGCTAAAAGAGAGTTTGAATAGCATAAGATTTAAAACAATGGGATTGGTCAAAAAGTATAGATTTTAATTTTATTACACGTGTAAATCAATATTTTACATTCTATCATCTATCTTTTTTTAGCAATCCCAAAACAATATATCATGTCGAACAAAGTGAAAACCATCAACTCGACGAAATCACTTCTGTTCATTACCCCTAAATCCCCTAAAGGGGACTTCAAATCTGCACTTCCAGAAAGTCCCCTTTAGGGCATTTAGGGGCAAGTACATTATTGTCTGATTCAACATACTGCTACTTTTCATGCGATGTTTCACTTCGTTCGACATGACGCAATTTTTTCATTCTCGCATCAACACATTAGTATCTTTACAAATTAGCAAATTAGCACATTCTCAAATTATTTCTTCTCTCAGCAGCTGCCAAAAAGAATGGTTGCTCTTTTTGCCATAAGTTTCTGCTATTTCAAGAATATTCATTTGCTTTTTCAAAGATAGCTGCAATATTGATTCCATCATTTCGGCCATAACCGGTTTGTCGTTAAACACAGAGCATGCTTGTAAATAGCGTTGTTTTTGCTCTTCGTAAAACTCGGGCAGCTGCGCATAGTGTAACTTAAAGCCGTTAAAACGTTTCTCGATATTTTCGAGAGAGCGGGGTGCTACCTCGCTTGCATCCATGCCGCGAATAAGATAAATCTCAGCATAACGGTATGCCCCAATATATCCAAAAGCATCTAAGTTATCAGATATGGTTAGTATAGACGCAAGGTCGAAAGCCTCGTTCAACAATGACGGGCTTTTAAGGTCGTGAATCCGAATTGCTTCTATAATATCGTCTGTAAGGCTTAACCTTATATCAGGATTATCGGCAAGGTATTGCTTAAACAGCTCCGCACCTTCCGGTCCATGACGTTCGTCTGTTATACGGCTTAAACCAATATCGTGAAATAAGGCAGCAGCAAGTAATGCTTCTACAAAATCGTTAGAGAAAGAATGCCCATGCCGATTGGCATGTATTAGCAGCTGCCTACAATACTCCCATACCCTCAAGTGATGCGTATGATCGTGTGAAGGCATATGACTGTTGGCAAATATTTCTTTGCAAGAATTGTAGAACTTGCTAAGATATTTAGCTTCTACTACCACTAACTGCCGAATAATATACATAATTTTTTCTAAATATCTTATCCCTTAAGACAATGCAAAATTTCTTTATTCACGAGGAACACGTGTTAATTAGAATGTTTCCTTATTTTTGCCATAGCATTTTACTTCAGAACAAAGACTCAAGGACAAAAGAACAAAGACAAAAAGAGAACACATTAATGTATTAATGAAAAGAAAAACTTTACCTCTTTTTGAATCTTTAAACCTCTTAAACATTTAAACGGCTTTGCTCTTTTATTCTTTATTCTATAACGCAAAAGTACTAAAATAGCTACTATCAAAATAAAATAAAGTAATGCAAGACGTCCAGATTTACGGCATACAGCAAATTGGCATTGGGGTACAAGATGTTGAACGAGCGTTTAAGTGGTATGGCACTCATTTAGGAGCAGACATCCCTGTTTTTGACGACGATAATGTTGCAACATATATGGCACCCTACATGGGCGGACAACCTCACAAAAAGAGGGCCATCTTTGCACTCAACCTACAAGGTGGAAGCGGATTTGAGCTCTGGCAATATCTTGATCGACAACCTTCTTTTCCAGAAAAAGAGCATGCGCTAGGCGACTTCGGTATTCTTATTTCAAAGGTTAAGTCCAGAAATATACAGAAAAGTTTCGATCGGTTAAAGAGTCGGGGTATAAACATTATATCAGACATAGCCGTTAATCCCGACGGAGTAAAAAGCTTTTACATACAAGATCCTATACACAACATTATACAAATAAAAGAATCGTTCGACTGGCTTCAGAAGGGAAAAACCGATGTTGGCGGTGTTTTTGGCTGTACCATCGGAGTATCTGATATAGATGCTTCCAGAAAGCTATACTCTGATGTTCTGGGCTACAACAAAGTTATTTTTGATGAAACCGGAACTTTCGAAGATTTAGCCGCACTCCCCAACGGAAAAGGTAAATTCCGTCGTGTTCTTCTAACGCACGAGGATAATAGACGAGGTGGATTTAGTACAATGTTTAAAAGTAGCCAGCTGGAGCTGATACAAGCGATAGACGATTACACACCCAAAAAGATTTTTGCCGATAGGTATTGGGGAGATATAGGCTATATTCACATATGCTTCGATATACGCAACATCGACCGGCTAATGGTAAAATGTGCCGAAGCAGGATTCCCTTTCCGTGTTAGAAGCTCCGAAACATTTGATATGGGAGAAGCCGGAGGCGGCTGGGGATACCTAGAAGACTGCGATGGAACATTAATTGAATTTGTGGAAACGCATAAGGTTCCGATACTGAAAAAGCTGAAGATTGAAATAAACTTAATGAAAAGAGACCCGCACAAACCCTTACCAAAATGGCTGATAAAGGGGCTTTCGTTTAAGCGGGTAAAGTTTAAAGAATAGAACTACGCATTATGCTAATAAAGAAAAAGAGACTGTTAGTCTCTTTTTCTTTATTCTCCGATTAACCAATAGCTATTAACGCTTTACTTTTGAATTCTGTTATATTTTTCCATAATAGAAATTACCTTATCCAAAGGAAGTGCCTCTATTGTTTTGCCGCCTCTACCTGTAGTAGCTTTAGCGGTAAACAGCGAGTTGATAATGGCCTCTTCAGTCGCTTCGATTGCAGCCATAAACAAAGGCGACATATTATCGTTGCGAACGGTCTTAACGTCCATCTCACGTTCTTTCATTGAGTGAGGTACCCTTACCTCTTCTGCTGTAGAAAACGCTACAAAGTAATCGCCGCTGCCATTAGAAGCAATACCTCCGGTTTTGCCCAAGCCAAGAAAAGCGCGTTTCGCCAACCGTTCAAGGTTGCGGCTATCCAATGGCGCATCGGTTGCAACAATTATCATGCACGAGCCGTCAACATTGTTATGCAAGTGGTTGCTGAAATCATATTTACCCAGCTCTTCGCCAACAGGCACTCCGTCTATTTGCAGTACACCGCCAAAGTTTGTCTGTACCAATACCCCTACAGTATATCCGCCAAGGCTTTCCGGTAGCTTGCGCGATGCCGTACCTATACCACCTTTAAAGTCGAAGCATATTGTACCTGTACCTGCGCCAACACAACCCTCTTCTACGATAGTGCCTGCATTAGCCAACGCTTGCAGCACATGCTCTTTTTTTACGTGCTGCCCTCTGATATCGTTCAGCGTAGCATCGTTCGTTTCGCCTACCAATGAGTTTACCGAGCGTACATCTTCGTTTCCTTTCTGTTTTAAGGTATATTCAATTAAACCATCAATACCTGTAGAAACGTTCAGCGTATTGGTAAGGATAATGGGCGTTTCCATATTCCCCAACTCTTTAACCTGTGTGCTACCAGCCAGCTTTCCAAAGCCGTTAGCTGCAAAAACAGCAGCCGGAACTTTATCTTGAAAAACATTTCCTTCGTGCGGAATAATTGCTGTAACCCCGGTACGAATATCTTGACCTTGGTTTAGCGTTACATGGCCTACCTTAACGCCAGCAACATCGGTAATACTGTTTTGCTTTCCGGGCGACATAACGCCGATTTTAATGCCGTAATCACGGGCTCTTTTGGTTTCTTGTGCCTGCATAACAAATGGAAATAATACAAGTGTTAGGATAATTAGTTTTTTGTTCATTTTTTAGGTTTTAGGATAGAATTGAATAGCTATAAAGATAGCAGAAAAGTTTTGAAGAGCAGCATTTAATCCCGTGCGCAACCCAAGCTAAACATTACCCAACCTACTGCTTTCGGCTTTTAAGAAAAAATTTGCAGTAACAATTAACTACTTTTTTCAACATTTATCTACACAATTTACCAATCTACATATCAACATATTGTGTATTTCACAGTAAAAATGATAAACAACTTTTAATATATTATAATATGAAAGATTATTAAATAAAATAAGTAGCAAAGTTGGATATTTAGCTAATATATGATTGCATTATACATGCATTGTGCAACTTTTGTTATTAACACATATTAAAGAGCTTGTATTTATTTACATTAATTTTTTTTTACGAGCATAATGTTACAATTTGTTATTTGTCAAATTAAATGTTTACATTTGGCTCCTGATGAGCTGGTAAGTCTGACCTGGAATAATCAGCTTATCTTAACATTGAAGTAAATTTTTACAACCTGCTTAGTAAATATATACTAGCATTACAGAGTGATTTTGCGCGATGAGATTGTGTGTTTTTAGTAAAGAAAAAAGTACTATGGTTTTTGGCAGAATAAGAAATTCTGCTAAACACACACATATTCGCGCGCGTTACTTAGTCAAAATATCTTTTTTTTCCAACACTTTTCTCCACCTTTTTTTCTTTGTAAATACTATAAAAGCACCTATTGCAGGAGGGGTTACCCATCTCTTGCGGCAGCTGCTTTTGTTCTATTCAACAACTCACATAAGGAAGCAACGCTGCCCTTATGCGTTGATACATCTGATGAGAACATAGCTCTCTCACTATAAAATCATATTAATACTGTTGTTCATTTTTAAAAAATAATTTATGAGAAAACCGTAAGCAGAATTTATAGGAAACACAATACACCACTATTGTGTAACCTATTAACAGCCACGCTACAGGTGTAGCGTATGCTTATTTATTACGCCCTGAAACTACCATGTAATTAATATTTAGAATTATCTATATCAATTAATTTTCAATCTTAATTTGAATAAACATGAAAAAAACAATTTTGGTTTTACTACTGATTCTAGCTGGGGCAAGCTTATCCTATGCTCAACAGCGGATTACAGGTAAAGTTACTTCGAAAGACGACGGTCAGCCCATTTCTTTTGCTACTGTTGCAGTGAAAGGATCGTCGGTAGCAACTTCTACCAACAATGATGGGGTGTATGAGATCAACGTTCCGAGTGGAAGCTCTACGCTTACCTTTTCCTTTATAGGAATGATTAGTCAAGACATTGACATTAACGGAAGAAGCGTTATTGACGCCATCTTAGATTCTGAAGGCGAAATGCTTACAGAGTCGGTAGTTACGGCTATGGGTATTAGAAAGGAGAAAAAAGCCCTGGGTTATGCTGTGCAAGACCTAAAGGCTGAAGAGCTAATGAAAAACAAACAAGCTAACGTTGTTAATGCATTAGCCGGAAAAATTCCGGGCGTAAACATCACCCAATCAAGTGGTGCTGCCGGTGCCGGATCTAATATTACCATTCGTGGTGGTAACTCGGCTAGTGAATCACGTGATAACCAACCATTGTTTGTTGTAGATGGAATTATTTATGACAACTCTACCATAAACAGCGGTAGTTCTGGTACTGATGGTGTTACGAAAAGTGCTACTACGTTTAGCAACCGCGTAATGGACGTTAACCCTGAGGATATTGAAAGCATGTCGGTGCTGAAAGGTGCTGCCGCTGCCGCCTAGTACGGTTCGCGTGCTGCCGACGGTGTTGTCATTATTACTACGAAAAAGGGAACTGAAGGTGCTGTAAAAGTAAACTTTAGCAGTAAGTACACCTATTCATGGATAAAAGGTACTCAGGAGCAACAATCAGCCTACGGTAGAGGTATTTACAATGCAGCCGGAACATTTAGTGATTTGACCATGCAATCATGGGGAAATGCGATTACGGGAGATGTATATGATAACTTAGGTGACTTTTTTCAAGGTAGCAATGTTTATGATAATAACGTAAGTGTATCGGGCGGTAGCAAGAATAACACATTCTTCCTGTCTCTTTCTAATTACGACCAAAGCGGGGTAGTTCCATCTACCAGCTATGATAGAACAACTATCCGGTTTAACGGTGAGCAAAAATATGGTATCGTAACCGTTGGTGCTAATGCAACCTATTCACAAGCTAACACTGCAAAAACGCTAACCTCGGCTGGCTTGTATAACTACGGCGGAACCGGTGCTATGGTGTCAGCATACCTATGGCCGAGAAGCGACGATATGACCCACTATCTGAATGACGATGGCACCAAGTACCGTATGTTTCAGGGTAGGCAAGAGTTGGCAAGTGATGTTGAAAACCCATACTGGATTATTAACAAGAACGAACTGACTGATGTAACAAACCGTTTTACCGGAGCCCTCAATACAAATGTAAAAATAGCTGATTGGTGGGATGTAACAGCCCGTGCTGGTCTTGATGAATATACTTCAAAACCTTATACGTACATTGCTCCCGGGGCTGCTGTTAAGGAAATGTATCAGAAGGGCTCTCTTTCTAAGGGTATTAGCAGCTACCAATACATTACAACCAATGTAATGAGTAATTTCCAGAAGCAGTTTGGTGATTTTGATTTAGGCTTACTAATGGGCTTCACAACCGAAGCTACAAAACGGACGAATAATTCCACGTGGGGTTATTCATTTATACAAGATATTATTAGTTTCAATAGTATTGCCCCAAATAATAAGTTTTTTACAGATAGGACTACTAAAAAACGTATGATGGGGGTTTATGGCGAGTTTCGTGCGGCATACAAAAATCTTGCTTACCTAACGGTAACCGGACGTAACGACTGGTCGTCAACCTTGCCGAAAGACAACCGCTCGTACTTTTATCCATCCGTATCGGGTAGCTTCGTATTTACCGAACTGTTACCGAAGAATAGCATCCTAACATTTGGAAAGGTTCGTGCTTCTTGGGCTCAGGTGGGTAAAGATGCCGACCCTTATTCTTTGGATGTATATAGCAGAGCTATTGCGACACTGAATGGTGGGATATATGGTGCTGGAGATAATTGGACAGCCGGTAGTGTAGCAGCTCCTTTAAAGCCCGAAATACAAAAAGCTTATGAAGTAGGCACTGAACTGAAATTTTTCAATGGCCGCTTAGGTTTGGATTTTACCTATTATAATAGCAAAACCGAAAATCAAATATGTGCTCCTCGCTTGGCTCAATCTACCGGATTTATATTCATAACGCTGAATGGTGGTTCGGTTACCAACGAAGGTATGGAGCTTGCTCTTACTGGTAAGCCTATAGTTAAGAAAGATTTTGAATGGGAGGCAACCCTAAACCTTTCAGGCAACCGCAACCGTTTGGGTAAGTTTGTTCCGGGTGTTGATATTTTTTATGTAACCGATGCTCAAATGGGAGGTATAAGGGCAGGTTCGATACCTAATGGTGGTTATTTTCTTGGCTTGATAGGCGATGTATGGAATAGAGAGACAGGTGCCGATGGCAAGGAAATATCTGGTGGTCGTTATATTATTGACCAAACTACAGGTCTATATAAAGTTACGACTGCTAATAGTACCGTAGTGGGAAACCGCGAACCCGATATGATAGGCGGCTTTAACAACAGCCTTACCTATAAAAACTTGAACTTGTCATTTCTTCTTGATATAAGAATTGGCGGTATGATATATAACGGGACAGACTACTACTTAACTAGAAATGGTATGGCTCCTCGTACGGCAGCCGATCGTAACTCGGTAACCTTTACCGGTGTGGTAAATACGGGTACAAGTGCTAGCCCTGTATGGGAAGAGCGTCCCATTACTTATGAGGCTGGTAAGAATTATCTTGTTAATGGGGCAACCAGATCAGGAAATTACATGATTCAACAGTATTGGACTAACTACTCCAGCAATGCCTACAACTTTATGACTGATACCAACTGGCTCAGGCTTCGTTCCATCTCTTTGTCATACAATTTTAAGGATTTGATAAAAGGTCAAAACATTATAAAGGGTTTAACAGCAACGGTTACCGGTACCAACTTGTGGCTGTTAACCAACTATGATGGTCCCGATCCTGAAGCAGCTTCTGCCGGCTCGGGTACTGGCGGCTCCGGTTCTGTGGGTATTGACTACTTAGGAGTGCCCACTACAGCCGGTATATCATTTGGCGTTAATCTAACATTTTAAATAATTGCGAATATGAAAAAAATAACATACATACTGCTAGGATTGGTGTTCTGTATCGGAATGTCCTCTTGTGATGATTTTTTAGATGTCAATACCGATCCGGATTATGCTCCTTCAGAAACCACACCGGTTAACCTGCGGTTAGCTTGGATACAAAACTACTATACCTACGCATGGGGTACGGCAGGTATGCGTGCCAATACGCTTATTGGTACACTGACACAAACATATGGTTCAGGTTCAAATAGCAACCTTGCTGCATGGAATCCTGATCAAGCCTCTTGTACCACCATTTACCAAAACTGGTACACAGGTGCAGCCGTTAACATTGGTCCTCTGATTAAAAAAGCGGAAGAAACAGGTGCTTACCACTATGCCGGAGCTGCTTACTGCATTAAGGCTATGGGTTTTATGATGATGTTGGATTTGCATGGAGAACTTCCTATTCAAGAAGCCTTTATTTATAAGCCAGACCCTACTTATGATGATGGAAAAGCCATGTACCAGTTATGTATGGAGTACTTGGATAAGGCGATTGAAAACTTTAATCAGACTCAATCCGACCCCATGGCTAAGGCTTTATCCACTGGCGATTTGTGGAATGGTGGTGATGTAAGCAAATGGCTTAAGCTTTGCTATGGGTTAAAAGCGCGCTATATGCTGAAGCTTTCCAAGAAAGCAGATATTTATGATGGCGATGCTATTCTAGAGGCCTTGGCAAACGCTCCTCAATCCAACAACGATAACACGTCCATGAAGCACTATAATGTGTCGGGAGACCAGGTTAACTTTACCGTTAGCGACCCCTACCAAACCAGCGCTATTTGGGATTGTACGGCTTACGGAGCCACACAACGTCTTACTCGGTGGTACGTAAACTTGTTAACCAATAACTTTACAGGTGGTTCAGGGGTTATTGATCCGCGTATGACGAAGTTAGTACCAGCCATAATGAAAAATCCGACGCTTGTTGCTGGTGGAAAAGTAGCCACAGATGTTGATGGTTTCTATTTATGCGAGTGGTCGCGAGATGTAGGTGTTGATATGATGAATTCAACGGTTCGTAAAGAAGCTGGTCCCGTTAACTCTCCACTTTTTGTTACAAAAGCGAAGGATTCGATAACTTATGTTATCAACGATGCTACAGCAAAAGCAAAATTCATAGCGGATATGACCCCTATTCATAAAACCGAGTTGCTGCCGAATGGGAATGTTAAGGTTATCTACCAGAGGGGTGCAGCTTATTGCAGCTCTACCGATTATAAACGCGCAGGTGATACTATATATGTAAACATGCGTACTAACAGTTTATCTACTAACGGACGTTCGGCTGCCGATATGATGTACTATCCTGCCGCAGGATACGACTTTGTGGCTAGTACTGGTACATTTTACGCTCGGCCGAACTCGGATTCAGACCTCTTAACATACGCTGAAATGTGTTTTATAAAAGCAGAGGTTCACTTCCGTAAAGGAAATGCAGATGATGCATATACCGCTTATAGAAATGGTATCCAGGCTCATTTTGACCGCATGCAAACAAGATTAAACCAATGGAAGATAAGTGGATCGCACAACCCTGACGAAATGCCAATGGAAATCGCCGATATTACTGCATACATGAGCAGTCCGGCTGTTTGTCAAGTCGCTGGTAGCCTAACGATGGCTGAAATTATGCGTCAGAAAATGATAGCCATGGGCTTTGACTTAGAAAACTGGAACGACATGCGCCGCTTTAACTACAGTGCTGGTAACATTGGTGGTTTTGGCAACGTTTACCCTGATTATAAGCGACCTCTGGAGTTTACCGCAACTAGTAAGATTGTAGGCGCATCACCTACCGATTTAACCGCTTGGCCTCGTCGTTTTAGCCAAAGTACGCATGAAAGTAACTATAACCTCACGCAGCTGAAGGCTTCAAACAAGCAGGCTATGACCAACCCTATTTGGTCATGCCCTGTATGGTGGGACTGTTCAACGGATGCTGAATACTATGGCTATATAAAATAAGCTTAAAGTTTAGCATACATAAAGTCAATAAAAAAGAGAGGTTATCATTTTTTATGATAACCTCTCTTGCTATTGGTAGTGTCAAAAACGGGTTATTAATGCTCACCCAAGGTTAGATCGGCTTATTTGGCAATTCTATTTTTGGTATAGCCGATATGTTTTATCTTTGCTTGTACAAAAAATTCGCTATGAGATATAAGGTACTCATTCCACTAATAACGTTAAGCAAGTGCTGCTTTGCACATCTTCCAAAGGTTATGCTGCTTTTTGCCCTTGGGCTTGCTCTTGCTTCGTGTAAAGACGATGACCAATTCTTATCGCTATCAACAGACAGCGTAAGTGTTTCGCTGCTTAGTAATGAAGCCACCTTTACCATTACCTCTAACACAACTTGGGGTATAAGCGTTGCCGATAAATGGGCTAAGGTAGATACCGACTACGGCAGCGGAAATGCTACAATAACCATCACCATCGACGAAAACGATACAAACGATGCCAGAAGCACAACCCTATATGTTTCGAGCGGCTCGCTAACCGAAAAAATCGACATTAGTCAGGAAGCATTTACGTTAAGCAAAACCGAAATTATATTTGACGAAGCGGGTACACCCCAAGAGCTGACAATTACATCTGAGTATAGCTGGACTGCCGTTATCCCTTCCGAAGCCGCGTGGTGCAATGCCGATGCTCTTTCGGGTAGCGGCAATGCCGTTATAACCCTTACCCCCACAGCTTATACCGAACGTAAGCTAAGAAAAGACACCATTAGGTTTACCTGTTTAGACATGGAGTTTAAGCTAGCTATTAGTCAGAAAATAAGCAATGCGGCACCAAGTGCCCCTACTCTGCTAACGCCTGCAAACAACGCTACAGCTGTTGCCTACCCCATATCATTTACCTGGAATCCGTCTATAGATACCAACGGTGATGTGGTGCACTACGACTTGCTCCTATCGGAAGATGGAAGTAAGTGGGGAGAGCCTGTTGCAAAAACAACAGATACGCAAGCTTCTCTCACAGCCGATAAGGTAAAAAAGCTTAAAAAATACTACTGGCGGGTTATTGCCAAAGACCTGCTTGGAGGAGAAAGCAGAAGCGTGGTATATAGCTTTACGTCAGCAGATATTCTAGAATAGTTCCACTCCGACAAGAACCTAGCCAAACAGGGCAGCCTGCTAGCCACAGTACTCATAGATTGCGGGCTGCATGGCTTTGTAGCCCTTAGGTAAACGGTAGCCGCCCGCCGCCAGCTTGGCTTCGAGCGATTGCACCACCTCGCGCAGCCGCTCTCCGTCAATCCATAGCATATCAGCAATTACTTCGGGATAGTACTTTTGGGTACTCAGCAAAAAGCAGACCGACAGCTCGAGATGCGTTAGCACACACTCGCCTCCAGCCTTTCCGAACAGCCGCTTCTTAAAGCTGCCGAAGATGGGGTTCTCGCACAGCTGCCTGTCGTGGCACTCCAGCGATTCCAGCAGCTCGTCCCGCTCGTTCCGGTTCTTCATCCGGTCTATAAAGCAGCGCAGCTTTTGGGTGGCCTCGCCTTCTTCGGCATAGGTTTGTATAATGTGATCTACTATACGATGCTCCTCTTCCTGCTTTTTCTTGGCAAGATTAAACATATGCTATAATTTTTCGTCATTTCGAACGTAGTGAGAACCGCAGCTCGGCGAAGCCACATCTCCTGAAAGCAGCAGCTGCTCTTTGCAAAAATAACAAAATAAGCGATTCAACTACAAGTATGGAGTAAAAACTACCTACAAAATTGTAGTTTTTTGTACTATGAAGAATCAGAGGTATAATAAAATACTTGTCATGCGAATAGCAGAGAGGTTAAAAGAAATACGCCATGAGCGTGGTTTAACTCAAGAAAATGTTCGTTTTGATATGGAGCTGAATATCGGCAGAATTGAAATCGGGCAACATAGTATTACAATTACAACCCTCGCTGATTTGTGCGATTACTATGGTATAACTCTTGAAGAGTTCTTTAAGGGGATAAAGACAAAATAGAACTTAAATTATAGCATATCTATTCAAGCAAGAGCACAACCACTACCTCATTAAACTTATGGCTAACATAAGCAAACGGCTGGCTAAGAAATAGAAAACGGAGAACCAAAGATTCTCCGTTTTCTATTTTCTATTAGTTTACAGAAGATGCTTCATTGAATTCTACTTTCAAATGTTCTTCCAACACCTCTTTAGCTGCTTTAGAAACATATTCTACACAATCCATAGGAGCAAATACGTACCCATTAAGTCTATTATTCTCATATAAATCCTCATATTGGGCAAAAGGGAAGAAATAGTCTATACTATTACATTCATTTTTTTTCTTTCCTCGTACCTGTATGTTCTGTATTTCTTTTGAAGAGGGAGCCTTCGGAATATCTATCCAAACTTCATATGGAGTACATTTACCCTCACCAAACACACTAGAATTCATTTTTGCTGCCTTATTATATATTTCTAAGGTCAACAATCTTAAATATTCATGCTTCTCTAACTTACTGCCACCTTGCTCTAATAGCTTAATCATACCAGACATACCCTTGTGCTTCTCTGTACGCTCTTCAATTTTTCGTCTTAAAAGATCTACCTTATCCTCTGCGTTAAAAGCATCTCTATCCAATATACCTTTTAATTCATCTACTATATTATCATTGAAAGCAAAACTGTCCACATCATTACTCATGGATCTTTTATTTATTATAAAAGCCCTTTTTAATAACTTCCTTTTTTGAATATTATCAATGAGTCTTTTCAATTCAGAATCATTCGTTAAATTCCCTAGGATAAACAAATCTGCTTCTGTCAAATGCAAGAAATCCGCAGGAGTTTTTATTTTTCTTTTTTTTCCATCAATATTTAATTTAATTTCCTTCTTGATAATATATTCAAAAACCCCTTTAAACATGCAATCTAGTGCCTCAACTGTGTGATGTGTGTATATTGTTGAGTACAGTACCATCTTATTAAATACTATTTGTTCAATACAAGTAATACCTGATTTACCCACTGTCAATTGTCGGGAGTTAATTTTTACTTTGTCAGCATTAATCTTGGATACATTTGTTGCATTTATTTCATGATACAATCTATCAATATCCAATTGAATTGGAATCCCACTAAATTGACTATCCCTATGAAAATAATCAAGTTTATCCGCATCAATGGGACCATTTATAAAATCTACAATATATCTGTTTTTTTCATCTCTAACTCTGCCTACAATTCTCAAAGCAATTTCGTCAAGATCAAGGTTTAATCGATATTCATCCTCCAATTTATTAAAGTAATCCCGAAATGATTTTGAGGTAACAACTAAATAACTTAAAAATTCATGTGCTGATGGTCTTTTGTAGTCATCCTTAAATTCAATATCCATAGACCCCTCTAAATAAGGACCATAAACTAATTCTGATGTATGGGAGTATAAACAATGCCCTACATCATGCAGCAAGGCAGATAAACGAACGCTATTTTTAATGTTGACATCTAACAAACCTTCATTCTCTTCTTTACGCAAAACAGCATCAATCATATTGCTTGCTATGATTGTTACCCCTAAACTATGTTCAAACCTTGAATGTTTTGCGGAAGGATATATATAATCAACAAAACCCATTTGCTTTATATTCCTAAGGCGTTGGAATAAAGGCGTGTTTATTATATCTATTTCATGTTTTTGGAAACTATTAGTTCCCCAAGTAGCATCATGAATAACTATACTTTCTCTACGATTGTTTTCACCAATAATAGAAGGTAATAATTTAGAACAAAACTTATTAATCGCGTTTTTTAACTTGTTATGGTTTTGATGATCAAGTTTTTGGTTGTTTCTCATAATAATCAAGTATTCCCAATAAATCTTTACACATTCCTATTACCTCATCAATTATGTCAGCAGATAGGTTTTCGGTAAGAATTTCAAAAGTACTATTAAAACTTGTAGTAGTAGAATACTTTACTAAATCGGGATTTTGTTTAGCCAATGCACCTGAACTCTGTAAATTTGACAAAGCACAATTTATCTCCTCGGAATAAGGATTAACCGCCGACCCAGCAAATCGAATCTCTTTAAGTAAATCTCCATATTTACCTTTTTTCTTTAAGTCAAAAAAAGACTTATGAAAATTTGAAAGGTAGAATTTTAAATGAGGATTCTCCCTAAAAAGGACTCCAATAATTCCTTCTGGTGAAATTTTACTGGTTTTTTTTTCTACAAAAATCATATTGCATTACTTAAATTAATTGAAATAATTAAAATAGTAAAACAATTACAAATGTAATATGTTCTACCGTTTTATAAGTATATTAGCTAATATATTTATAAACACAATTATAAACATTGCTATGGTTAGAAGAGAGATTTACATAGTACATATCTATTGTACTACTAAATCCAATAAAGGCAAAATTAAAAAATATTCTTTACTTAATGTATTAAGAGATGCTTATTCTCCATCTAAAAAACTCTTTTCCGTTCTTCAGAAACTACCACTTCTCTCCATATTTTTAAACTTCCACCCATTTATTAGAGTTTGTCACATATTTCTATACGTGCATTTCATCGAACTATACTAATAAAGGGATAACAAGACCAAATGGAAGCCTCATCCACCAGTTCGGCGACATTTGCAATGCCGTCGTTTAGCATTGTCAAATTTCAAATTCGATGAAAAAAAGAGTGGCAATACAATTACCGCTCAGCAAGGAAGAAGTCTTTAAGCCTTAAAGTCCTTACATCTTGAAATCCATACAGCTTTACAGCTCTCCGTTTATGCGCTTATACACCTTGCTCCAGTTCGGCTCAGGCTGTGCCTGAGTAGTGCTATACGCACAGGCTTAGCCTGCACAATAAATAACAGGGCTGAGGCAGGAGCCCCCAGCCCGACACAAAAACTATATTGGCTCTTTTTCCTACGGTATGAGGCAGGTTATTGA
>JAVBOE010000042.1:0-43929 GCA_031550925.1 Bacteroidales bacterium | reverse complement strand
AGCTAAAGGTAGTTGTAAGAGGAAACGATATTCGCGTATTCGGCGACCCAGACGAGATAGAAGATTTTGAGCAACGCCTCAACCAACTGGCCGAACACATTGGCAAGTACGGAAGTATAACAGAAGCCTCACTTCGCGATATGTTTGATAGAAGTCAAACGGTGCAAGAAGTCGAAGGCGAGGAAAATATAAACGATGTTCTTGTATATGGCAACAACGGGCGGATTGTAAAGGCGCGTACAGTTAATCAGCAGAAGCTGGTAGAGATGTACAAAACCAACGATTTGCTGTTTGCTACAGGTCCCGCAGGTTCGGGAAAAACATATACAGCCATTGCGCTTGCGGTAAGAGCATTGAGAAATAAAACCGTACAGCGCATTATTCTTACTCGTCCGGCAGTAGAAGCCGGTGAACGTCTAGGCTTTTTGCCCGGCGACATGAAAGAAAAGCTCGATCCGTACTTACAGCCGTTGTACGATGCTCTGAATGATATGATCCCCCCTCGTAAGCTGGCGGAATACATGGAAGATGGAACTGTGCAAATAGCGCCGTTAGCCTACATGCGTGGACGTACATTAGACAACGCCTTTGTAATACTCGACGAAGCACAGAACACAACGCTAAACCAGCTAAAAATGTTTCTTACGCGTATGGGTACCAATGCAAAATTCATTGTTACAGGTGATATGACGCAGATAGACTTACCCCGTAAAAGCGACTCGGGATTGCTACGCGCAAAGCAGCTGCTAGGAACTATCAAAGGCATTAGCTTTATTGATTTTGATAACCGCGATATACTGCGCCACCCGTTGGTAAGCTTTATCGTAAAAGCATTTGAGACAGATAGCGAACAAATAGGTTTTAAACCACAAACAACATAAAATAAAAACAGATGAAAGCCCTTATTCAAACCGACTTTAATTTTCCGAAACAAACTGCTAAGTATGTAGGTAAAGTACGCGACGTTTACACCATTGACGACCGCTTTCTGAATATGATTGTAACCGATAGAATATCGGCTTTTGATGTTGTACTGCCAAAAGGTATTCCATACAAAGGACAGGTGCTAAACCAGATTGCGGCAAAGTTCTTAGATGCAACTGCAGATATTGTTCCTAACTGGAAGATTGCTTCACCCGACCCTATGGTTACTATTGGACATAAGTGCGAGCCTTTTGCCGTTGAAATGATTGTTCGCGGTTATCTTACAGGCAGCTCTTGGCGCACCTATAAATCGGGAGCGAGAGAGATATGTGGCGTGAAAATTCCCGATGGAATGCGTGAGCATCAACGTTTCGAACAACCCATTATAACCCCTACAACCAAAGCTGAGCAAGGTGCTCACGACGAAGATATCTCGCGCGAAGATATTCTTCGCAAAGGCATTGTTGCTGAGGAGGATTATCTAGAGCTGGAAAAATACGCCATGGAGCTATTCCTCAGAGGTAGCGAGATGGCTGCAAAGCGTGGCTTGATTCTTGTTGATACTAAGTACGAATTCGGTAAAAAAGACGGCGAAATATACCTGATAGACGAAATACATACGCCCGATTCATCACGCTACTTCTACGCAGAAGGCTACCAAGAACGCTTTGATAAAGGAGAGCAGCAACGTCAGCTATCGAAAGAATTTGTGCGCGAGTGGCTAATGGATAACGGTTTCCAAGGACAACAAGGACAAGCTGTTCCTGAAATGACAGATGAAATTGTTACGTCTATTAGCGATAGGTATATTGAACTATACGAAAATATTATCGGCGAAAAATTTGTAAAAGCAGACTATGACGGTAATATATACGAGCGCATAGAAGCTAACGTTAACAACATGTTGGCACGTTTACTATAATCATTATTCATACCTAACTATAACCCAATAAAAACAACGATCATGCGATTTGTTAAGCTAATAAGCATAATCACCTTAATTACTACACTTATTGCTACAACCAGCCTTGCTCAAGACGTACAGGTGCAAAAATCTACCGAGAAAGTGCGTATTGGCGGAGGGGTTTACTATGTTCATAATGTAAAGAAAGGTGAGACCATCTATTCGCTTACCAAAATCTATGGCATCTCTGAAGCTGATTTAGTACAAACAAATCCTCTGCTGGCAGATGGCTTAAAAGAAGGGCAAGTTCTTCGAATTCCCGAAAATCCGACCCAAGCAAGCACACAACAAAAAGCAGCGGTTAAACCGGATGGAACGATTGAACACGAGGTGCAACGTAAAGAAACGTTGTACTCTATTTCTCGACAATACAACACAAGCGTGGATGCTATTAAAAAAGCCAATCCAACTATTGACGATAATATTAATAAAGGGCAAATTCTTTATATTCCGGTAGGTCAATCAAACGTAAGTCAGCAAAGCAGCACAACTCTAGCAGATTCTCAGCAACATGTATTTGTTCCTATAAGGCATGAGAGCAATGGGGATGATGATATGGCTGGCGAACATGTTTACCATTCTGTAAAAAAAGGAGAAACGCTTTATAGCATTGCACATCAATATGATACTGATGAGAGCGTTGTTAGATCTTTAAATCCCGACGCATTTAAAAATGGTGCGCTATTAGATGGCGCAGTATTGCGAATTCCAAAATACGAACCTAGCGATCTTGATTCCGGCACAAAAATACTATTCCCCGGCTATACCTATCAACCTAGCGATATACCTACTCCTGTAAACACCTATAGGTATAATCAAGATAGATTTAATGTAGCTTTTTTATTGCCAATAAGCAGTAAAAATGATAATGCATCACTACCTGAGCCTTCTAATTCAACCAGTACGCGTAAAGTAAATTCATACCTTGAGTTTTATGAAGGAGCACTGTTGGCCATTGACTCGCTTAAGCATGCCGGCTTATCGCTAAACATATCCACATTTGATATTGCGGATAGTAAAAGCTTAAGCACCGCGCTACAAAGTTCGGGAGTACAAGAAGCGCAGCTAATAATTGCTCCTGTACAAACCGATCTTGCCGGACAGCTTGCCAGCTACGCGCAACAAAGGCAAATACCTGTGGTGCTTCCTGTAAGCACTTTGTCAGATTCGCTAATATCATACAACCCCTATTTAATCCAGCTGCGAACTTCACCATCGACCGTAAACCATAAGCTGCTTGATAATATCTGTAAGGCAGATCGCAACATAATTTTAGTTGGCCATGCCGGAAGAGATACAATACTATTCCATACATACAACACTATTCTAAAAGAAGCTGGTTGCACCTATTCTACACTTAGCTATACCATTGCAAAATCAAGATCTACCCTACAATCCAAGCTCAGTACAACAAAAGAAAATCATATAGTTGTTGCATCTTTCAGCGATCAATCTTTTGTAATGGATGTGTTAGAAACGCTTAATGTATCCTTCTCTAAAAACAAAATAGTATCATATGTTTACGGATCGCCAGAATGGCGTAAAATGAGCATGAACAACCTACAGCTCACTTATTTGTATAACTTAAACTTACATCTTGTTCAGCCTTTCTTTATATGCTATAATGATACCAACACCAAAAACTTTATAGCCAAATACCGCTATTATTACAAAGGCGAGCCAAGCAACTACTCTTTTTATGGGTATGATGTTTGTTGCTATTTTATAGATTGCCTCAAAACGTATGGCGAAAACTTTATTCCATTTCTTCCCAGCAACAAAAAGCAGCTGCTACAATCTAACTTTCTTTTTAAACAGCCAGGATATGGCGGGATGAAAAATGAAGGAGTATTTTTACTTGAATATCAACCATCTATAGACATTATTAGACAATAAAATCATGAGACAAATCGTTACATGCTGCTTCATTTGTTTATTCATTTTCTTTCAGGAGCAAAGCTATGCTCAAAACGTAAAATGGACTGAAGGTAGAACGCTTACCGTAGAAGGAAGAGCCGGCGATGGAGAAAGAGACCATTTCTATGATAGAATGCCCAGCTCTGCAAAGAATGATGCTCGTCCGGAATTATGGAGCTTATCTCAAAACAGCGCGGGGCTATGTATTCGCTTTAGCTCCAACAGCCCAGATTTACATGTCAGGTGGACCTTACGTTTTGATGTAAACATGCCACACCTCACAGGTTGTGTCACAAATGGCATCGACCTATATGCTTTAGACGAACAAAGCGGTGAATGGTTGTGGGCCGGTATTGTTAAGCCCTATAAGAAGAAAGAAAACAGCGGTGCTTTGCTGAAAGAATTACCCCCAAAAATGAGGCATTACACGCTATACCTCCCAACATATAATGGTGTTGACTCTGTTTTTATTGGCACTAATGAAGATGCTCAAATCATACCTCTTAAAAGAAATAGCAAGCATAAACCTATTGTGTTCTATGGTACATCTATTACGCAAGGTGCTTCGGCTTCTCGTTGCGGTTTAGTAGCGACAGCTATTTTAGGTAGGTTTTTCAATGTTGAGGTTATAAACCTAGGATTTTCGGGAAATGGAAGAATGGAAAAAGTAATCGGCGATGTTATGACATCAATAGATGCCTCGTGCTATGTGCTAGACTGCTTGCCAAATATGACAACCGAAATGATTAATGAGTATGCATTCGACTTTATTAAGCAGCTGAAAAATGCGAAACCTGCTACTCCAATTATTTTAGTAGAAGGGTCTCCTAACGAGGGAGGATGGATTAATCAAGGCGAAGAAAAATACATAAACGAGAAAAACAAAGCGTTTAGAGTGATTTATGATAAGCTCATTGCTAATGGCTATAACGACATTTTTTATGTTCCAAACAATGTGCTTATTGGCTACGACCGAGAGGCCACAATAGATGGAGCGCATTATAACGATTTAGGATTTGTTCGTTACGCCGAATACCTCAAGCCTATATTAGCAAAGGCAATTAGTAATTAAGAGTTAACAATTAATAGTTAATAAGGTAACGATGTAAGAAATGGTTGGTGTACCTGACTTTTATGCTATCTAAATAATCATTATTAACTATTCATTACTAATTATTAATTGTATTATAGCGCATTAAAGTAGTTATCGTACCAGCTCGACCGCTTGTCATACTTCAATAAATCTCTCAATGTCGAGCCTTTTACGTTAATTCCAAAGTTCCAGCTCTTATATACCCCAATCGGGATCCACGAAAAGTTGAACTCAAAGCAGTGCAAATCTCTATGGATTGACATTTGCGTATTAGATAGCTTACCTGCATCAAAGTCAAAGCCGGAAGAAAATGAAACCATCCATTTTTCGCTAGGCGATATACTGCCTCTAAAATTCAACGTTATGGTGTTATTTGTAACCGGTGTTATAACTTTTGTTACAGAATTATAGGGGTACGACTTACTCATACTATAGTTAATGTTAAAGCTTAACGACCATGGTACGTTATAGTCAATATAGTATAGCGTATTATGTGGAGAAAAATAATCTACTCCTGCTGCAGGAGTAGGATTCTGTGCTGTTTCTACTCCTTTCCCTTTCCCCCCACTGATAGTATAGTCAAAGGCTGTGCTAAAGTTTGTCATTCTACCAAACTTTAATCCTCCGTGCTCGGCCCAATAAAACTTATTTACCTTTTGTACTCCCAAACCATCTACATATGCTACATCATACGGATCCACAGCAAAGCTAAAGTTGAACCCGAACTTATCAAAAATGTTAGTGCGACCGCTAAAGTTTATAGTTGCCAAATTTAATGAGTCCGCCATAAAATTATAGCTTGTGCTGATATTAAATGACTCCAGCAGCTTAAGCTTTAAGCTTTTTGCTTCTGTTGTATCCTTTCTATTTCTCAGCTTAAGCTCTAAAGAGTTACCAATACTAATACTCATACTGGCAGATTCGGTACTACTCCCCGAATAAAATTTTTGACCTTCATAAATGTTATACTCCTTCACATCTCCAGCCTCATTAGATTGTACAGACCTCCAGCCGTTAGAGTAACTTCTTAAATCCGGAGTATATGAAAAGCCTATGGCTGGCTTTATTACATGCCTAATAGCCTTAATTAGCGGATCTGCGCCACCAAAAGCATGTGTTCCATATATAGTAGTATTCATCGACATCCCAAAGCCGTATTGTTGCATAACGCCAAATTCGCTAAAAACACCACTGGTAATAGTATCGATAGAGTTTGTTGTATTATTCCATTCTAGCTGATTTGATTTAAAAAACCAATTCTGACCATAGCTTACGCTAGGACTAACATTAATATACTTCAACAAGCTGAAGCCTGGCAAATCTATACCAAACTTATGGCTCATAGCATTATCAAACTTATCATAGAAATCGGGTTCTCCCCATTCTTGATCCGTGAAAGTTATAGAGTTTTCGAATCGCATTGAGTAGCTTAGCTTAAAGCCTTCGTAGAACTTCTCTTTACCTACTGTTCCTTTACGTTTAAAAGGAGCAAATTTACCAACATCAAAAGTTAAAGATGGTAAGCCTAAGTTATATACACCTTGCCTGTTCATATCAGACCCTGAGTTGTTCATCTGCTGACGATGGGTAAGGTTTATAGACATGCTGATGGGCTTGTCTTCCCAGTTCTTTGAATATCTAATAGTAGATGAAGTAGATGGAGATAAACGCTGGTCTAACGTCTGCCCATTAAGAGATGAATAAGTTGGCGACGATATATTTACGCTTGCGCTGAACTGCGTTGTAGGATTTGCCTGCTGCGCCTGACTGTGCGACCAGGTAAAGTTAAAGTTGCCAGATTTATAGTAGTCCGTCGATCCCTTATCTCCCACAACAGTATTGGTAATATTCAAGTTCAGATTTCCATCATACCTGTAACGCTTCTTATATCTTAATATGTTATGAACACCCCATGAACCTAACGTATAGTAATCTATTGTAGTAGCTATATCGGCATATTCGCCAAGAACAAAGTAATAACCAAGCCCTTGTAGATAAAATCCGCGAGACGCCTCTTCTCCAAAAGTAGGAAACAGTAGCCCTGAAGAGCGATCTGACATTCTAGGGAAAAATCCAAACGGTACAAACGCAGGCATCGGAACATCTTCAATCACCAAATATGAAAAGCCAAAAATCACCTTACTATTAGGCTCCGGAATTGTTTTTGCCTTAGTCATGCTAAGATAAAAGTGCGGATGAGGATGATCGCATGTTGTGTACATCCCTCCGCCTATATTAACGCTCTTATCCGGCATTAGCTTTGCCTGCGAGCTATGTAGAAATCCCTCCCCCTGGTGAGTAACAACCGTAGATATTTTAGCCTTTTTCGTTTTAAAGTTATACATGAGGGTTTCCATCGTATATTCCTGATCTCCCTCTTTAAACACAGGTGTTTCTACTATTTTAGTTCCTGTGGAGTCTGGTATTCCGCACGCAAAAAGCTCTTGGGTAGCATAATCAATAACTATATATCCCGCTTCTACCTGTATATCCTGATATATAACCTTTCCGTTTTTATGCAGATAAACTTTTTTACCGTCAAGAACATTTATTATTATAGAATCTTTTGCGGTTGCATGAACTAGATCCTCCAACCCATTTTTCTTTTTTACAACAGTATCTTGCGCATGTTGTGTTGTATCTTGCAAAGCAACTGTAATAGCAAGAGTATCTCCCATTAATGCTGGCTCAATAATTGTAGTATCGGGTACTACAACTTGATGTTGAGCATCACTAGTGAAAGGAACACCTAAAATAAAAAGTGCTACAAGTACAAAAACATGTACTGACAAGAATCGATTAAGCAACTCTATTGAAGATATATTTTATAACTTTGGTTTTTATTTCGCTCTAAAAAACAGCCAAAACTAATCATTTTTCCAAAAACAACGGAATGGCAAACGAAAACAAAGCATATTTTTTGATACCAAAATACCTTTTTTGTTGTTATTTAACGCTAGTAAGCGCTTTGTTAGCAAACGAAACTTATGCACAGTCGAGTACAATAAAAAAAGTTGTTATTGATGCAGGACATGGAGGAAAAGACCCGGGTACAACTCATGGCGGAGTTAAAGAAAAAGATGTTACGCTAGCTGTAGCATTAAAGCTTGGGAAGTTAATTAAGCAACACCATCCACTAGTTGAGGTAGCTTATACGCGAGATGAAGATGTGTTTGTTGAGCTTATTGAGCGGAGTCAAATTGCTAATAAAAATCATGCTGATCTGTTTATTTCGATCCATGTAAATGCTGAGAAAAGCGGCACCAAAGCATCGGGTAGCGAAACTTATGTTATGGGAGCAAATAAATCGGCTGCTAATATGGCTGTAGCCCAGCTTGAAAATGCCGTAATTACCTACGAAGAAGATTATACTACTAAATATGAGGGCTTTGATCCCAACTCTCCGGAATCGTACATTATTTTCAGCCTCATGCAAAATGTGTATCTCGAGCAAAGCTTACATTTTGCTTCTTTTATACAAGAAGAACTGGGAAATGAACCTATAAAAGTAAACAGAGGGGTTAAGCAAGCTGGATTCTTAGTTCTCTGGAAAACAGCAACACCAAGCATTTTAGTAGAGCTGGGATTTATGACAAACCCCTCCGATAGAAGTATCCTATCTAACGACAAGCAGCAAGATAATCTAGCCTTGGCGGTACTAAATGCTTTTACACGCTATAAAAATATGTGCGAAAAGACAGGCAGCGCTGCTTACATTGGCTTAAGCACACAAGCTAGTCCCACATATACCACTACTACCAGTAGCGCAACCACAGCTACAAATAGCACAGCCACACCTACTCAAGTTGTAGCTCACAACGACAAAAACACCGTATATTATCGTGTACAAATTATGTCGATTGATAAGAACGAACCCTCTACATCCAAGATATTTAAGGGTCATAAAGGGGTACAGTCAATAAAAGTTGGAAAATTACATAAGTACACGCTAGGAAATTTTACTCAAAAATCAGAAGCAGCAGCCCTAAACAAGCAAGTACAGAAAGACTTTCCGGGGTCATTTGTAATTACTGTCCAAGATGGAAAAATTGTACCCTCTAAGTAAGTATCATGCAATAAAACACTTAAACAGTCTTAAATAAACAGCAATTGCTATAGATAAAATCTATAGTTAACAATTCTTTGCTACCTTTGCACTCTAATAGCCGCTAGGCAACAAAGCCTACTACGTATGAAAATAAAAAAAGAGCTTAAAATAGGATTATACCTCATTATCTCAGTTGCTGTTTTATACTGGGGGCTTAACTTTTTGAAGGGTAAAGATATTTTTGGTAAGAACCATCAATTCTATGCTGTTTTTGAAAACGTACAAGGTTTACAACAGACAAGCAACGTGTTTATCCGCGGATTAAAGGTTGGAATGATAGAAAAAATTGTATTTAATGAGGACAGCAATAATTTTCTTGTTACACTTAGCGTCGATTCTAAGTACACCATTCCGCTTGGCACCAAAGCTGTAATATACAGCACAGACTTACTAGGTTCTAAAGCCATAAAGCTGGAGCTAAGCAACAGTAACGATTCTCATCAAAGTGGAGATACGCTTGCATCAGGAATTGAGGGCGATCTAACTAACGTACTGGCCGGCTTAGATCCTATTAAAGATAAGCTGAATAATGTTCTCGATCAGATGAATACTACATTATCCGGATTAAATAGAGTACTTAACGATGAAACAACAGCTAACCTAAATGAAGGCGTTGAAAATTTTAAAAATATAACACAAAATCTGAATAGCATATCCAACACCATTGATGAACTGCTGAAAGGAGAAAAAGGTTCTATTTCCGCACTTGTTGGTAATGGAGAGCAGTTTACTGCTAACCTGAAGAATAATAACGAAAATATTAATACAATAATTAATAACCTTACCGAGGTAAGCAAAAACTTAGCCGATGCGAACTTTGGAGAGCTTGTAAAAGATCTTGACGGCATTATTAGCAAGCTAAAAGACGGAGAAGGTACGCTTGGTAAAGTAATTACCAACGATTCTCTTTACATAAACCTTGTTAATGCAACAAACAGCTTAAATCTACTGCTCGAAGATTTTAAAGAAAATCCGGGACGATATGTTCAGGTTTCGGTATTTGGAAGAAAAAATAAAAACTAAAGAACGAATAAAAATTTACAAACGGAATATTGTACTTCAACTCCTATTTTAGATAGGTAATGTAAGTCGCATATTATTAATCAAGTTGAAATAACATACTCAATATCAATGACTTAATTTGTTAAATAAATTTAACAATATTTATATCCACAGAGAATAAGCCATTTGAAACAATATTGGATTTTGCAAGACTAAAAAATTATTTTTTTACAATTTTTATCCGCAACTTTGTTATTCAACTTTTGCATCAACTTATTAAAAACTACTCTAAATTATGGATAGACACATAGAAGTTTGGGACAGCTGTGTGAAGATCATAAAGGATATTGTACCCGAAGCAACCTTTAAGACTTGGTTTGAGCCGATATCCCCGATAAAACTTCATAATAGCATTCTTACCATTGAAGTGCCTACTCCGTTTTTCTATGAGTACTTAGAAGAACATTTTATTGACTTACTTCGTAAAACGTTACGTAAAAATTTAGGTCCCGATGCAAAGCTAGAGTATAGTATAAAAGTAGTGGACGGCACACCAACCATCAAGTATCCGCAACAAAATAGGCCTGAACTTAAAAATAAACCTGTATCATACCCTAACATACAGGAAGAAGGAAGAGTGATGAACCCATTTGCGATACCAGGGTTAAAAAAGCTAGAAATAGACCCGCAGCTAAATCCCGATTATACGTTTAATAACTTTGTAGAAAGCGAGTGTAATAGGCTTGCGCGTTCTGCAGGCTTAGCTATTGCGCAAAACCCGGGAAAAACAGCATTTAATCCTCTCTTTATATACGGAAATTCGGGGCTTGGAAAAACACACCTTGCTCAAGCAATTGGTATTGAAACAAAAGAAAGGCATCCCGATAAAATAGTACTGTATGTTAATGCAAACCGTTTTCAAACGCAGTATGTAGATGCACAGGTAAATAAGAATAAGGTAAACGATTTTCTACACTTCTATCAAATGATTGATGTGTTGATAATTGACGATGTTCACGATTTTGCAGGAAAAGAACGTACACAAAATACATTTTTCCACATATTCAACCATTTGCACCAATCGGGTAAGCAGCTAATTCTTACATCTGATAAGCCACCTGTTGAGCTGCAAGGGCTGGAGCAACGCTTACTATCCCGATTTAAGTGGGGTTTATCGGCAGAGCTGCAAGCTCCCGACTTTAAAACTCGTGTTGACATTCTAAAAAGAAAAATCTACAACGATGGAATAGATATAGACGAACAAGTTTTAGAATACATAGCGACAAAAGTTACTACCAATATCCGCGAGCTTGAAGGTGCACTTATATCGTTGTTGGCACAAGCAACGCTTAATAAAAAGGCTATAACGATAGACCTTGCTGCCCAGATGACGGATAAGCTGGTTTCTACCGTTCAAAAAGAAGTATCTATTTCGGAAATACAGAAAAGCGTTTGTAGCTACTTTGGTTTATCGCCCGAAGTTATGACGTCTAAAACCAGAAAGCGCGAAATTGTACAGGCAAGACAAATAGCAATGTATTTCTGCCGTAGCCTTACCAAAGCCTCTTTAGCAAGTATAGGCGCTCAGATTGGAGGAAAAGACCACGCAACCGTATTACATGCCTGCAAAACAGTAGAAGATTTGGTTGAAACCGATAAGCTGTTCCGCCAACATGTTACCGAAATTGAAAAAAGAATACGAATAAGTGCTAACCTATAGCATGATTTTGAATGAAAGATAAGAGGCGTACAAACGCCTCTTTTTTTATACATAATCACTACTAGCTGTGAACATAAAGATGCTTTTTATAGTTAGTTTTGTATAGAACATAAAGAATTATCCAATGAAGCTACTCGCCGATAAAAAGTTTGCATTTCTGCTAATAATGGTAGTAATTGTTATTGGCTTAGAAATACTCTCGCTAACAGGTGTAAATATCCCTATGCCATACACTCCTTTTGTCTTTGCGGCATTTATCTTTGCCATTGGATACGAAGTACTATGGAAGGGTGTAAAAGCCCTGTTTACACTTACTTTTAGCAGCATAAACCTACTGATGCTAATAGCTGTTATCGGAGCCTTTTATCTGCAAGAGTATCCCGAAGCCGCTGTGGTTATTGTGCTTTATGTATTGGGTGAACGACTGGAAGATATCGGGTTGGAAAAGAGTAAATCCGCATTAGACGATTTAGTATCGAAATCGCCTAAAATGGCCACTCTAAAGGAAACGGGTAATGAAACCCCTATCGAGCAAGTACCTATAGGCAGCATTATACAAATAAAGCCTTATGAGCAAGTACCTATGGATGGGGAAATTACCAGCGGAGAAACTACTATAGACGAATCTACCATTACCGGAGAGCCTTTGCCAAAAGACAAGCATATAGGCGATGATGTATATGCCGGCACAATCAATAAGTCGGGATTTATCGAAGTAAAGACAACAAAGCTTGCTAACGATACTACCTTCTCTAAAATTATCGAGCTGACTTATCAGGCGCAAGCCAATAAATCGGATAGCCAACGCTTCATTCAGCGATTTGCTAAATACTACACTCCCACAATTATTATTACTGCCATACTTGTTTTTGTAGTCCCTGTAGTTATTCTGAACCAAGACTTAAATCACTGGCTATTGCAAGCCATTTCTCTGCTTGTAATATCATGTCCTTGCGCTTTAGTTATATCAACGCCCGTAGCAATATATGCCGCACTAGGAAATGCATCGTCAAGAGGTATTATGGTTAAAGGTGGAAAGTATATCGAAGCAATGGCTCGTATAAAAGCGCTTTGCCTCGATAAAACACGTACCATTACATACGGCAATCCCATTGTATCGGATATATACCCGCTAAATGGCACCAGTAGAGAAGAGCTGCTGGCTTGCGGAGCAGGTGCAGAGCTGTTCTCCGAACATCCGTTAGCACAAGCCATTGTTGATGCCGCACGAAAAGAAGGCTTTGAACCCCATGCCGTAGAGAAGTTTCAAAGTATTGCCGGCAAAGGTGCTACAGCAAAATGCCTTGTATGCGAAAACGAAACTATACTTATTGGTAAAATGGCCTTTATCAAAGAATCTCAACCTGTAACAAAAGAGGAAGAAGAGCTGGTAGAGAAGCTGTCAAAAGAAGGTAAGACAAGTGTAGTAGCAAGCTTTGGAAAGGGTATTGCCGGTATTATTGCCCTATCTGATGAGATTAAACCGGATAGTGCGGAGGCAATTCACGAGCTAAAAGACATGGATATAGAGCCTATTATGCTCACAGGAGATAGTAAGCTGGCTGCTCAACATATTGCTCTGGAAGTTGGAATAAAAGAGGTGTATGGCGGTCTTATGCCCGATGATAAGTCATCATTTGTGGCTAAGGCACTTAATCAATATAAATATGTAGCAATGGTTGGCGATGGGGTAAACGATGCTCCTGCCTTAGCCCAATCAACAGTTGGAATTGCCATGGGTGCTGTAGGAAGCGATACCGCCATTGAGGTTGCGAATATTGCGCTAATGAATGATAGGCTATCGCTAATACCTTACTTAGTGCGACTTAGCAGAGCAACAACAAGAACAATAAAAATAAATACCATTGGCGCTATTGCCGTAAAAGTGATATTTATCGGTCTTGTTCTGTTGGGACATGGAAACCTGCTACTAGCCATTACTGCCGATGTAGGTGTAACCATAGTTGTGATACTAATCAGCCTTAGGTTATTGAACTTTGGAAAGAAAGCAGAGCGTAGAAAAAAACCGTAAGCTATTTTCTAACTACATATATTATTTCATCTAAAGGTAAAGCATAGCGTTTTTGCTGTTCTGGAGATAGCGTTTCTACATAACTATTTTCTTCTACTTGAAAACCGCCACCACGCAGCCGTTGTGCATAGTCTCTACCATACTCTCTAACATGATCGTGCTGACCGAAATGCTTAGCCCTCTCTTCAGGATCGGTAATGCTGGCATCTTCGTATGTAGTTTCCCTGCTATAATTTATAGGCGATTGTACAATCCCCCACCCTGCAGGCTTCAGCACACGATGTAGCTCCTGCATAGCTTTAATATCATCTGATACATGCTCTAATGTATGGTTGCAAAAGATTACATCGAATGAATTATCGGGGAAAGGTATATCCATCACGTCCATTTTTACCTTAGCTAACGGAGATTCTAAATCGGCTGTAATGTATTGCTCGCCCAGCTGTTTCTCAAAGCGTTTAATGAAACAATACTCCGGTGCAACATGCAGCATCTTAGGTTTAGCCGCATAAAAGTCTGTTTCGTTTTGCAGGTATAGCTGTATTAACCTGTGACGTTCCAACGAAAGACAGTTCGGACAAAGAGCATTTTCTCTGGGATGCACATATCCATAGGGTAAGAACTTGCAGTAATGCTTACCACAAACTGTACATTCTACCTTATTTCCTAAATAAAATATGCTTGAAATGCGAGTGCTAAACCGCGCAACTCGTTGTAGGTATTTACGAGGAACTTTCTGTAAAAAAAAACGGATTATATATTTCATAGCTGTCTTTTAGTGATTCAAAGTTATTAAAAAGAAATCACCTGAGCCCATTCCTATGCAAAAACCACCTTCAAAAAGAAACGATGATTACTTTACAGCAACCACCGTTCCTTTCAAGAAAGCATCAAAAAACTTAATCTTACTACTATAAACACAACACTTTTACAACAACAACTTATAAATTATACTTAAGCCCGATATTAACCCCGAACGACAAATCTTTGGTCGTTCGTATGCTCTCGGGTTGGTCATTATCAAAATAATACGATAAACGGGGGGCTACAAATACGCTGAAACTCTTGCTAAGCTCGTAGCTTGTTCCTACCGATGCGTTAACCGACCACTGTACTCCGCTAATGCTTTCGCCATAGCTAGTAGTGCTCGTCCCCGATGCATCTCCAACTGTTTCTTTATATGTAGCACGAATTCCTTTTTCTAACATTACACCTCCCGATGCGTATAAGTTCCATTTAGAATTCTCTCCCAAAATATATACTGTCGCATTTACTGGTACGCCTATGTAATGTAGATTTTGCTTCAGCTCATAGTTAGAGACATTTTTGGCTCCATCATACTTCGAGTACAAATATGTATATGTTAGCCCGCTTTCAACAGCAAACCTTTTGCCAAGCCGTTTGCCCACCGTAAATGAAAAAGACATCTCGGGATAATGATTTCCTTCGCCACGATTAGCGGTTGTTTGTTGAAGAAGATTAGCATCTGACATATAGTTCTCAACAGAAGATGACATTCTTAATGGAACTTGAGTGCCATTAACATTTTCATTACCACCGGTACTTCCGTTATATACAGCAGCAATTGTCCAATTCTTCTCCTTTTTCTTTACCGTTTCTTCTTCAAACTCAAATAAGTTATCTGCAAATACAAGCTTTTCTTCCACCTGTTTTCGTTCTTCCTTCTTAGTCTCAGAGCCTGTAGATGCATTGGGCTGGACGATATAATCAACCGCATTACTAACCTCGTTTTCTTTTTTATGCTCTACCCCTGATGTGGCTATATTGGCTAAAAGCTCCGGCTCCAATCCATTTTCTTTGCCCGTAGAAGTTGGCTCTTCTTTTGCAAAAGCTGTAGAAACAACATTATTTTTTGCTTTATTTGCTTCAGCTGCCTTACTATCGGACTGAGCCGTCAAATCTTCCGCTTGAGATGTTGTAAGCACCTCGTCTGCAATAGCATTATCATTACGATGATCTATTGTTCTAGTACTCTCGCCTTGTAATGGTGTATCTATAGGCTCTCTATCAGAAGGTGACAGGATAAATAGCATCGCAATAACAGCAGCAGATATCGCAGCAGCAACTACCCACAAAGTCATTTTTTTATTGCCACCTAAACTTTTCTTTACCTCGTTCCAGCCATTGCTATCAACGTTGGTACTGTGATTCTCTAACTTCTTTCGAAATAGCTCTGCTAAAGGATCTTTATTATTTGAGTCGATCTTATATGACATAAATCTACGCTATTCTTACTGGTTCTAATGTAGTGTTAAAGTACGCCACGCTCTTTTGTAGAATCTGCCGTGCTCTATAATATTGAGAACGTGACGTACTTTCTTGTATATTCAGCATTTGTGCAATTTCTGCATGCGAATACCCTTCGATGGCATGCAAGTTGAATATGGTTCTAAAACCATCCGGAAGCTGTGCTACGCATGCAAGCAGTTCGTCTGCAGAAAGTCGTTCAAAAGCTGAAATATTTACATCTTCAATTTCATTAGCAAATTCATCAACATCAACACTAAATCTTAACGCGCTATTCATTCTCAAATGCTCTAACGCTGTAGTAATAAAGATTTTTCTTACCCAACCCGGAAATGAACCTGCTCCTGTATATGTACTAATTTTAGTAAACACTTTAATAAAACCATCATGTAATAAATCGCGCGCACTTTCTCTCTCGCCTGTATAACGGATACACACGCTTAACATAGCAGAGGCGTATCGCTCGTACAGTTGTTTCTGGGCCCACGATTCGCCACTCTTACATCCCTTAATCAGCTTTTGCTCACTCATTAATTGCATTCTATTTTATAGATGCAATTTAGCCATAAAACGCTGCATGTGTTCTGGGGTTTTTTTCTCTTTTTTGTCAATTATTTCACACTACACTGTATATCAAATATTTACAACACAACAAGATGAAACATGCGAAAAAGATGAACCACATAGAATGCACAAAAGCACATAGAAAAACTATGTGCTTTTGTGCATTCTATTAATTCCCTTTGTACTTTGGGAACTTAAACACGCCTTTTACGAACCATTTGTATCATGAATGACCAAATGATTCTGATCTGTCATTTTTTCACAGTAGTGGCATTGTAGCAGCACCTCTTTTTTTGAAAGAACCGTAAACTTTGTTTTTACCCGCTCTTTATTTGTAACGCATTGCGGATTTACACATTTTACAAGTCCCTCAATATAATCAGGCAGTTCCACCACTTTTTTCTCAACAACCTCGTAGTTCTTTATAACATTGAGCTTTGCTTGCGGTGCAACTAACGCGATACGATTAATCTCTGCCGTTTCGAAAAATCGATCAGAAATCTTAACAATAGCCTTACTGCCCATACGTTTACTTTCGAGATTCATCCCAAAAGTTATTTGGCTGGTGCATTCTTTTAGCCCTAATATATCTACTACCTTAAATAATGAGCTGGATGGGATATGATCTATTACAGTACCGTTTTTTAGCGCGCTTACTTTTAGCTCCTTTTCCATAGTATTGGTGTATTATATAGACTCCAAGATTTAAAGACTATAAAACTTAAAGACTATCATTGAAAATCAAAATATTACCTTGCTTATAAATGCAATTATTTATTAGACTTTAATAAGGTTGGCATTTTGGATGTAACAAAGGTAACGAAAAATCTATGCGATACGCGAAAATAGTATCACATATCATGATACGCAGCATTGCCCCTCCCGTCCCCTAAAGGGGAAGCCCCTTGTCTCCGAATGTTCCCCTTTAGGGGTTAGGGGCTATGAGAAGTGTCTCGTTCACCACAATGCTTCTTTTCAGGAGATTTCTCGCTATGCTCGAAATGACGTTATGTTCTTCGCATATCTCAATACGCTATACTTTCTTTTTCGTGATACTTGTATTGTGATACTATTCTCTCATATCGCAAGTATGTTACTAACGAGTAAGAAGTGTTGCTTTCGATTCGTCTGTTAGCTGCATACCGCTAAAATCAATACCGTCAATCAGCACTACATGGGGTTTCTTGCCTACCTCAAAGCTACCCAGCTGCTGATCGAAACCTAGAGCTCTTGCGCCACCTAAGGTACCCCATGTAAGCAGCTCTTCTAAGCGTACGTCTCTAAAATACTTACCTATGGTTTTCAGCTCTTCCAGTACAGATAGTGATGTATTAGAAGCCAAGCTATCTGTGCCTATAGCGATATTAGCATTTTTCTGCCTCAGCATTTCTATGGGAGGCAGCTGCCTCTCAATATACAAGTTAGAGTTAGGGCAAAGCACCCAATGTGTATCTTTATTCTTTGCAACAGCAGCATCGTAATCCTCTTCGGTGGTGTAGATGTTATGAATAAGCAGCAGCTTTATGCTTTCCGTCAGCTCATTCAATATTCTGTATATTGATGGTTTGCCAATAACAGATGGAGGTGTAAATCCTTCGCTTGCGTATTGTCGGACAAAACGACCTTTTCCTTCAAGAAAATACTCATTTTCGTCTTTGCTTTCCTGATTATGGATGGACAAAATTCCCGACTTGGCTCCCTCTGTCACAACTTGCTTAAAAAGTATATCCGACATGGAGTACGGAGCATGCGGAACAAGCGATGCCGTTAACCCGCGAAGCGCAGCCTGCGCAGCCACCGCAACTCCCTTATTGAATTGGGTATCGGCAATGGCCGGATCGCTTCCATATACCTCAATGAAGTTACGGTAAAGTATCGGACTGCTTGTTTTTATATCGAAGCTAATGCTTGTATTAGAGATATCGCCAACTGCAACAATTCCTTCTGCAGCCATTTTACTGTCTGCCTTAAGAATAGCCGGTATCTGATCGTCTTCGCTAGGTTTTATCCTATTATTCATATGATAGATAAAACCAACCAGCGTTGTATTCTGCGGCATATCTCCCAGCATTGACGAGAGCTCTAAGTGGCAATGGGCATTAACAAACCCGGGACAAAGGATGCCGTTATAAAATTCTACCGATTCCTCCTCGCCATTCAGCTTACCAACAGAAACTACCTCACCCTCATCGCTAAGAGTGATAACTCCATTCTTAATTGGTTTATCTGCTATGGGAAATATGTATTGCGCGGCTATTTTTCTCATAAACGCTACCGAGATTTATACCTACCAATAAGCCCTAAGTGTATCTCCGGCTATAGATATTTCGTAATAAATGTAAGTTGATAATTCTTCTTGTATATGTCGAGCCTTTTTCAGATCGGCGGCAGCTACATGGCTAAATTGATTTTGAAGCTTTGTTAGCTGCTGAAGAACATCACTATAAACATTTTCTAGTATTCTGGGATTTTTCATGTACAGATCCATAGAACTTTTGAACTCATCTATGGTATATCCATGTTTCTTTAAGATAGGCGTATATATTTGTGCCGAATCTAAAAAATCCGGCGATCTACTTATCTGCTGGGTAATTACAACCCCATTTGCCATGTAGAAGTCAGTAAGTATTGCTGCCATTTTTTTCTCTGGTATGCCAAGCTCAACTTTGCACGATACCATCATAAAAAACAGAAGAATTGCTAAAACACCACAAAATGTACCTTTTTTATTCATACATTTAAATTCCGGAACGAACGGCAAATATACTATTTACTGCTTTAATAATAAAAAAACGGTATTTGCTATATACCTTTTTAAGCTGTAAATAACGCTAAATAAATACAAATTATCATTGGTAGAGCATCTAAATGAGAGTATTACCAACAGTTTTTTTTAAACGCGATGTGCTGATTGTGGCACCTGAGCTACTCGGAAAAACGTTAGTCCGTAAGTATGAGAATGGAGAGATTGAACGTTTTAGAATAGTAGAAGTAGAAGCATACAGGGGTACGGAAGACCTGGCTTGCCACGCCTGCAAAGGACGCACTAAACGAACAGAAGTTTTATTTCATGGCGGAGGTAAAATATACATGTACCTCATATATGGCATGTACTGGATGCTGAATATTGTAACAGGCCAAGAAGAAGAGCCTCAGGCTGTACTAATCAGAGGGATAGAAGGCTTTGTAGGTCCCGGGCGATTAACCAAGCGCTTAGCCCTTGATAAAAATTTTTATGGAGAGCTAATTCCATCTCCTAGAATTTGGATTGAAGACAGCAACGAGAAGCCTACATACACCACCACTCCACGTATCGGAATTGACTACGCTAAAGAGTGGAAAGATAAGCCATGGAGGTTTGTTGTGACATAATCCGTTAATGTATCACGATACAAGTATCACGTATCTCGAAAAAAGTACAGTGTATTGTGATATAAGATAGGCGAAAAAACATAGTATTATATTTACCGAAGGGGAAGCTGACAACTCGGCAGAGCCACATTTCCTGAATAGTAGCAGTATGCTGAATGAGATATTCTGCTTTAGTCACTGTTTACGCCAATTTGTAGCCGGTACGAACGAGGGTATCATAGTAACGTATGATGAATGTAACACTTGTAACAAGGTGTAACAGTTGTTTAGCACAAGCTCCGAACCGGGCAACAAGAGGCAATGAGCTTAGCATATCTCCACATTATCACATTATCTCTTCCGCTTAACAACTAACCACTCACGATTAACTTTCAAACCATACAAACTTTTTATACTTTTGCTTTCTATATTACCAACATAATTCCAATAGCATATGATGAGTTTTAAGAAGCTAAACCTATATACGGCATGGTTAATGTTTGCCATAGCAGCCATAACCTACATAATGTGCTTAGAACCAACTGCCAGCCTTTGGGATTGTGGAGAGTTTATTTCGGCGGCATATAAGCTGGAGGTTGGGCACCCCCCAGGAGCTCCATTTTTCTTACTAATGGGACGAATTTTTACCTTATTTGCTCCCGGTGTCGAGAATGTTGCTCTAATGGTAAACACTATGTCTGCGCTGGCAAGCGCATTTACCATCCTCTTTCTGTTTTGGACAATTACACATCTATTCGGTAAAATGCTCAAAAAGAAAGGTGATGAGCTTAGCGTATCCGAACTTATTCTATGCCTTGGTACCGGTGTTGTTGGTGCGTTGGCCTATACTTTTTCCGATACTTTCTGGTTTTCGGCAGTAGAAGGTGAAGTATATGGTACCTCTTCGCTGTTTACCGCTGTCGTTTTTTGGGCTGTTCTAAAATGGGAAGAAGTAGCAGACGAGCCTTATGCCAACAGGTGGCTAGTACTTATTGCCTACTTAATGGGGTTGTCTATCGGAGTGCACCTGTTAAATCTCTTGGTTATCCCGGCCATTGTAATGGTGTACTACTTCAAAAAGTACAAGTTCTCAGCATGGGGATGCATTAAGGCCGCGGCTACATCCATCGTGATTTTAGTCGTAATATTGTATGGCATTATCCCGCTACTACCGCTATTTGCCTCCAAGGTTGAGCTGCTATTTGTAAATAGCTTTGGTTTGCCTATAAACTCGGGTTTACTCTTCTTTATTGCCATAGTTGCAGGTCTTTTCATTTTCGGCATATACTACACGTTGAAGAAAGGACGTGTGTTAGCAAACGCTATAATCCTTTGTGCCGCACTTATTTGCTTAGGATACGGTAGCTATGCAATGATTGTGATTCGTTCGTCAGCCAATCCTCCTATGGATCAAAATAACCCCGATAACATGTTTTCGTTAATGTCGTACCTCAACCGAGATCAGTATGGTACAACGCCGCTTCTCTACGGTCACTATTATACTGCACCTTTGATTGACTATGAGATTACAGACTCTTATGCTCGTGTTGGCGATAAGTATGAGAAAGTTGATGAAAAAATAAAACCTATATATGCTCCCCAGTTTAAAACTATTTTCCCGCGCATGTATAGCGATACTGATGAACATGTGATGGTGTACAGAGGTTGGGGAGGAACAGACGGACAGCCGGTGCAAGATGATAGAGGCGGTTACATAGTAGGTAGAGATAACAAGCCTATTCTAAAGCCAAGCTTCAGCAATAACCTAAGCTACTTTTTCAGCTATCAAGTTAACTGGATGTACTGGCGCTATTTCCTTTGGAACTTCTCCGGGCGTCAAAATGATTTGCAGGGACACGGCGATCCGTTGAGAGGTAACTGGATTACGGGAATAAAGTTTTTAGATGACGCTCGTTTAGGTAAACAAGACAAAGAAAACTTGCCCGAATACTTAGCCAATAATAAGGGAAACAATAAGTACTACATGCTCCCTCTATTACTAGGAATAATAGGCCTTGTAGTACATTTAGTTGCCAATAAAAAAGACTTTACAATTGTACTGCTTCTATTCTTTTTTACAGGTATAGCTATCGTTATATACCTTAACCAAACACCCTACCAGCCAAGAGAGCGAGATTATGCATATGCCGGTTCTTTCTACGCCTTTGCCATTTGGATTGGACTTGGAGTTGCCGGTGTATATGCGTTATTACGAAAATTAGCTCCCGCAAAAATTGCCGCAATTTCTTCTACAGCAATATCCCTCTTAGCCGTTCCGGTGCTAATGGCCAGTGAAAACTGGAACGATCACGACAGATCGGGAAGATACCTTCTAACCGATTTTGGATACAACATGCTAAATTCATGCTTACCAAATGCGGTTATCTTTACCTATGGCGACAGCGATACATTTGCCGGATGGTATTCTCAGGAAGTTGAAGGAGTACGCACGGATGTAAGAGTTTCTAACGTATCGTACCTCTACTCTGATTGGTACTACGAGCAGATGATGCGAAAAACATACAAATCTGATGCGCTAAAAACTTCAGCAACGCCTGAAAGTATTGCCGGATCGCGCAGAAATATAGTTGGCGTAGATCATCAAATCAATGGTATATACAGCTTCAAATCGGCGTTAGATTTTGTTATGTCAGATAATCCTAAAGCAAAAATGAATAGTCCGTACTATCTTAGACCTATCAACTATTTCCCGATTGATACGGTAGTTGTGGACTTTGATATTAATCGTGTTAAGCAGGCGGGTATTCTCTCTGATACTATTAGCGATGAGAATGTTCGGAAACCTCTAGTTGTGAGTTTAAAACAACCCACGTATGCAAAAAATCAGCTAGCTATTTTCGATATTATTGCCAATAATTTTGAAGACAGGCCAATGTATTTCATTACTATGCCGGCTAACTATAGCCAAGAGTTTTCGCCATACATTCAAACTTCCGGCTTAGCAAAAATGATTACGCCTAACGTAAATCCTACGCGAGTAGATACAGAAAGATCCTACGATCTAATGATGAATACATTCCGTTTCCGCGGATTAAACGACAAGAACATTTATCTTGATGAATCTGTAGCTCGCCAAATAGCAATATACAGAACAACATTTACTCAGCTAGCAGAGGCGCTTATTAAAGAGGGCAAACACGAAAAAGCGGTACACATACTGGATAAATGCATGGAAGTGATGCCGGAATTCATGGAGCCATACTCAATATATGTTATACCAATCGGACAACTTTACGCGCAAGCAGGAGAAAATGAGAAAGCTGAAAAAATTCTGACAAAGACATTGAATGAAGTAAGGAAGGAGCTGGATCTTTATGCATCGTTCCCAATGAAAGAATGGTATTCGCTAGGACGAGATATTTGGACATCTTTGTCAAGCGCAGAAAGAATTAGGGATATAAGCGGAGTATATAAGTATAGCCTGCAGCAAGACGCTTTGGCTTTATACACAAAATACAACCAAATTTTCGGTTCTTTATTTAGATAGCTTTTATGTATTTCAGGCCGCCAAAATTTTTTAAGCGTTTGTTTCCATATCTAATTTGGAATTTTTCTGAAGAAGAAGTGGGACGTTCTGTCTTTATTACATTTGATGATGGTCCTACACCCGATATTACTCCTTGGGTACTAGATACACTTGATAAATACGATGCTAAAGCAACATTTTTTTGCTTAGGAAAAAATATAGAGCTGTATCCCGAAATATTTCAAGAAATTGTAAGGCGTGGGCACGCTGTTGGTAACCATTCATACAGCCATCAGAAAGGTTGGGGAATGAGCCTTGGCAGATATATAGAAGATTACAACTTTGCTGAAACATTTATCAGCACCAACCTACTCCGCCCTCCATACGCGCGGTTTACGCCACGGCAAATAAAAGTGCTAAGCGAACGCTACAAAATAATTATGTGGGATGTTCTTACTCACGATTATAATAGAACCATATCGCGAAAACGTTGTCTGCGAGCTGTAACAAAAAATGCTCGACCCGGCTCTATCATTGTCTTTCACGATTCTCTTAAAGCTTCAAAAAACCTCCGGTACGCACTCCCTCGAGCCTTGGAATTTTTAAAAAAGGAAGGCTACCAATGTAGGCGAATCGAACAGTAGCTAATGTGAAAATGAGCGTATCACGATAAATGTATCACGAAGCACGATGGGGTATGCATAAAATGAAAGTATCACGAAGCACGACTTAAAAGTCTTTTTCGTGATACTTGATACTTGCTTCGTGCTACTATTAATCGGATTTCTCGCTTCGCTCGAAATGACGAGTTTATTATCCTCGCTCGCTAATTTTTTCTAACCGAGATAGATCTATAATCTTTATCTTACGTCCATCTAGCGAAATAATATTTTCTTCGCTAAAATTCGACAACGTACGAATTGCATTAGAGGTTGTCATGTTCGAAAGGTTTGCTAAATCTTCACGTAGTAAATATACCTTAAGCGTCTTTCCATCTGCCTCTAACCCATATGTATCTTTAAGAAAAATCAACGATTCAGCCAACCTGCCTCTGATATGTTTTTGAGTTAACGTAACCGTTCTGCTATTAGAGAAACCTAACTCTGTGGCAATGCCTTTCAGAATATCTAACGTTAGCTCTACGTTTGAATGAAGTATATTATACAAACATGCTTTATCAACTGTGGCTATAATAGAATTCTCAATTGTTTGAGCAGAGGCGATATGGTTTTCTTCGGCAAACAAAGCACGATACCCAAACAATCCTACCGGCTTCGCCATACGTACTATTTGATCTCGCCCTCCTACTCCTTCTTTAAATACCTTTACCTTACCTTTTACCAGAACGATCAAACCTGTTGGTCTTTCTCCTTCTTTATATATCATCTCATTCTTACGACAGGTAGTAAAAGTGGTATGCTGCCTCATTAAATCTTTTTCTTCCTCTCTTAGCTTCGGAAAGAGGGTGAAGACAGCACTCATACATTTATTGAAGTCTATTGAATTTTGATTCATAAAATATGTTTTTCAACACAAATCTACATCAAATTTTCTAAACTAGCAAGCAAGATGCGGTAAATAAGGCTACTATACCCATTTATACTCCGATACTAAAGGCTTTGAAGAAATCTTTATGATAGGTGGACACTGAAGAGCTTTAAACTTATTTGTCTTTGTAAGAGCAACTACTTTATTTAACAAGTATTTATCAACTCCTTGTTCTAGAATCTCCTTTCCGGTCATACCTTTTTCGATCATCATAAAAAGAATTGCATCCAGCTCTTCGTAGTCGGGCAAAGAGTCAGAGTCTTTCTGGTCGTGACGAAGCTCGGCAGATGGCGCTTTCAGTATAATATTTGTAGGAATTACTTCCTCATCTCGGTTAATAAAGCGGGCAAGATCGTATGCCTGTGTTTTATAGATATCGCCTAAAACAGACACTGCTCCGCATAAATCGCCATAGAGCGTTCCGTAACCAACAGCCAACTCGCTTTTATTGCTCGTATTAAGCAAAATATGACCTAACTTATTTGATAGCGACATAAGCAATGTTCCCCGTATGCGGGCTTGCAGATTTTCTTCCGTTACATCACACTCTTTGTCCTTAAAAACAGGCGTTAACGACCTGTTGAACTCCTTAAAAATAGGGGTTATTTCAATAATATTGTAGTCCACTTTTAGCGTATCTGCCAGCAGCACCGCATCGGTAATAGAATGCACCGTAGAATACTCCGATGGCATAAGCAACACCTTGATATTCTTCGCTCCTATAGCCTCTACCGCCAATGCTAAAACAACTGCAGAATCTAACCCTCCGGATAGACCAAGAGTCGCCTTTTTCGTAGTAAACGGTTCAAAAAAACGACAAATCCCTTCAACTAACAGCTTGTGTATTTCTTCTGTACTCTTTTCAAATTTCACGCTCATAATTTCTACCTCCTATCAGATCTATCATTTTGTACCTAAAACATTATAGATAGATTATTGCTAGCAAATTTATAAATTTACCCTTTCTAATCTATCACTTTACAAATAATTAATACTTTATGTACAAAAACATAATAGCGTTATTGCTTATCATTGCAGCGTATAGCTGCAGCGGTAATAACCCTACGCTTAACGATGATAATACGATTGAACAGCTACCCGGTAAGCTGATCCGTTTCGACAAAGAACTTTTTGCTATCAACGCTGATAGCATACAAGCTCAAGTAGAGCAGATAAACCAAAAGTATGGAACTTTTTTTGAGCTATACTGCACAGGCGTAATTGGAATAGCACACCCGTCAGATTCTATTTTCACAGAACAGTTACAATCGTTTCTTACCAATAGTATTGTACAAGAAGCACACGAAAAGGTAGCCGTATGTTTTGCCGATGTTTCTGATATAAATAAAGAGCTGAAAGAAGGATTTGAACGTTATGCAAAAATCTTTGAAGGCAAACTTATACCTAAGGTGTACAGCTATATTTCGGGATTCAATCAGGCTCTCATGCTAATGGACGACGCCGTTGGCGTTTCGTTGGATATGTTCTTAGGTCAGGATAACCTGATATATTCTGAACTGAATTTTCCTAAGTACAAACAAAAAAATTTATACCGCGAACGTATACCATTGAATGTTCTTACAGCATGGGCTATTGGCGAATTTTACTGGGATAAGATGGGAGAAACATTACTTGCCACTATGATATACGAAGGTAAGCTAATGTATTTCGGAAAAACTATGCTACCCAAAACAGCCGATACCACACTATTCGGGTTTAGAAAAGATGAGCTGCAATGGTGTTTGGATAACGAAAAATATATGTGGATGGAGCTGGTTGAAAATAAGCAGCTATTCGAAACTAACTACACTACAGTAAGGCGAATGACGGAAGACGGACCGTTTACTCCGAACATTCCGGGCTCTCCAGGCAAGGCTCCCAATTGGATAGGTTACCGTATTATAGAGCGCTACATGAAACACAGTAGCGCTACCCTACCCGAACTAATGACCAATAACGATTATAGAAAAATACTGGAAGAATCGACTTACAACCCTTAAAAACCCCCAAACCCCCAAAGGGGGCTTCTCATATCGCTATACGTGCATCGTGATACTATTATTTACTTATAGAGAAATACGTGTCGGTATCAGTAGTTTCTATACTTACCAGCTGTGCCAAAATAAGCTCAATAAGTATTTCTTCTATCTCTTTTTCGGAACTGAATACCAGCTTGCTAATTTGAAGCTGTGTAAGTTTATCGTTGTTACGTAACGTTTCTAAAACAAGATCGTATTTCTGTGAGTATGCAAATGGTTTAGAATGCTTATCCGCCATTTTCTTCCACACCTTCACCTGTATCGGGCTAGCAACGAAATTTTCGTCTTTTACCCTGATATACGCAGCATATTTACCATTCTTATCAGGGGCCGAATGTGGTCGCTTTTCGCTTTTCTGCACCATAACCTCAAGCACAACCTTACCATTTACCTGCCATCGTTGCACATCAAACTTTACCGGTGGCTTACAATAGAGGTCTGCCGCAGCTTCTATCATATAGTATTCTTCGTCGCTATTTACACCAACTATACGCCCGTTGTCTTTTACCCCCAATAACAGTGTACCGCCATCGGTATTTGCAAAAGCAGCAAGTGTACGCGCAATCTTCTTAGAATCGTTTACCGCATATTTAAAGTCAAGCCGTTGATGTTCGCCTTGTTCAATCAGCTTACCTATGTATTCATTTGCATCCATTACAATATGCTAGAACTTTCATATTTCAAACAGGAAAGCAAAATTACTATACACAAGCCGTAATAAAAAATTTGTTATGCTATCTTTGCAGCTAAATACAGCTATCATGCGCGTTTTAGTTCAAAGAGTAAGTAAAAGTTCCGTTACCATTGAGGGACAAGTTATAGCAAGCATCGGCAAGGGAATGCTGATACTTGCAGGTTTTGAAGAGACTGATACCAGCGAAGATATCAGCTGGATGGCCGCGAAGTTGGCAAAGCTTCGCATTTACGATGATGCTGAAGGTGTGATGAACCTGTCAATACAGGATATTGATGGCGAAGTAATTATTGTTAGCCAATTTACGCTGCACGCGCAAACTAAGAAAGGTAATCGTCCTTCATATATCAAGGCAGCCCGCCCCGAGCAGGCTATTCCTTTGTATAAAGAGTTTATTGCCACTATGGAAAAAGAGCTGGGCAAACCTGTTAACACCGGAGAATTTGGCGCAGAAATGATGGTAGAGCTGATAAATGATGGTCCTGTAACCATCTGGATTGACACAAAGAATAAAGAGTAACATTCTATATACATACAAAGAGAGAGAAGAAAACTTTGGACAGTGTCTAATTCCTTCTCTCTCTTTGTATGAACCCGGCAGATTATTTTATCTTCGTTACGGTCTTTTCGCCATCGTGCTTTTCTTTAATAACCACTTCGTCGCCTTTATCTTTTATTTTCAAAACATCTTTTTGACCATCTTTCTTTTCTTTTTCTACTATTTCAGTATCGGTTTCTTTTTCTTTTACAAAATTTCTCTCATCTCCTATATGCTCTTTAAATACCTCCTTATTATCATCTTCTTTTAAGGTAAAGCTTAAGTGTGTTCCATCGTCCAACGTAGTTCTCCACACCTCCTTATCTTGGCCAACCCTTACCTTCCAATCATTATCAACCAAAACCATATTATAGATTACATCTTCAATCTGACCGTTATTATATTCATTCTGAAGCGTAACAACTGCTGATTTTCCATCGGGAGCAATAGTCTCAGCAATATAGTTCAGGTTTTTTAAACCACCTCTATCCTGTATATGTGGCTCTACCTTTTTCTTAAGTATTTTCGCATGCTCAGCCTTGTCCGGATGAATAGCTTTTGCTTCAACTTCAGCCGGTTCTATTTCATCAATGTAAATGTGTTCGACAAACTTGTCATAATTCCCATCGTGAATATGCCTAGCATACTCCATTGCACTTTCTACAGGTGATTTTGTTTTATTACCGCAGCTGTTTACTATGGCTAGAACCATAATAGCAGTCACTAAAAGCATCAATTTTTTCATAGCTATCACTTCATTTCTTATTATCAATAATTTAATATTCAATATAATAATGCACTCCAGCAACTTGAATAACCGGTTAATCATAAACACAAAAAAATGTAATTTGTTTTACTGTTTTCAAAAAATCTTCGTGTCAGAAATTGAACAATAGACAAGCACTGAATGTTAATTATTTTCAAATAACACACTACATGTTAACAAGCAAACAATATGTGTACCTATAATTCAATAATAGCTGATGCGAAGAAGCTTGCCGGCAGATATAAAAGGGAAGCAGAACCTTATCAACCAACATATAGAGCAAATGCATATGCTCATCCGGAATTTCCTGTTGTACTAATTGATAGCATAAGAATCTTCCGGTGGGGTTTAATACCATCATGGATTCATAATGTTAGCTACGCAAAAGAGCTGGCTGATGATACCGTAAATGTTCGCGCGGAAACAATATACGATAAACCTGAACTTATTAAGATTGTTAAGTCTAAAAGATGCATTATTCCCTCTACAGGTTTTTTTGAATGGAGAAGCAGCAACAACTTCAAGCACCCTTACTACTTAAAGGTAAAGAACCAAGAGATATTTTCGATAGCCGGTATCTATCAATGCTGGGAAAATCCGACAACAGGTGAAGCAGTCAACACATTCTCTCTGCTTACCTTAGAAGGCAACAATATGATAAAACATATCCATACTGCATCTAATCGCATACCGTTTATTCTTTCTCGTGAAAAAGAAGAAGAATGGCTAAAGCCGGGGTTGACAAAGTATCAAATACTGTCTTTAATGGAGCCTATTTCATCGAGTAAGCTGGAGGCATACCCAGTATCGTTAGATCTACTAAATCTATCGCCATATGACCCTGAGGCAATTAAACCTATTGGAAGTACAATAGACGGGGCACACTTGAAAAAGTAAGAAGCCCTCCCCACCCTCCCAAAGGGAGGGAGTATTAATACCTTACAGAACAGAGCTCATAATGTTGAACGAAATAAGAACAACTGCCTAATTACATCTCACATCGCTATACGCATATCGTGATACTTGTGTCGTGATACTATTAGTGAGCTGCCTAAATACCGGTATAGCTCTGCGGAGTTATTGTTCTCAGCTCATTCTTTACGTTATCCGATACATCAAGCTTAGCGATAAACTCTTCTATATCTTCTTTTGTAATCGGCTTGTTTGTACGTGTTAACGACTTCAACGCTTCGTATGGATTAGGGTACGACTCTCTGCGAAGAATGGTTTGAATTCCTTCTGCCACAACAGCCCAGCTATCTTCCAAATCACGGTTAAGCGCTTCAGCGTCCACAATCAACTTGCCTAGACCTTTCATTACCGACTTAAACCCGAGAATAGTATGAGCCATTGGAACACCAACATTCCGAAGCACTGTAGAGTCGGTTAAATCTCGCTGCAAACGAGAAACAGGGAGCTTAATTGATAAATGTTCAAATATAGCGTTAGCCATTCCGAAATTACCCTCGGCATTTTCAAAATCAATAGGGTTTACCTTATGCGGCATCGCAGACGAGCCAACTTCTCCTTCTTTAATTTTCTGTTTAAAATACCCCATTGAGATATATGTCCATACATCACGACAAAGATCAATGAGAATGGTATTAATCCGCTTAAAGTTATCGAAAATAGCCGCTAAGCTATCGTAATGGTCGATTTGTGTTGTCAGCTGCGACCGCTCTAAACCCAGCACTGTGCTTACAAAGTTGTTAGCAAAAGTAACCCAGTCAATCTTGGGATATGCAATGTGATGAGCGTTAAAATTACCCGTAGCACCACCAAATTTAGCAGAACAAGGCAATGCCCTGAGCAGTTCGACCTGTTTAGCCAAACGCTCTACAAACACCCCGATTTCTTTACCCAAACGTGTTGGAGAAGCCGGCTGTCCGTGTGTATGAGCGAGCATGGGCAGCTGAGCCCACTCTACCTGCAGCTGCTGTAGCTTCTTTTGCAGCTCATCCAGCTCGGGATAATATATATCATGCACCATTTCGCGCAAGCTATATGGCGTAGCAGTATTATTTACATCCTGAGAGGTAAGCCCGAAGTGAATAAACTCGCGCCACTTTGTCAACTCCAGCTGGTCAAATTTTTCCTTCAAGAAATATTCAACAGCTTTAACGTCATGGTTGGTCGTTTTTTCTATATCCTTTATATGTTGGGCATCATCGGTTGAAAAATTCTTATATAAATCTCTCAGCTTAGGGTAGCTTAGCTTATCTATATCCTGCAGCTGTGGTAGGGGAATTTCGCAAAGCGCAATAAAATATTCTATCTCCACCAATACACGATAGCGGATAAGTGCATACTCCGAAAAATATTCGCTTAGCTTATCAACCTGTTTTCTATACCTACCGTCAATCGGCGAAATTGCTGTTAGCTCGTTCAATGTCATAGTTTAATAGTTTAATGGCAGTAAAGCACAAAAGTACAAATTTTACAGTTTTACCGCATATTCGCAATAAACAACTTATTTGATTACCTTTGCACCATAAAAATAGCACATAGATGCCCTCTGGATAGTAACATAAATCTCTATGGTGATGAAGAAAGTTAGAGTTTCAGCAATATCTTACCTCAACACAGTACCATTCGTGTACGGTCTGCAAAATTCGGCAGTAGTCAACCATATAGAGCTAACGTTAAACTATCCGGCCGAGTGCGCGGCCATGCTTAAAGAGGATAAAACAGATATTGGCATTGTACCTGTTGCCGTTGTTCCCGATTTACCCGAATACCATATTATAGGTGATTATTGCATAGGTGCTACTGATAAAGTACGATCTGTTGCACTATACAGTACAGCCCCGCTACATGAATTAAACACGATATATCTTGATTTTGAATCGAGAACTTCGGTATTACTTTGTCAAGTATTAGCTAAGAAGTACTGGTTTATATCGCCTGTATTCAGCAACCTCAAAAATATACAAGATGTTGACGCCAACAAGAAAAACACAGGATATGTACTAATTGGCGACAAAACATTTTCTTTTGACGGTAAATTTCCTTATAAATACGACCTTGCAGAAGAATGGATAAAGTTCCGTAAGCTGCCGTTTGTTTTCGCTGTATGGGCTGCAAACAAACGCCTTGATCCGGAATTTATAAGCATGTTTAACGAAGGGTTGAAAAAAGGTATAGACAGCATACCTTATGTGGTTGAACATGAAGTAAAAAACTTTGATAAGCAGCTGGCGCTGGATTATTTGCAGAATAACATCAGCTATAACTTTGATAACGAGAAGAAGAAAGGATTGGTTGATTTTTGGAATTTAGCCTTGGGGGTAATAAAATCCAAAGTCCGATGTAACGAATAGTCGTTCGCAAGACAAAAACTTGCACAGCTAACCATCGTTACACCCCATAACACCAACTCCTATGGTTATTATCTACTATAAAACACCGGAAAAAATAGTTCGCAGCAGCGACATCAAGCTACTCGATAAGCTAAGTAAAGAAAGCGTTATCTGGATTGATCTTATCGACCCTTCCGGTGATGAAAAACGTAAGATTGAAGATTACCTCGATACTGACCTGCAAAGCCGTTCGCAAGCCGAAGAGATCGAAAGCAGCTCTCGTTACTCTGAAACAGAAAACGAGATTTTCGCTAACACAAACTTCCTGATTTCGCAGCCCGACAGCTTTACTTACGAAACGGTTTCATTTACTATTACCAACAACGGGATACTGGCAACACTCCACAATTCCGACCTTAGAACGCTGAGTGAAATAGGTAAGAAAGTTCAGCTATCGCATAAGACAAGTACTACCGGCTATCACCTGATGGTTGCTATACTCGAAAGCCGTATAGACCTTGATGCCGATATGGTTGAAGGCATAGCAAAAGAAATTTCGTATCTCAGCAAGCAGGTTAACTTAGGGAACAAGGTTAACGAAGAAATGCTGTTGGATATAAGCCAGCTGCAAGAAAATACAATGGTAATTCGCGAAAATATTATCGATAAACAGCGTGTGGTATCAAATATTCTGCGAAGCAGCAGATTTCCCGATGATGTTTATCCAATACTAAACGTGCTGATAAAAGACGTAAATTCGCTAATTAACCACACCGACTTCAGCTTCGACCGCTTGGAGTATCTACAAAATACCATTGTCGGTCTTATTAACATAGAGCAGAACAAGATCATCAAAGTGTTTACCGTTGTTACGGTATTCTTCATGCCTCCTACTCTAATCGCAAGTATGTATGGTATGAACCTCTGGTTACCATTAGTTGACGAGGGTTGGGATTTGGTTTTCTCTATCGCTCTAATGATAATATCGGTAGTAATAACTTTCTTCTTCTTTAAGCGAAAAAAGATACTATAAATTAATGTGTAAATTTGCTAATATGCTAATATGCAAATGTGAGAATGTATGCCCAACAACTTCATCTTTTACATTTGCATATTAGCATATTAGCAAATTTTTATTCTACCCAATTAATAACATCGGGATTAAACTTATCTTTAGGCATGTGTTCTCCGTCAGGATAGCCAACAGGAATAACGTTTAGCGGTATAATATTTTCAGGCAACTGCAAAGCCTCTTTCACTATTTTTACTCTACCGCTATACGGAAAAACACCTGTCCATACAGCACCTAATCCTTCTGCTTCTGCTGCCAATAAAATATTCTGAGAAGCAGCTGAGCAGTCTAACGCCCAGTTAAGCGATTGCTCGGGATCAGTTATGCCCTTAGTATTATCGCCACATACAACAATGGCAAGAGGTGCTTTTGCCAACATCTTTGCATAAGGCAGCTGCTCCGACAGCTTAACCAACACATCTCTATTGGTAATTACATAAAACAACCATGGTTGGTTGTTTTTAGAAGATGGTGCCGCCATCGCTGCTTTCAGTAATATTTCTACCTTTTCTTTCGGAACCGTTTGCTCTGTATATTTTCGAACGCTCTTACGGTTGCGAATGGTTTGTAACGTATCGTTCATTGTGTTATTTGTTGTTTGTGTGCAAGATAGCAACATACAAAAAAGAGGAATGGTTAATCCTGTTTTCTTAATAAAAGAAATCATACTCATGGTTCAAGGGTTATTTAATACGAAGATAACAGCTAAAAAGGATTTATGTTGTTTCTTGTTATGTAAAATTGGTATCTTTACTAGATAAATTTTAGCGACTATGAAGTATCTATCGTTTATATTTGCTCTATTAATAGGGTTTATATGTTTGTCTTCCTGCTCAAGCACATACTACTATTCAACATTAAGCAGCAATGACGAAGGCATAAATAGAGATAATTTAGGTTCGTTTATTTTTAATACCGATACCATTCAAATTACTTATTCTTTCAACGGGCAGGATGGTCCTATCCAAATCGGAGTTCTTAATAAGCTTGACATGCCAATGTATGTAGACTGGTCTCGCTCTGCTATTATTATTAATGATGTAGCCACTAGCTATAAAGGTCAGAAATCGCACATTACAACAGAAACAACCAGTCAAACTTTCAGTATTGGGGTCTTTCCATATACCGATATTAGCACCACAAAAGCAACCACCACCGGGTACGAATACAACCCCGAACAGGTAAGCTTTATCCCTCCAAAACGCAAAATTAACCACTGTAGTTTATGGCTTTCTAACCTAAACTTCAGCAACATTGATAAAAAAGAATACAACAACAACGTTGTCCTCGATGCCCATAATCAAACAAGAAGTGTTAAAGCTCTCGACTTTTCTGAGGATAATACCCCGTTATTCTTTGAAAGCTACCTGACTATCTTTTTAGAAGACGGTTCTACATATGCTATCACACAAAGTTTTTATATAGCAAACCTCATTCGGGCAAAAGGTATTGCGCCTTCGAATCTAGAGAAAGGATTAGCGCAAAGAAACGACTTCATGTTTACTGTAATTCAGGCTAATAATAGTGGTTGGGAGGCCCTCGCTATTGGCGGCATTATTGTTGGTACAACCATTCTGGATGCTACCCTTAATAGCTATTAGCTTTATTAGCTCGCAAACAAAAACCGTTACATAGTACATTTTAACGGATTTGCTACTACCTTTACGCCTTATTTCGTTAATTATGAACAGCTATAATCCCACAAATCAGCATCGTTTTCAGCTAACACAAGCATGGGCTGTTGTTGGTTTATTTATTGGTGCTACATTAGCTGTATCTGTCCCTGTTGGTATATTAGAACTCATTGCTAAAGCGCTATCTATAAAAAGTTCGGAGCTAGATGCTTGGTTCATGGTTCTTGCAACCATTATCAGCTATGCTTTCTTATTTTTCATTATCAACCAAATCTTCGGAAGGGCAACAATAGCAAAGCCTCTGTTTGCAGACAGGCACATAGATTGGACGGTTTACATTCTCATATTGCTTGCAACATCGTCTTTAGCAATTATTCTGGAACCACTAAGCACACTTCTGTTAAAGTTTTGGCCAATGCCGGAGTGGTTTGAAAATTATTTTGGACAAGTGTTTACCGTAAGCATCTCAACCTTTATACTAGCTGTAATAGTTGCCCCTCTATGTGAGGAAGTGCTTTTGCGAGGGGTTATTTTGCGCGGGCTGTTAACAAGTATGTCTCCTAAAAAAGCAATTATCTGGTCAGCTTTCTTTTTTGCGCTCATTCATTTTAACCCATGGCAAGCCCTCCCTGCATTTGTTATAGGGCTATTCCTCGGCTGGATGTATTGGAAAACCAAATCAATATGGCCATGCATATTTATCCATTTTGTAAATAACCTTTTTGCTTTTATTGGGATAACTATTGCGGATTCCAAAGGGTTGGATTCAAATACTACCTTACAAGACCTTACCGGAGGTTACTTCACATCATTTTTTGTTGTTGCCACAGTTCTGCTTATCGTATCTTTCGGGTTGCTTCAAAAAAGATATAAGCTGAAGAAAGGTAACATCCCTTAGCGCACATTTTATCACATTGAGCATTCTTTATACATTATTTTCAGCTAATTGTTTTCACATTTTCAATTAGGTGTTACCTTTGCACCCTAATTTCAATTTAATGCAAAAAATACGAAACATTGCAATTATTGCCCACGTTGACCATGGAAAGACCACGCTAGTCGACAAAATGATTTTACAAGGAAAGCTGTTCCGCGATAACGAAAAATCAGGAGATTTAATTCTCGATAACAACGATTTAGAAAGAGAAAGAGGTATAACCATTCTTGCCAAAAACGTTTCTGTTCCTTATAAAGGCTATAAGATAAACATTATTGATACCCCAGGCCACGTTGATTTTGGTGGCGAAGTGGAGCGCGTGCTAAACATGGCCGATGGCGTGCTACTATTGGTAGATGCGTTCGAAGGCACCATGCCCCAAACACGCTTTGTTCTGCAGAAAGCGTTAGCTTTAGGACTTAAGCCCATTGTTGTAATCAACAAGGTTGACAAACCCAACTGCCGTCCCGATGAGGTTAATGAGCAGGTTTTCGACTTAATGTTCGCGCTCAATGCAAACGAAGAACAGCTGGAGTTTAAAACCATATACGGAAGTGCTAAACAAGGCTGGATGTCGGAAGATTGGCGGAAACCGACAAGTGATATTACCCCTTTGCTTGATTGTATTTTAAACGAAATTCCCGCTCCCAAAAAGGTAGAAGGTACTGTTCAAATGCTTATTACATCATTAGAATACTCGCCTTATGTAGGACGTATTGCCGTAGGACGCATTTCTCGTGGTTCTCTAAAATCGGGACAAAATGTTTCGTTGGCAAAGCGTGACGGATCTATTGAAAAGACCAAAATAAAAGATTTAATGGTTTTTGAAGGCCTTGAGAAATTGAAGGTTGAAGAAGTTGAATGTGGGGATATTTGTGCTATAGTTGGTATAGAGGGCTTCGAAATTGGTGATACCGTTGCCGATTACGAAAATCCTGAAGCCCTTCCCCCTATTGCTGTTGACGAACCTACCATGAGTATGTTGTTTACCATAAACAACTCTCCTTTCTTCGGAAAAGATGGCAAGTATGTTACCTCACGCCATCTTAAAGAGCGTTTGGATAGAGAGCTTGAAAAGAACCTTGCTTTGCGTGTTAAAGAAGGAAACTCCGCCGATTCATTCGTAGTATATGGTCGTGGCGTACTACACCTCAGCGTGCTGATAGAAACCATGCGCAGAGAGGGGTACGAGCTGCAAGTAGGTCAGCCAAGAGTTGTAGATAAAAATATAAACGGAGTCCGCTGCGAGCCCATTGAGCATCTAACTATAGACCTCCCCGAAGAGTTTGCCGGAAAAGCGATTGAGATGGTTACTCGCCGTAAAGGAGTGCTGCTTCATATAGACCACAGAGACGACCGCAGCTACCTTGACTTTGACATTCCTTCTCGGGGGCTTATAGGATTACGTAGTAACCTGCTTACAGCAACACAAGGAGAGGCAATTGTATCGCATCGTTTCAAAGATTTTGAGCCGTATAAAGGCGAAATTGAGAAACGTAACAACGGCTCTTTAATAGCCATGGAAACAGGTACTGCTATTGCCTATGCGATGGATAAGCTGCAAGATAGAGGACGGTTCTTTATTCCCCCTGGAAACGAAATATATGCCGGACAGGTAATTGGAGAACATACCCGTTCTGAAGATTTAACCATTAATATTTGTAAGACAAAGAAGCTTACAAACGTTCGTGCATCAGGAACTGATGATAAAGCAACACTTCCTCCTCCTATTGTATTTAGCCTGGAAGAAGCGTTAGAATATATTCAGGAAGACGAATACGTAGAAGTAACGCCACATGCTATGCGTATGCGAAAAATATACTTAGACGAAAACGAACGTAAGCGCAGAGCAAAGTAAATTTTCGTCATTTCGAGCGAAGCGAGAAATCTCCTGAAAAGCAGCAGTGCCTTGAATGAGGAGATTTCTCGCTTCGCTCGAAATGACGAACTTATTGAATGACGTGTTTGTTGGTGACTTTCTCTTAAAAAGCAAACGTTCCGAAATCCTCTTTTGGCTCCTCCTTCTTTGTGCAATTAAAGTAGATATAATGTTCGTCTTTACTAATAATATCTTCTTTAGTAACCTTTTCTTCCAATCGCTTTAAATCCTCTTTTGTCTTTATAAATACTAAGGCTTTGTTCTCTCTTGTTTGCCTATCTATTACATACCAAACATCAGAGTATGATATACCTTCAAGCGATGTAAATAGGGTAAAATCTGTATTTGAGATAGAGAGCGGGCCTTTTAAATACTTAAGGCTACCTGAGTATGGAGGCGACAGCTGCAGTTCGTTTGGTATTGAGAACTTTTCTTCCTTACTAATATCAACATATTGTTTTACCAGCTCGCTTGCGTTATTACGTGCAATGTCTGAGCCCGATTGAAATACCACTGAAATATACTTATTGCCTGTGACTAACAACAGCTGATAAGTGGAAAGGCAATCGAAGCAACCCAGCTCATCCGCTTTATCGCACTTGAATATATTTACAGAGTATATGCCAAAAGCATCGGCGGGAGAAGGTAGAGTATAAATATCAACGGTATATTCTTCGCCCTTGAAAATAACTTCACTAGTAACTAATTCCTGCACACCATATTCAAGGTACAAATCTGCACCTCCATTCATAAATCCGTATAAACCTTCGCCGGTAAACGTTCGTTCCCGCTTTACTGTTATATCCTGCGATTGAAGAATGACAGGAGCAAGAAGCATTAAGCACAAAAAATATACTACACGTCTCATCTAAGCTAAGTTTATTTCGTCCAGCTGAATTTTACTCCTATCGGCAACACCAAGCTTAAGGTTTTGCGCCAGCTCCATAAACTTTCGCGCCCCTGCTTTTTCTTCCGATTGCAACCCTTCTTCAATACGTTTTGCTATCACTGTTTCATACCCAATACAGTCAACAGCCACAGGATCGCTACCTGCCATCAATGTATTGTAGTTACAGATAAACTGAGGATTTGCAGATGGACCACCATCAAAACAACCAATGAGACCGTCAACAATATTAAGCACAACCTTATCTCGTAGAGGAGGAAAAGCACAAGCGTATGCACTCGTTTCGTGCCAAAGCTTCTGGTGCAACCTTCCGGTATTGCTTATGGCTCCAAATGCCAGATTCTTCATACAAAGCGTAACCGATGTGCCTGCGTTTTTCAGTATCGGAATATTAATAATCTTTGTTACCTCTTCGGTACAAATCTTTGAAAAATACGAATACTTACCACCGTTAACCATAAAAGGCATGGTATATGCATCGTATTCTCCCTCAACATCTGCATAGAAGAAATGGTTTTTATCTATGCGATCTTCGCTGTAAAGTCGTCCTTCCTTATTAATGTAGCCACCATCAGCATCTTGGCATTCCGTTCCTCTGATTTTTATACCCGGATAATTCTCTTCTGTATATCCAACCTCGTGCAGCTGCATCTCTCTCCTATCCCACAAAACCAAGTTACTGCGAGGGATTCCGGCCTCTTCCAGCTGCTTAACTATCGCTTTAGTAACCGCATGAGAAGTTGACAATAACTTTCCAGCAACAGGATTCAGCTTAAGCCCAATAATATCAACGGGAGAAACAAATTGCAACCAGGCTTTTTCCAAGCTATCCTCTCCGGTAAGGCTTAGCATGGCCGCCTTCAACATATCATACGCTGCCTGCTCTGAAGGTTTACCATTAACAACACTGCCGATATGGTTTACCTTCGCTACTTTACCCGGATATTTTCCGGGCATAGAATTGCTGTTGCGTGGGACAGCCAAAGCATCAGAGATATTTGTTTCAGGAGTGTCATCAGTAAAAGCAGCAGAGGCTTTAAGCGCGGGAGAAACGGCCAATCCAAGCCCACCTGCAACAATCGACTTAAAGAATTTACGTCTTTTCATATTCGTCGTTTTAAGGTTTATGGTATGGTAAAGATAGAAATTGAAATGATTTTTACAAAATAATTTACTCATTATAAGTAAAATACACAAAAAAAGCGATACAAAATGTACCGCCCTAAATTGAATGTATAGCAATAATTTACATAAGAGTATGAAACGCCGAAAGGCTCGGCAAGTTTACGCACATACTACTATCCATGTCTTGTTCAGCTATAATTTCGTGCTGCCATGTTACGTGATAGGGAACATAAACACCTTTACCGCCAAGCGAAAGAACAGGTAGGATATCCGATTTCAGCGAATTACCTATCATTAAAAAATTTTTCGGTTCAATATCTAAATGACGGATTAAGGCTTTATAGTCCTCCTCCTTTTTATCGCTCATTATTTCTACATGATGGAAATAATGCTCTAAACCCGACTTCTTTAGCTTACGCTGCTGATCTAGCAAATCTCCTTTAGTCGCAATGATTAAACGGTATTTACCTTTAAGCTCATTCAAAACTTCCAGCACACCATTAAGTAGTACAACCGGCTTGTTTAAAATAGTTCTACCCAACTCTAATACCTGCTTAACCTTAGAGGCAGTACATTCACTATCCAACCTTAGTGCTGTTTCTATTAGAGAAAGCGTAAAAGCCTTCGCCCCATAGCCATAGCTGGCAAGATTTTGCATTTCGGTAGAGAATAATTCCGCAGAAACCTCTTCGGGCGAATACTTATCGCTGAATAAGCTACAGAATATTTTTTCCGCTTCCTGAAAATAGGGTTCGTTAATCCAAAGTGTATCGTCGGCATCAAAGCCAACGACTTTAATATCGCTAAAAATGCTATCCAAGACCTATCTCCTCGTGCATTTTAGGAATATATACATCATCGAAACCTTTCTTGATTAAACGATTACGGAATGCTTCTTGTGATTCCGGCTCTCCGTGAACGATAAACACACGCTTAACTTGTTCGGGGTCTTGACAAGCCAAATACTGACAAAGATCATCGTAATCGGCATGAGCGCTCATCGAATCAATTGTTTTAATATCAGCTTTAACCTTAAGTCTATCGCCAAAAATGGTAACTTCTTCAGGTTTTTGCTTTAAGCGCGCTCCTAACGTGTTTGGCTCGCAATAACCAACCATTAGAATGGTGTTATGCCTATTCTCTATGTTATTCAATATATGATGCTTCACACGACCTGCATCGGCCATGCCCGAAGCAGAAATAATTACACATGGCTCATGCTTCCCGTTAAGCGATTTTGATTCATCAGCATCCTTTACATAATGAAGGCCTTTGAAATCAAATACGTCCGGATCGAACTTCATTAAACGAATAACTGCTTTATTAAAACACTCGGTATGTCTTTTTACAATCTCTGTCGCTTCAATCGATAGAGGGCTGTCAACGTAATACTTTACAGGAGGCAGTATTCCATTTTCTTCAAGCTCGTTTAGTCCAAAAAGCAGCTCTTGTGTACGACCTACACTAAACGCGGGAATAATAAGCTTACCGCCTTTACCGATACATGTTTCTTCTATTTCTTTCTTAAGCTCATTTGCAAAAGTATCCGCCTCTTGGTGCAGCTTATTACCATAAGTAGATTCTATAAGAACAAAATCTGCCTGCGGAAATCGCTGGGGCGATTTAAGTATAGGATCGCCATAGCGCCCCACATCACCACTAAAAGCAATGCGTGTATATGACCCGTTTTCTTTTATGGTAAGATAAACTGTTGCAGCTCCAACAATATGACCAACATTATAGAATTCGAGCTCTATGCCTTCGTCTATTTTACGTGGTTCGTTATAATCGATTACTTCAAAATGTTGCATAGCCTTTCGCACGTCTTCTTCTGTGTATAAAGGCTCAACAGGAGGTTTACCCTCTTTTGCTTTGCGCTTATTGATAAAGCGAGCGTCCGACTGCTGTATTTCTGCCGAATTCAACAAAAGTATCTCCGCCAAATCGGTGGTACCAGGTGTTGCCCATATCCTACCTTGAAAACCGTCTTTTACCAGCTTAGGAATTAAGCCGCTATGGTCGATATGTGCATGAGAGAGCACTAAATGACTTACTTCCGAAGGATTGAATCCCCATTTATTATTCAGCTCTCCTGTAAACTCACCTTCACCTTGAAACATACCACAATCAAGCAGTATTTTCTTTCCATTAGTTAATGATATTAAATGCTTTGAACCCGTTACATGTTCTGCTGCTCCGTGAAATGCTATCTTCATTCTAAAGTTTAATTATTAGTTGTTAAAGCCCACCCCGCCCTCCCCAAGGGAGGGAGTAACCCCACATATTCTTTATCGTGATGCTATTTTTTCATTACTACATTTGCATATTAGCATATCTGCAAATTATCACATTGTTTTTTCGCATATCGCTGTATGCTGTACCATATCAACTCATTAGCAAATTAGCACATTATCTTTTCGTGATACGTGATACTTATATCACAATACTATCTTTTCATTTACATCATAGCCAATAGCTCTTTTACTAGCTTATCGGCCTCATCGTATATGTTGACAATGTTAGCATCTAGCATATAGCATGGTGCAGTAACCACCTTATTTGCTTTGTCAACACATATATTTCCGCTGGTTGTTTCTACGTGAGTCGCACCAGCACCTTCTGCCGCTTTTGCCGCAGCATCGCTATTGCTACCTACGGTTATGGTAACTTTTTCGAGAGATTTTGCCAACAAGATAGGAGCAATACACATAGCACCAACAGGTTTTCCCATATCATGAGTGGCCTTAATCAGCTCTTTAACTTCCGGTATTACGTCATACTCGGCACCTTTAAATGCGTAGCTGCTCAAGTTTTTTGCAACGCCAAAACCTCCGGGAAACAGAACAGCATCAATATCCTTAGGGTTTAGCTCTTTCAACGGTTTTATGTTACCGCGGGCAATACGTGCTGCCTCTACCAACACATTGCGATATTCATCGCTTTGTTGCCCATGAAAATGATCCATCACATCATATTGCGTTTTGTCGGGAGCATATATCACATATTCCGCTCCATTACGCTTTACAGCCAGTAAAGCCATTGTTGCCTCATGTATCTCAGATCCGTCGTACACACCGCATCCCGAAAGAATTACTGCTATCTTTTTCATCTTACTATTATTAGCAATTATTAGGTTTATTAATTTAGGTTTTATCAACATTTACAACGAGATAACCCCAATCTGCTATCATTGTTCGTGTTTCAATGCAAATATAGCGAAATATAGGCTATAACAAGGGCTTATTTAAGTTGAAGTATAAATAATAGCTATCTATAAATTAAATCGTTCAATAAAATTATAGATGATGTTTATGTTGCGATAGATTTTATCAGTTTGACTTGCGTGTCTTACAGCTGTATCTTTGTATCAACAAAACAAAAACATATTCCGATAAAAATAATAAACACATATAGCCATGAAAACTTTAGATTATTTAGGTTTAGAAGAAAAGGCAGCCGGTAAGGTTGTTGAGTCACTACAACAGCTGCTGGCAGATTTTCAGGTATTTTATACAAATCTTCGTGGGTTCCATTGGAATATCAAAGGACACAGCTTCTTTACGTTACATAGTAAGTTTGAAGAAATGTATGACGATACCGCGGAAAAAGTTGACGAGATAGCAGAACGTATCCTTATGCTAGGCGGCGTTCCGGCAAACAAATTCAGCGATTATCTAAAAACTGCGAAAATAAAAGAAGTGGCAGACGTTTCGTGTGGAGGAGAAGCAGTAAATAATATTCTTGACACCTACAAAATTATTATCGTCGAAGAAAGAAAAATCCTTGCACTAGCATCGGAGGCAGCAGACGAAACAACAGTTGCGTTAATGAGCGATTACCTTACAGAGCAAGAAAAGCTTGTTTGGATGTTAGTCGCATATTCTACCAACGATTGCAAAAAATAAAAGAGAACTTTCTCTTTTATGTATTCATGTTTCAATAATTGGGGTAAAGAAAGAGGAGAGCAATAGCTCTCCTCTTTTGATTTTACAAGCAAACGCTATTTTTTCTTCACAATCTTACCATTTTCAAAGGTTTCCTCGTATTCTACCTGATCGTTC
>JAVBOE010000070.1:0-11999 GCA_031550925.1 Bacteroidales bacterium | reverse complement strand
TTTGTAAGAACGTTTCGGTTTGTCGTCATCGTTGAAGCGGCGCTTCGGTTTGTCCTCGTCATTAAAACGGCGTTTCGGCTTGTCTTTATCGCCGTAGCTGCGTTTTGGTCTGTCGTCATCGTTGAAACGGCGCTTGGGCTTATCCTCGTCATTAAAACGGCGTTTCGGCTTGTCTTTATCACCGTAGCTGCGTTTTGGTCTGTCGTCATCGTTGAAACGGCGCTTGGGCTTATCCTCGTCATTAAAACGGCGTTTCGGCTTATCGTCTTTGTCGGATGATTTGTACGAACGGGTATCGTTTTTCTTACCGTATGATTTATCACTATAGCTGTCGCGACTACGGGTAGAGCGTTTCGGCTTATCGTCGTCGCTTTGTCTACGTTTTGGTTTATCGTCTTTTTTGGTGGAGTTAGCAGAACGAGACGATTCTTTTCTTTTGTTTTTTTTGTCGGAAGAATCGTTGCCTGCGTCAATAGTCCAAGGTTTAGGACTTTTGTCGCTCTCTTTGCGACCGCCCCTTTGGGGTTTTCTTTCTGTCATGGTTGAGTTGATAATTTGCGCAAAAGTAGCTTTCTTTTTCGACATAATAAGAACGTTAATAGTTAATTGTGATACGTTAAGCAAAAAAGAAGCCCCCAACCTCTCAAAAGAAACTTTAAAAAGTTTAATGGTTTGAAGATTTAATGCTTAAGATTTGGATTTGCGTATTGCGATATGAGATGTGCGATAAAAATCGAACTTTTCTTTAAATCTTTTTCGCTGTACGCATATCGCTGTACGCTGTACAATTTTTTCATTACTACATTTCCACATTAGCATATTATCACATTATTACATTATCTTTAGCGCGTATTTTTTAGCTGACCGGTAGATGAAGCACCTGGCGTTACTTCGCGAAAACTTCCGCATTTCCGTAATATCCATACGGACAAATGCCTTGCGTACCGTACTTACCATACTTATCATTGCTATTGGTATTACCGCTTTAGTTGGTATCCTTACGGCTATCGATTCGTTGAAGAGCTCTATTAGCAATACGTTTAAAGATATGGGTGCCAATACGTTTACCATACAGAGCTTTGGTAGCAACTATCAGGTAATGAACAAGCGGATACGTAAGAAGAGCTACAGCTACATCAGCTATCGGCAGGCACAAGAGCTGAAAGAGAAGTATAGCATCCCTGCAAATGTTGCTATTGAAACATCCATTTCCGGAACAGCAACCGTTATGGCTGGCGGATTAAAAACAAACCCGAATATTGGGATTAGGGGAGGCGATGACGGATTTCTTATTGCTAACGGAGTGGAGCTGGATAAAGGTCGCATGTTTTCGGCCTTTGATATGGAAATTGGAAATAATGTTGCCATTATTGGTAACGAGCTGGTAAAAAAGCTTTTTCCCGGAAAGAAAAGCGTACTGGATGAGTTTATCTCGGTTAATAGCGTTCGTTATAGGGTAATAGGAACGTTTAAGTCTAAAGGAAGCAGCTTTGGTGGCGGGGTCGATACTTGGGTGGTTATTCCAGTAAGCAACGCAAGGGTTAACTTTTCTAAGCCTAACCAGTCATTCTACATTAATATAACACCCGAAGACCCTACAATGATGGATGATGCCATTGGCGAGGCCGAAAGCCTGTTCCGTCAGATACGGAGGTTAACACCTGCAGATGAGTCCGACTTCAACATAGAGCAAAGCGATAGCATTATTGAGATAATGCTGGGTATGATGAGCAAGGTTACCATTGCAGCCTTTGTTATATCTGCCATTACGCTACTGGGTGCGGCTGTGGGACTCATGAATATTATGCTGGTTGCCGTAACCGAGCGTACACGCGAGATTGGTACTCGCAAAGCAATGGGTGCTACATCTAAAACCATTAAGCAGCAATTCCTTTTCGAGTCTATTATGATTGGGCAGCTTGGGGGATTGTTAGGCGTAGTGCTTGGAATATTGGTAGGCAATATTCTTCCCATATTTACGGGCGGAGGTTTTACCATCCCATGGCTATGGATGTTTTTAGGTGTTGCTGTATGTTTCTTGGTAAGTATAGCTTCGGGCTATATCCCTGCTGTTAGAGCCGCTAGACTGGATCCTATAGAGGCTCTTCGCTACGAGTGATTCAAAACCGTCATTTCGAGCGAAGCGAGAAATGACGGTTCTTTTTGCCACATCACTACATTTACACAGCTTGTCAAATTGTCCTGTATTTTTATTATTTTCTGTCAAAATTTCCGAGAACAACTTTGGCAAGCTAGTTGTTAATATGTTGTCATACAGAGAATGTTAGGATAAGACATATATACTATGAACAATAATAATTTTACAATTAAATCTCAGGAAGTAGTTCAAGAGGCGGCTCAGATTGCCAGTGGAATGAACAATCAGGGTATAGATACAGGTCATTTATTAAAGGCCATTTTGAAAGAAAGCGAGAGCATTACCACCTACTTATTCGGTAAGCTGGGTATTAACAGCAATACCATTTCGGTAGAGGTTGATAAGCTGGTTGAGCGCTACCCCAAAGTATCGGGTGGTAGCGAGCCTTATCTCACCAATAGTGCGAACAAAGTGCTACAAAAAGCAATGAGCTACTCTAAAGAAATGGGCGACCAGTTTATTTCTATAGAACACTTGCTCTTGGGGTTGCTGGCTGTTGGTGATGAAGTATCTCAGCTGCTTAAAAATAATGGCGCTACCGAAAAAGAAATGAAGGCTGCGATTGTCGAATTGCGCAAAGGTTCGAAGGTGGACAGCCAAACAGCAGAAGATACATTTGATGCGCTTAACCGATTTGCCATCAACCTTAACGAGCAGGCCAGAATTGGTAGGCTAGACCCCGTAATCGGTCGTGATGAAGAAATTCGTCGTGTGTTGCAGATATTATCACGTAGAACAAAGAATAACCCTATACTTGTTGGCGAGCCGGGTGTTGGTAAAACAGCTATTGCCGAGGGTCTTGCGCACAGAATAATTACAGGCGACGTACCCGAAAACCTGAAATCGAAACAGATATACTCGCTCGATATGGGCGCCCTTATTGCAGGTGCAAAGTATAAAGGAGAGTTTGAAGAAAGGCTGAAATCGGTGGTAAAAGAAGTTACCACTTCTAATGGCGAAATAGTGCTGTTTATCGACGAAATACATACGCTTGTTGGTGCGGGCAAGGGAGAGGGTGCAATGGATGCAGCAAACATCCTTAAACCCGCTTTGGCACGTGGCGAATTAAGAGCCATTGGAGCAACTACGCTAAGCGAATACCAAAAGTACTTTGAGCAGGATAAGGCGTTAGAACGCCGTTTCCAGACAGTGATGGTTGAAGAGCCGTCAGGACCTGATGCCGTATCAATTCTTCGTGGCTTAAAAGAGCGCTACGAAAATCACCATAAGGTACGTATTAAAGACGAAGCTATTATTGCTGCTGTAGAGCTTTCGCAACGTTACATTACATCCAGATTTTTGCCAGATAAAGCAATTGACCTTATTGATGAAGCTGCTGCCAGACTTAGGCTGGAAATGAATTCCGTTCCTGAAAACATTGATGAATTAGATCGTAAAATTCGCCAGCTGGAGATTGAACGGGAAGCCATTAAGCGCGAAGGCGATGAGAAAAAAGTAGAAAACCTTTCTCGCGAAATCAGCGATTTGTCCGATGAAAGGAATCGCTTATATGCGCAGTGGCAGCAGGAAAAAGACAGGTTAGATACCATACAGAAGAATCGCCAGCTGATAGAAGACCTGAAGCTGCAGGCTGAGGATGCCGAGCGTAGAGGCGACTATGGTAAAGTTGCCGAAATCCGCTATGGGAAGATACGCGAGACAGAGCTGGAGAACGAGAGGCTGATTGGCGAAAAAGAAAATACTTCGCAAGAATCGTTGATAAATGAAGAGGTAACAGCTGAGTCTATTGCCGAGGTTGTGCAAAAGTGGACGGGCATACCTGTAAGCAAGATGCTGCAAAGCGAAACGGAAAAATTACTGCACATGGAAGACGAGTTGCATAAGCATGTGGTTGGTCAGGACGAAGCAATAGAAGCCATATCGGATGCCATACGCCGTAGTCGTGCAGGCTTGCAAGATCAGCGGCGCCCTATCGGTTCGTTCTTATTTCTGGGAACAACGGGTGTTGGTAAAACAGAGCTGGCAAAAGCGGTTGCCGAGTTTTTGTTTAACGATGATAATATGATGACGCGTATTGACATGTCCGAATACCAAGAGCGTCACTCTGTATCTCGTTTGGTGGGTGCGCCTCCGGGATATGTTGGCTACGATGAAGGCGGACAGCTTACCGAAGCTGTAAGGCACAAACCATACTCGGTTGTACTGCTTGACGAGGTTGAGAAAGCACATCCCGATGTGTTCAACATTCTACTTCAAGTGTTAGATGACGGTAGGTTGACAGATAATAAAGGTCGTACTGTAAACTTTAAGAATACGGTAATTATAATGACATCTAACGTTGGTTCTCATATTATACAAGAGAGCTTCTCTAAGCTGAATGAGAAGAATAAAGACGAGATAGTAGAAAGCACAAAGATTGATGTTATCAACCTGTTGAAGCAGACCGTTCGTCCTGAGTTTATAAATCGTATCGACGAAATAATTATGTTCCTTCCGTTAAGTAAGGACGATATTCGCGAAATTGTAATCCTACAGGTAAAACAAATTGCCGATATGTTGAAGGAAAGAGATATCAGCATAGAGCTTACGGACTATGCTATCGATTATATAGCGGAAAAAGGTTACGATCCGGTATATGGTGCGCGTCCTGTAAAACGAATGCTACAAAAAGAGCTGCTAAACGAGTTGTCTAAGCAAATTCTAAAGGGAACAGTAAAGCCTGAAAGTACCGTAATTGTTGACTATTTTGGAGATGGACTGGTGTTTAGGAACAAAGACGAAAAGAAAGAGCAAGAAAATAAAGAAGATTAATCTTTAATGTTTGTTTAATATATAATTTACGTAGAATACTGATTAAGTAGCTATTTTTGTAGTACACAAAATTCGAGTGGTTTTTTCATAAGTAATTAAGGTTAGGTGAAGGAGGGGTGGTGCCCTCCTTTTTTATTTTATAGAAAGTATCACGATGCAAGTATCAAGTATCACGATATGTGATGGGGGTGAGATTCATGAAGCAAAACGTTGAATAGTGAATATTTTTTATCGTGATACGTATATCATGATACGTGTTACTATTCCTGCCAACACAAAATAACACTTCTCCCAAGTCTATATCATTCTTTAATATTTGTTTTAGCGTATTAGCTTAAGGGCGCGTTACATTTGTAGCATAGAAGCCCGAGTGGTTTTTTCATAAGTAATTAAGGTTAGGTAAAAAGGAGGGGTGGTTCCCTCCTTTTGTTTTTTACGGCCCCCAACCCCCAAAGGGGGCTAAAATAAATCTAAACTACATAGACATGTATCACGATAAGGATATGTGTATGCGAAGGCTAACTCCCTCCCAAAGGGAGGGTAGGGGTGGGCTTGTAACATTTAATAACATCAAGCATCTATTTATACTACACGTTAACACTTCTTTTGGCGCATTAGCTTGATAGGGCAGTATGTTTGTAGTGAAAACACGAGTGGTTTTTTTCATAAGTAATTAAGGTTAGGTGGAAAGGAGGGGTGGTGCCCTCCTTCATTTTTATACTAAGACATATTGTAAGATTTCGTATATTCGCAATAATAAATTGCCTTAATATGCCAAACTCTTCAACACCAACCCTCCGCCAGCTTTACTTCAAAGATACTTCGTTTGCCGATTTGATGACACATCGGATATATAACGTTTTGATGATATCAAGCCGTTATGATGCATTCATAGTAGAAGAGGACGGCAGAATAGAAGAGCAACTTTTTAATGAGTACGCATCGCTTAACTTACGCTATCCCCCGCGTTTTACTCAGGTATATACTGAAAAAGAAGCGCTTGAAGAACTTAACCAAAGAGACTTTGAGCTGATAATTGCCATGTCTGACAGCGATGGTAAAGACATATTTGATGTGGCAAAGCAGATTAAGGCTCTCTATCCTAGTATTCCTATCGTTGTTCTAACTCCTTTTTCCCGCGAGGTAACTTTAAGAATAGACAAAGACGATCTCAGCTCTATTGATTACGTTTTTAGCTGGCTTGGAAATACCGATCTTTTGCTTGCTATTATCAAGCTGCTCGAAGATCGTATGAATGCGAAAGAAGATGTAGAAAGTGTGGGTGTACAAATACTTATATTTGTCGAAGATTCCATTCATTTTTCATCATCAATACTACCTCACTTATATAAGTTCATTTTTATTCAGTCGCGCTCGTTTATGACCGAGGCTCTTAATGCCCACCAGCAAATGCTGCGTATGCGTGGACGTCCTAAAATCCTGATGGCTCGAACCTATGAAGAGGCATGGAAAATATACAGCAAGTTTAAGAATAATACACTTGGAGTTGTTTCTGATGTTCGATTTCCGCATAATGGAAAAAATGATAAACGAGCAGGTATAGATTTGTTTGAGAGCATTAAAGCGTGCGACGAATTTATGCCGTACATTCTTCTCTCTTCCGAAACGGATAATGCAACGGAAGCAGAGCGTTTACAGGTATCGTTTATTGATAAAAATTCTAAGACTCTTGAGCAAAAGATTAGAAAGCAGCTGCTTGATAATTTTGGGTTTGGAGATTTCATATTTCGAGATTCGAAGACCGGTAAAGAGATAGCCCGTGCAAGAAATCTAAGAGATTTACAAGATCTTATTTTTACATTGCCCGACGAATCACTTGTTTTTCACTTATCGCAAAACCATGTATCAAAGTGGCTCTACTCAAGGGCTATGTTTCCTTTAGCAGAATTTTTACGCGATATATCTTTTAAAGATTTCCACAACATAACAGAAGCTCGACAAACAATATTTGATGCCATTGTTCAGTATCGTAAGGTTAAGAATCAAGGTGTAATTGCTATTTTCGAACGAGACAGATTTGATAAGTATTCAAACTTTGCTCGTCTGGGTGCCGGTTCTATGGGCGGAAAGGCAAGGGGTTTAGCGTTTCTAAACGCGTTAATAAAGAGAAATTCTACGCTCGAATATTTTGAAGAACATAATGTACAGGTGGCATTACCTAAAACGGTTGTACTTTGTACCGATATCTTCGACGAGTTTATGGAGCAAAACAATCTTTACCCCGTTGCGCTCTCAGATATGTCTGATGAAGAAATTCTTAAGTGTTTTCTTGCCGCCGAGTTTCCGGTACGTTACAACGAAGATTTTTTCGTGATATTTAAAGCATTTGCTAAGCCTATTGCAGTCCGGTCTTCCAGCCTACTCGAAGATTCCTACTACCAGCCTTTTGCCGGTATCTACTCAACATACATGATTCCGTATGATGAACAGAATATGGATAACATGCTTCAAATGCTTACAGATGCTATAAAAGCAGTTTATGCATCGGTGTTTTATAGGGATAGTAAAACATATATGCGGGCAACATCAAATGTTATTGATGCGGAGAAGATGGCCATTGTTCTTCAGGAAGTGGTAGGAGAGAATCATCACGATCGGTATTACCCGTCCTTTTCGGGGGTTGCACGTTCTATAAATTTCTATCCGTTAGGGGCGGAGAAACCGGAAGACGGAGTTGTTAATGTTGCCTTGGGACTTGGAAAATATGTAGTAGATGGAGGTAAAAGCCTTCGTTTCTCGCCAAAATATCCCGAAAATGTGTTGCAGCTAAGCTCGCTGCCTATCGCGTTAAAAGAAACGCAAACAGTTTTTGATGCTCTTGATACATCATCGCTTACCTTTGTTGCAACCACAGACGATTCTTCAAATATTCTGGAACTCGATCTTAAAGAAGCGGAGAGGGATGGTACGCTTGAAGGCATAGTATCTACATACGATCCAAACGATCAAATTGTTCGCGATGGACTGCATAAAGGAGGGCGTAAGCTGATAACTTTTGCAGGCGTACTTAAGTACAATAAGTTTCCGCTTTCGTCAATTCTTCAAATAGCGTTGGAGGTTGGTCAGCGAGAAATGGGGCATCCGGTAGAGATTGAGTTTGCCGTAAAGATGAAGTCGGCAACCGAAAAGATAAGCACATTTCATTTGTTGCAGATACGCCCTATAGTTGAGAATAGCGAGGTTATTGTCGAAAATTTGGAGATTGTAGCCAATGAGGAAACAATAATTAAATCTCAGCGAATACTTGGCAATGGAATCATTAACGATGTTTATGACTTTGTATATATTAAGCCCGAAGCTTTTGATCCATCGCAAAGCCAAGAAATGGTAAAAGAAGTTGATGCGCTGAATGAACAAATGCAAAACGAATGCAGGTATTATGTGTTGGCTGGTCCGGGGCGTTGGGGCTCTAGCGATCCATGGTTGGGTATTCCCGTAAAATGGTCGCAGATATGTAATGCCAGAACAATTATTGAAGCAGGGCTCGAGAGCTATAGAGTAGATCCCAGTCAGGGTACTCACTTTTTCCATAACTTAACATCGCTTCAAGTGGGCTATTTTACTATAAATCCATATATGGATGACGGATTTTACGATCTAGATTTTTTGAAAGAACAGCCTACCGTATCTGAGGGAAAATACTTGAGGCATGTTCGTTTCAAAAAGCCAATCATCATTAAAATGGATGGAAAGAAAAGCATTGGAGTTATACTAAAACCTAAGAAATAGCAAGTATCTATTATACAAAGCCCAATAATTACATTTATAAGTAAAGTAATATTTTGAGCTTCAAGAAAAAGTCTTTAAGTCTTAAAATCCTTAAATCTATCTAAAATATCAACTACATGAAAACTACAAAAAGCCTTTTATTACTTCTGTTGCTATCTTTTAGCGTTGCATTATATGCACAAAAAAATGTGGTGTTACCGTCAGCTCATAATATTGTGCCGAAGCCTGTATCTGTGGCAGAAAAGGATGAACCGACAGTAACATTAAGCAAAAATTCATCGATAGTATATGATAGTTTTTTCAAAGATCAGGCTGGGTATCTTAGCAATTTGCTGGCAAAACAGTGCGGATGGCAATCTCTTTCTTTGGTGGATAGTAAAGAGGGAAAGCATGCTAAATTTGCTATTAAGCTGATGCTAGATAATTCTTTTGACAAGCCCGAAGCGTATAAACTGTTTACAGAAGGTGATAATGCTGTAGTGATTGCCGCAGCGGACATTCGAGGTATGGTTAATGGCATACAAAGTTTATTACAATTACTACCAATTGAAAAAACCAATAAGGCTGTAGTTAAAGCTGTTGAAATATACGATTATCCTCGTTTTGAATATAGAGGCATGCATCTTGATGTTGTTCGCCACATGTTTTCGGTCGATTTTGTTAAGAAATACATCGACTACTTGGCATTCCACAAGTTCAATACGTTGCATTGGCATATTACCGATGACCAGGGTTGGAGGATAGAGATACTCAGCTATCCAAAGGTAAACTCTATTGGCTCTTGGAGAGATTCAACGCTTATCGGGCATTTCTTTGACGAGCCTGTACGCTACGACCCCAATCGTTATGGCGGTTTCTATACACGCGATGAGGTAAAAGATATTCTTCGCTATGCTGAAGTAAGAGGAATTATGGTAATTCCCGAAATTGATATACCGGGGCATAATCGTTCTACAATTGCTGCCTATCCCGAGTTTAGTACAAAGCCTGATACCACATGGAATGTAGCATACACATGGGGCATGTATAACCGTCAGAATAACGTATTAACTCCTCGTCCCGAAACGTTTAAATTTTTAGAAACGGTTTTTGGAGAGGTTGCCGACTTGTTCCCTGCGCCATATCTACATATCGGGGGAGATGAGTGTAGCACAAAGTGGTGGAAAGAAGATCCGTTCTGTCAGCAGTTTATTAAAGATAATAAGCTGAAAGGCGAAGCGGATATACAGACCTATATTGTAAATCGGGTTGTAAAATATGTACAAACAAAAGGTAAAGTTGTTATCGGATGGGACGAAATACTGGAGGGCGAGCTTGATTCTGCAGCCGTTATTATGAGCTGGCGTGGCGAGGAGGGCGGAATACAAGCTGCTAAAAGAAATCACAGGGTTGTAATGACGCCAAGCGGTGTAATGTACTTTAACCGCTACCAAACTAAATCATCCAGAGATAGCCTTCAAATACCCGGATATATTCCGCTTGAGGCTGTATATGCATACGAGCCCGTTCCGAGCGAATTGAAAGAATTAGGTTTAGATCGCTATGTTCTTGGTGCGCAAGCTTGCGTTTGGGCAGAGTACATACCAACAGAAAAAGATGTAGAGTACCAGATTTTTCCACGAATGACCGCTCTTAGCGAGGTGTTGTGGGCAAGTCCGGAGAAAAAGGATTTCGAAAATTTTAAAGAGCGTTTGAAAGCAAATATCATCCCTCGGTATAATCTATGGGGCAATGACTACTGTAGGAGTTACGAAGAGTGGACTATTGCAAGGGGTAAAGAAGGCGAGCAAAAAGTGATTGATTAAAGCTTACCAATCTTCTCGTCATTTCGACCAAAGGGAGGAATGACGAGAAGATTTTGTCTTTAAGTTTAGTAGTCTTTGTTCTTATAGTCCCTCCGCTATTTGCCCGATGATCGTATAGTTGTTTGATTTTGCTTAATGGTAAAATCAGGGTCTGTTACTTTAGGAATAGTATTCTTTTCTATTGCTGCACTAGCTTCTCTTTTTTGTGCATAATCTATCGCATTAATCAGCTTGCTAAGAATATCGGTTCTTACGTTCAAACTCGAGAGCTTACCATCATTAGGGTCCGGATAGCTTCGGTTCGAAAAGAAGATATATATCAGCTCACGTTCGGGATCTGTCCACACAAAAGTTCCTGTAAATCCTGTGTGGCCGTAGCTTGAGTATGAAACCTCAGGACAAACATTACTCTTGGTCTCAAACTGTGGTTTATCAAAGCCTAACGCACGGCGGTTACCTTTTTCGCGGAATTGGTAACGAGTGAATTCTTGCATAATCTCGGGACTGAAATAGTACTCACCTCCATACGAACCGCCATTTAAGTATAGCTGGAACAGCTTAGCCAAATCGTTAACTGTAGAGAATAAACCCGCATGACCTGATACTCCACCCAGCATAGCGGCAGCGGGATCGTGTACCGTTCCTTGTACGCGCTGCTTACGGAATATTACATCTTGCTCTGATGGTGTTATACTATGTTTATTAAACTTGCTCAAAGGATTGAATGCCGAACGGTACATGCCCAGCCGTTGGTAGAATAGCTCATCGCCCAGGCGATCTAACGATTTGTTGTAGATGGCTTCAACCACGCGTTGCATATACATTAACCCCATGTCGCTGTAGCGATATGTTTTTTCTTGCAGCTCTGCTTTATCGGTTGTAGTTTTTACGTAGTCGGCAATAGAAGGCGTTGCAAATAATGAATCGCTTACCATAAGACTATATTTTGCACTACGAGTATGCGAAAAGTAGTCCGTATCAAGATATGAGGTATTGCTTAAGTATTGCGGTTGGTTTAGCAATCTGTTGGGATGCCCGCTATCTCGTGTATCGCTATATAAACTTTTCCCGCTTTGGTGTTCTTTGTAAAAGTGCCTATAGTAAGGTATCCATGCCTGCAAGCCCGATTGATGGGTAAGGATATCACGAATCACTAGATCGGCTTTATTTGTTTCGTTTAAATATGGTAGATAATTTCCCAGCTTTTCGTCGAGGTTTAGCTTATGTTCATCAATCGCTTTCATAATAACAGGAAGCGTTGCGCTTACCTTAGTAATAGAAGCAATATCGTACAAATCGCTTAGCTTAACAGCTGGCGAATTTTTATCGTAGCTATGGTTGCCAAATGCTTTTTGATAGAATACATTTCCCTTATATATTGCCATGACTTGTGCGCCTGGTGTTGCTTTCAGCATAATGGCGTTATTTACCATAGAATCTATCTCTACCAGTAGAGAGGAGGGGATACCTACTTCTTCTGGTATTACATATTTTAGTCTTGTTTGTTCTTTCAG
>JAVBOE010000056.1:0-7207 GCA_031550925.1 Bacteroidales bacterium | reverse complement strand
TGGCAGCTGCTAAACTCCGTTACCGGAGGTAAGGCTCGCCAGCTGTCTAAGCGTACCCAGCAGTATAACCCCAGAGTAATCTAGCTAAAATAGCTAAAGCTATTATAGTAGCACTCTATTCTCATACTTATTTCCATCCATCTCAAAATAAATCCTGCCAACATCTTTAAAACCGTTCTTGTAATAAAATTTCAACGCTCTTTCGTTAGAGTATAGTACACTTAGCCACGTTGAGGTATAGCCTTTTTCTCTAAGTATATCAATGGTAGCATTCAATAGTTCTTTCCCCATACCTTCGCCACAAAATCTTTCCAGCACATATAGCGCTGTTATTTCGGGAAAATCTTTTACTTCTGCAATAGTATTTTCAGGGTGCAACTTAATCTCTACACATCCAATAAGATGATTGTCTTGCTCTGCAACCAAAGTAATACAGTCGCTATCCAATAAAGCCTTCTTAATATTATTGGTAGTGAATGCAGAGAGAACATAGTCGGAAAACTCTGTTCTTATACCATATACAGCATAGGTAGCAATCCATACTTGCTGCTTAAGTACAGTAATGTTTTTACATCTTTCTGTTCCGCTTTACGAATTACAATTTCTCTTTTCATTGTTTGAATGTAGCCTGCTATATTTATCCAAGTATAAAATAATACTTTAAAGGCTTTATTATATTCATTCTGTATCTAGGTACTTTCACATATTTTGATATCTTTGCAACAGACGAACGAATACGAACCAACACCAAACCTAAATAGTAACCAAAACCTAAAGCAAAAATGGAAATTGTTTATACACCTTATACACCATGGACACTCTTTACCGATTTAGGATTAATTTTTGCGCTCCTTTTAGTAGGTAAGCTGATTCGAGTAAAAGTAAAATTCATTCAACAGCTGTTTATTCCCCCATCGCTCATTGCCGGAATACTAGGCTTAGCACTAGGTCCAAACGGTTTTGATGTTTTACCTTTCTCAAACCAGCTGGGAACCTATTCGGCAATTTTAATTGCGCTTGTTTTTGCAGCACTTCCGTTGTCATCGCCTAAGTTTACCATGAAAGAGGTAGCCGGAAGAGTGGGACCTATTTGGGCTTATGCTCAAATAGGAATGTTGCTGCAATGGGCAATCATGGGCTTATTTGGCATATTTGTTCTGAGCACAATATGGCCTTCGCTTAACCAGGCATTCGGCATTATGCTTCCGGTAGGTTTTTACGGAGGACATGGAACGGCAGCGGCTGTGGGCGAAGCGTTTAACAAGCTTGGCTGGGACGAAGCCAGTAGCTTAGGTATGACAACCGCTACAAGTGGTGTAATCACGGCTATTGTTATTGGACTGGTACTGCTTAAAATAGCTGCCCGCAAAGGGCATACCAGCTTTATTAAAGATTTCTCAGACCTTCCTGACGAGCTACGAATCGGGCTTTTACCTGAAGATAAAAGAGAAAGTACAGGAACAGAAACCACTTCCTCTATTTCTATCGACTCGCTAGCCTTTCACATGGCGTTTATATTTGTTGCTGCTTTTTGCGGTTATTTGTGCAGCCAAGGTGTTAAGCAGCTATACCCTGACCTTGAGATACCTGTTTTCTCAGCAGCATTCATCATAGGGCTTTTAATGAAAAAGATATTTGATGCCACGAAAGTTAGTAACTATATATGCCCCAAAACTACCAATCGCCTAGGCAGCACCTTTACCGATTTATTGGTAGCATTTGGCATTGCATCAATTAAGCTTGGCGTTGTGGTTAAGTATGCTGTTCCACTTATCATTATAATTCTTGTTGGAATAGTGGTTGTGTATTTCATTACCTTTTACTTTGGACGGAAACTTTGCAGAACCTACTGGTTTGAACGCAGCATCTTCGCCTGGGGATGGTGGACCGGAACCATGGCACTTGGTATCGCATTGTTGCGAATTGTCGATCCCAAGTCGAGCAGTAAAGCAATGGAAGACTATGCATTGGCATACTTGCCCATCGCACCTGTCGAAATAGTAATTATTACTTCTGCCCCCATGCTATTTGTAAACGGTCAAGGTGTATGGTTAATGCTTGGGCTATTAGCAGCAGCCATAGCAATAATTATATTGGCTCGCAAAATGGGTTGGTGGTGCAAATCTACAAAAGCGTAGCTGCTGTAGTCGGTACAGCAACAAAAGCCCTTTTCTAAACAAAGAGGGCTTTTTGCTTAGCGTATTTTGATAACTTTGTAACAGATCAATGATACTAAACCTAATCATTCAAAACCTAACAAATATGAAAACCAAGTTGTATTTTATTATTCTTGCTGCCCCTATTCTTATTTCGGCAGCATCTTGTGGTAGTAAGCTTGCTCCGGAAAAATCTCCTGAAACTATTGAGCAAGCTATTTTATCAGATTCTACCAGCTTTTACTATCTGAATGTTGACAACAGCATTTCGACTAACGTTGCGTTACCCATCGGTGTCTTCGACTCGGGTACAGGCGGACTAACCGTACTGGATGAGCTGGTGAATTTTGACGGCTATAATAATGAGAACCATAGTACAGGAAAAGACGGAAAGGCCGACTTTGAGAAAGAAAAGTTTATCTACCTAGCCGATCAGGCAAATATGCCTTATGGCAACTACTATGCTACCAACAAATCTGATCTGCTTATTGAGCATATTTTAAAAGACGCACAGTTCCTTCTTTCAAATAAATACTATGCCGACGAGAATGCTAAAACATATAATACCGACAAGGAGTCGGTAAAAGCAATTGTAATTGCTTGCAATACAGCAACAGCATACGGAAAAGATAGCGTTACATCGTTATTAAATAAGGCAGGGTTGAATGTTCCGGTAATAGGTGTTATTGATGCCGGAGCAAAAGGTGCGCTGGATGTGTTTGCAAAAGATGAAAGTGGCTCTATTGGTGTTTTTGCAACCGTTGGGACCATTGCCTCTAACGGGTATGAGAACACGCTCAACAGGCTAAAAAAAGATATTGACTATACAGGTAATATTCAAATATACAATCAAGGTGGGCATGGCGTTGCCGAAGTGGTTGACGAAGAACCTGAATACATAGATAGAACAGCAACAGCACCTCGCCCCAGCTACTTAGGTCCATCGCTTAATCACGAAAAATATAAGATAGATTTATCGCTATTGGATATATACAATTTCGATTTTAGCAACAACAAAATGCTATACGAAACACTTGGTGAAGAAAAGGGATTTAAGGAGCTGCAAATAAATTCTGCCGACAACTACATTCGCTACCATTTAGTAGAGCTGATGGAGCAGCTGAGAAAAGCCAACGCGCAACCTTTAAAAACAATTATTCTTGGTTGTACACACTACCCGTACCTTTTGAATGAAATCAACAGTAAGCTGAATGAGCTATATAGCTATAAGAAGAATGGCAAGTATTACTACCGCGATGTGATGAGTAAAAATATAGCACTTATTAATCCGGCAGAAAATGTTGCTATAGAGCTATACACATACCTTAACGATAATAAGCTTTTCAGCACAGACAACTCAATAAAAGACAGCGAGTTTTATATCAGCGTACCGAATAAAGATAATAAGAACGTTATTACAGATGAGCATGGACGCTTTACCTATGAATATAAATATGGACGTAATGCTAACGAAATTCAAGAGTATGTAAAAGTTGTACCTTTCAGCAATATCAATGTACAGAAAGAAGTGCTAAAGCGACTGGAGAAGCTGATTCCAAACACATTTGCTCTTATTGTAGAGTTCAGTCAAAGCAATCTAAAAACAGTAAACATTTCTAGTGAAAATAAGATTAGCTACTCTAACTAGCTCAACCCAACAACTACCAAATGGCTAAGAAAGATTCGTCTAAAGAGAGTGGTATCCGCTCATTTCCCCGTAACTACTGGACTGTAATTATCATGGAGTTCTTCGAACGAGGTTCTTATTATGGTGTAATGTCAATCCTATCTGTGTATCTTGTAATGAGCGTAGGAGAAGGTGGTCGAGGCTTTTCAAAAGAAAGCGTAGGTATTATAAAAAGCACCATTACCCCCCTGCTCTACTTACTACCTATTCTATCTGGTGCGATTGCCGATAGGTATGGATATCGGAAAGTGTTGATGGGAGCGTTCATTGTAATGAGCCTTGGATATCTATGCTCAGGATTAGCGACCGATTATACTACAATATTCGCAAGCCTGTTACTAATGGCATGCGGAGCAGGATTTTTTAAGCCTCTTATTTCGGGAACTATTGCGCGCAGTACCAACGAAAAGAATTCTACCTTAGGCTTTGGTATTTTTTACTGGACTATTAATTTGGGTGCTTTCTTATTCCCGCTTATTCTCGTACCGATTCTTAAAGAAAAATCGTATTCATATATTTTCTATATGGCTGCAATAGCAACGGCTTCATTGCTTATACTAAATATTTTTGTGTATAAAGAACCAGATAGGCCAAAGAATACAAAACCTATGGGGCAGGTGCTAAAAGATGCTGTTTTAGTGCTAAAAGACTACCGTTTTGTAGTTATGATTGCCATTTACTCTTGCTTCTGGATTCTTTATTTTCAAATGTTTGATACGGTTTTATGGTACGTAAAAGACTACGTAGATGCAACACCTTTAAATAATGTTGTAAATAAGTTTCTAGGGCTATTCACATCAAACCCTTCATGGTCATTTGATGTAGAGCATGTGACGGTAATAAATGCAGGTGTGATAATTCTATTACAGCTAATAGTTTCGTCGTTAGTAAAGAAGACCAAAGCTCTTCCTACAATGATTGTAGGTATTTTCTTTGGCACCGTAGGTATGGCTATTCTTGCCATTTCTACGCATATATGGGTGTTTATGATTGGTATCGCTGTCTTTACTCTAGGCGAAATGACTGCTCATCCGAAGTTCCTGTCATATGTTGGAATCATTGCTCCTAAAGACAAGAAGGCTCTTTATCTTGGCTACTCATTCCTATACGGCGTAATTGGTAGCGGGGTTGGAGGAATTTTAGGAGCTACCTTGTACGTTCATTTTGTTGATAAGCTGAACAACCCATCGCTTCTATGGTTAATCTTTAGCGGCATAGGTCTGCTAACAATTGTAGGATTATTGCTGTACAATAAGTTTCTAGTACCGAAGAATGCAGTAAGTAAATACTAAACTGTACAATAACAAAGAGAAGCCGAATAAAATTTTATTCGACTTCTCTTTACTTTCCATATCTACTATAGATATATCAGCTTTTCTTTTTCCTTCGGATCGCTAACAATAGCACGATTATACTCATCGGGATATGGGGGTTGCATAGGGTATTCCGATAGCCCATAAGGTGTTCGCACAAACTTACCATTCTTTACCTTTTTTACACCTCCATCGATATACTTTACAAGAAGAAAGTGATCCAGCTGTTTCCATTGACACACCATATCATTTGCTGTTTGTACAGAAAAATCGGTAAGCAAAGCAATGGCTTGATCGGGGTTTGACTTGTATAGTTCCAGTGCTTTTTTATCCATCGCTTTTACTCCTTCAATATGTTCTTTCTCTATTTCATACTGTAAATTTTTTATGTCCACACTAACTGAATCGTACCGTGCATAAGCCTTTGCCGATACGCTGGAGAATGTCCAAAAGGCAGAGTTATCCGAATAGGTTAGCAGATCTCCATTACCAACTTCAAATGTTTCGGGTACCCGCGAAATAGAACAGTATATAGGAGTAAGACACGAATTAGCAGCATCGTCCACACCAAACCAGAGAACACCTCCAATAGGATCGGGCATCCAGCCGCGGCATTGCGCTACAGCCCAGAACGCCGTTTGCTGAGTTGCTATAGTGCGCTCTTTCACGTATGTTTGTCCGTCAACTTCAAATCTACCGGGACGCGCACGATAAGGAAGACCATAAGGTCCAGCCCCTAAATCCGTTCTTGGATCCATAACGACACCTTCGAAGTGATCGCGCATCCAATGAGCAACATCCTCGAATCCAAGCTTTTTATCGGGCTTGATGTATAAGGGCATACGGTTGGTTAAATTGCGCCCCATTGCATACGATTCGTACTTCATCATATCCTTATTTATGCCTTTAAAGAAAGACCACACACGAGATTCGCACATACGGGCACTACCAAAAGAAACAGGATGATAAGTATCCGAAAAGCTGAAATCCTTATCTGCACCGTTATAGTAACCGGCTTCTTTTGCAAACGAAATAACATCGTGTGCATATACAATCTCTACCTCCGGATTGAATATCTTATCAATATTTTTAGAAGAGATTGATGTTTTTTTATTCTCTAACGGAAAAGTTCTAATACGCGCCTGATTTGCATGCGCTGAAACGTATCCATCTGGAATACGAACAGCAACCCATACAGCACCTTTATTCACATTTTTACCATCAACCATTTTTATTCCTTTCCCTATCAGCTCAAGTACCCAAACCTCATTAGGATCACAGATAGAGAATGATTCTCCACCCGAATAGTAGCCATACTCGTTAGCCAACTCCGTCATAACTTTAATAGCCTCACGAGCATTCTTTGCACGTTGAAGCGCAACAAAAATCAGCGCCCCATAATCCATAACACCTGTAGAATCGCGCAGCTCACGACGTCCGCCAAAAGTAGTTTCAGCAATAGAAAGCGAGTGCTCATTTATAATCCCAACAACCTGATAGGTTTGACGAGCTTGCTTAATCGCCCCCAACGGCTTATTGGTATCCCACTCTTTAATAGGCAACATGGTTCCTTCGGGATATGTTGCTGCCGGTAAAAAATAAAGTTCGCCAGAATGAACGTATATATCAAAGCAGTAAGAAAGAAAGGTAGAGCCATCTGTTGATGCTCCTTTTGTTACAAGAAAGCTGGTACAGCTATTTGCAGGTTTTATTGCCACAATAGCAATAAACAACGCCAGCATAGTAAAGAGTTTTTTCATGGTATTTTAGGTTTTTAGTTAAGATGTTACATGTCAACTACAAGTAGTACAAGAGATAAAATTAATCAAAAACAAAAAGGTAGCCCTTATGTAGGCTACCTTTTCAATATATTTTGCGATACGCTATTCTTCCGAGTCGTATGCTTTCAATGTTTCACCGGCATCGTTAACAATTGCGCGTAACCATTTTTCCTGCAGCTTAGGTTGGTTCGGAGAAGCAGGCATGCCATATTTTGTACGTACAAACTGTCCATTTTCCTCCTTCTTAATATTGCCATCGATATATTTTAC
>JAVBOE010000023.1:0-20005 GCA_031550925.1 Bacteroidales bacterium | reverse complement strand
TAGAGGCTTATCTACTGAACACTTCAAATGCTACGTTAAGTGGTACTTGTTCTTCAAAAACAATAGGGATAAATACAAAAGTAGAGCGAACTAATCCGCTCTACTTTTTGTCCAAAACGCACCATTGTTGGCATCATTACCTATTCAAGAGAAGAAATAAAAACCTGAGTCATGTCTTACTCCATTTGACATGATCATAAAATTTACCCCCAGCGCTCTGCAATATAGTCGAGCGTTTTATTTAGCTCGTCAATATCAAGAGAGGTAACTAGTGTCATTCTGGTCTGTTTAAAGTCGGGTAAGGCTTTGAAGTATGACGAGAAATGCCTGCGTATCTCAAGTATACCTACCTTGTCACCTTTTACCTCTATAGATTTTGCCAGATGCATTTTTGCCAGCTCAACCCGCTCGTGTACGTTAGGTTCTGGCAGCAGCTCTCCGGTGGTAAGGTAATGCTTAATTTCTCTAAATATCCATGGGCGACCATAAGTTGCACGACCAACCATTATGCCGTCAACCCCATAGCTGTTGAACATTTCTTTAGCCTTAGCAGCGCTATCTATATCTCCGTTACCTATAATAGGAATTTTCATTCGCGGGTTGCGTTTTACCTCACCAATCAGCGTCCAGTCTGCTTCGCCTTTGTAGAGTTGCGCTCGTGTACGACCGTGTATAGTAAGGGCAGCAATGCCTACGTCTTGCAAACGCTCGGCCAGCTCAACAATAATTTTGTAATCTTCGTCCCAACCCAAGCGAGTTTTAACGGTAACGGGCAGCTTAACGGCTTGCACAATCTGGCGAGTCATTTCAACCATTTTGTCGGGTTCGCGCATCATGCCCGAACCCGCTCCACGGTTGGCAATTTTCTTAACAGGACAACCAAAGTTAATATCAATTAAATTGGGGTGTGCTTCTTCTGCAATCTTTGCCGACTCTACCATTGCATCTATAAGATGACCGTATAGCTGAATACCAATAGGACGTTCGTAGTCGTATATCTTTAGCTTCTCAAGCGTTTTTTTTGCATCACGAATAAGCCCGTCAGACGATACAAATTCGGTATACATCATATCTGCGCCAAACTGCTTGCAGATATAACGAAACGATGGATCGGTAACATCTTCCATCGGGGCAAGTAGTATGGGTTTCTCGCCTAAATCTATGTTTGCAATTTTCATCGGGTGCAAAAGTACATAAAAATAGCAGCAAGATATACGTATCAAGTATCACGATGCGCATACAGCGAAAAAGACAATGTGTTAATGTGCTAATATGAAGATGTGAAAATGAAAAAACGCAACTTGTGGGCTGATATGATACCGAAAAAGCTTAGCAAAAGAAAGAAGTATTCTGCGTGTCGCCCCTAAATCCCCTAAAGGGGACTTTACAGCACTGCCAAAAAGTCCCCTTTAGGGGATTTAGGGCAAATACACTGCTGTTATTAAGGAAATATGGCTTCGTCAAATCGATGGTTTTCCTTTCGTTTGACAGAACCTCTGTTTTTCGCTATACGCATATCGCAATACACTGTACCTTCTTTTTCGTAATACTTGATACTTGTGTCGTGATACTATCACTTACTACTCTTCTATTAAAAAAATATCTTCGCCCTCTTTTTTAAGGTAGTATTGCTCTCGAGCAAACTTTTCGAGTGTCAGGTTATCTGTATTCAGCTGGTTTAGCTGGTTGGTAACATTGCGTATCCCTTCTTCGTAAAACTGTATTTGGTGCTTATACGTTTGTATTTTACTTAGCTCTCCGAGATGACTTACAACGTTTGTTTTGTCAAAGAAAAGTAGCCATAGCAAAAACACTACGACAGTAAAAATATACTTGTTTCGTAAGAAGAACGGAAGGCGATTTGTTATTTTAGAAAAATCCATGTTAAAAATTTGGTTGCTGAAGTTGTTTTGCAAAGTTATAAATTAGTTTGATTAGATGAGCTAATTGAGTACAAATGATATAGTAGGGCAAAATAATGAAACAAATTATTCAATATATACACGATTTATTTATCTAGAACTATTGGTGAACCTAATTTTTTAATGACTTATAAATTGAAAGTGATATTTGTATATTCATATTTTTACTACATTTGCCAAAACTAAATAATCAGCTACACCATTTGTAATATAGTAATGGTTGACATAAAAAATATATCTACCTCTTTAAGAGCAGCAATGGCTGTTACTGCAAGAATTATGTCCATGCGATAGGATATAGTGCTTTTTTTGAGTTCTATATCCGCCCACCCCAAAGGCTTTAAGCCAAAACAGCTAATCCAATAGTTACTTTTTAAGCTTTACATAATGCAAGTATTAAAATTTGGAGGCACATCGGTTGCTAATGCCGATTGCATGAATAAAACTATAGCTATAATTCAACGCGCCGCACAACGAGGACGTGTGCTTGCCGTTAGCTCCGCTCTTGGCGGAATAACCGATTCGCTTATTCAGGCAGGAACCCTAGCAGCATTGGGAGACGAAAGTTACAAGGCAAAGCTACAGTATATAGAAGAACGCCATTTTGCAACAATAGAAGAGCTGCTCCCTGGAGATAAGGGAAAGAAAATTCATAGCGATATTAAAAGAATGCTCGAAGAGCTTGCCAGTCTTTGTTATGGTGTATTTTTGCTAAAGGAACTATCTCTTCGTACTAAAGACCGATTAATGAGCTTTGGTGAGTTAATGTCAACCCGAATAATTTCGGCTAAACTAACGGATATGGGGGTAGAACATTTGTGGGTTGATTCGCGAAAGATTATCCGTACCGATTCTACTTTTGGTATGGCTATTGTTGACGTTGAAGAAACCAATAAAAGAGTTCGGGAGTTGTTGATGAACGATGCCCATCGCTTATACATATTCCCCGGCTTTATCTCGTCTGATAGTAATGGCGAGACAACTACCTTAGGTCGTGGCGGTTCGGATTACAGCGCGTCTATCTTAGCTGTGGCAACCGATGCACACTCACTCGAAATATGGACGGATGTAAGTGGTATGATGACGGCAGACCCTAGAGTGGTAGAAAAACCGAAGGTAATTCCAAATATTTCTTATAAAGAAGCGTTAGAGCTATCGCATTTCGGAGCGAAGGTAATTTATCCGCCAACCATTCGTCCGGTAGTTAGCAAAGGAATTCCTGTTTGGATAAAAAATACGTTCGCCCCCGACGATCATGGTACGCTGATCGAAAACTATCCGCCAGCCAGTAAAAGTATGGTGCGAGGGTTATCTAACAGTAGCAATATAGCGCTCATCTCGTTAGAAGGTAGTGGTATGATAGGTGTGCCGGGTTTTTCGCATCGTATGTTTGGGGCTCTTGCTCAGGCAAATATTAATATCATTCTAATAACGCAGGCATCTTCTGTGCATACTATGTGCATTGCTATTGAAGAGGCTGATGCCGAAAAAGCAAAGAAAGCAGTTGACTCGACCTTTGTCTATGAAATATCTCTTGGGGCAATAGAGCCATTGCAGGTAGAAACGGGTTATTCTATCATAACCCTTGTGGGCGATGATATGAAGCAGCAATGCGGAACTAGCGGAAAAATGTTTAATGCGCTGGGTAGTAATAAGATAAATATTAGAGCTATTGCACAAGGCTCGTCAGAGAAGAATGTTTCGACTATTGTTTGTTCAACAGATGTTAAAGCTGCATTAAACATCATACATAAAGAATTTTTTGAATAATTTAGGTGTTTAATTTTTACTAACTCAAAAAACTGCCGTGTTATGTCAATGACTAAATCATATGAAGAAATTAATGCCAAAATAAAAAGAGGCAAGGCTGTTATACTTACAGCGGAAGAAGTGGCAACTATGTCGCGCGAGCTGACTCCAAAGCAGATCTTTAAAAAGGTAGATATTGTTACTACAGCTACTTTTGGGGCTATGTGCTCGTCGGGTGCTTTTCTTAATTTCGGGCATACAAATCCTCCCATGCGTATGGAGAAGCTAATGCTAAATGGAGTTAGCGCGTATGGGGGCATTGCTGCTGTTGACGCATACATTGGAGCAACGCAAGAATCTCCCGATAATCCACGTTATGGAGGAGCTCATGTTATTCAAGAGCTGATAGAGGGGAAAGATGTTATGCTGGATGCATGGGGTAAGGGAACCGATTGCTACCCAAGACAGTATGTCAGAACTCTCATTAATAAAGATAGCATTAACGAGGCATATCTGTTCAACCCTCGTAATGCATATCAGAACTACAACGTAGCAGTAAACAGTACAGCCAATGAGATTCATACCTACATGGGTACGCTGGCTCCCGAATTAGGGAATGCTACTTACTCTACTGCGGGCGAGCTAAGTCCGTTACTTAAAGACCCCGATATGCGAACCATAGGTATCGGGACCCCTATTTTTATGGGGGGCACGAAGGGTTACGTTGCTTGGCAAGGAACACAATTTAATACATCTAAGCCTAAGAATGAGTACGGAATTCCGGTTAGTGCAGCAGCTACGCTTGCCCTTATTGGAGACTTAAAAAATATGAGCAGCGAGTTTGTTAAGGCTGCATACTTTACAGGTTATGGTGTTACTTTGTTTATGGGCATTGGAATTCCTATACCGATTCTCGACGAAGATATGGCTAAAGCGGTAGCTGTACGTAACGAGCAAATAGATGCTTGTATTTACGACTATGGTAAGTCTGATAGGCCTATGTTGGGTCGCGTTAACTATGCTCAGCTGCGCTCGGGTGCAATAACAATAGATGGAAAATCAATAAAAACAACAGCTTTATCTAGCTTAACAAAGGCGCGCCAAATAGCCGCTTTGTTGCGACTGGAGATTAAAGAAGGTCGTTTTTTGCTTAATGCACCGGTACAAGCATTTCCTACCAATACCAGCATAAAGAGTTTAATAGAAAGAGAGCCGCATACGTACTAAAAAAGTGAATGGACAAAAGAGAATACCGCAATAGATATTGCGGTATTCTCTTTTGTATCAAAGACGTCCAAAATACTTGCTATTTTTTTATCGCCTTTTATTTAGTGTCTCGTGTCTTTATCTCATATACATATCGCTGTACCCTCATTTTCGTGATACGTGATACTTGTGTCGTACTACTTTTTTATCTCGCTATAGTATTTATAGAATAACGGTATAGTTTTGATGCCGTTAAAGAACTGTTCTAACGGATAATTTTCGTTTGGAGAGTGAATGGCATCAGCACCCAAGCCAAAGCCCATGAGAACGGATTTTATGCCTAAAACCTCTTCGAAAGTAGCAATGATAGGAATACTTCCTCCAGAACGAACAGGAACCGGCATTTTGCCGTAAACTTCCTCGTAAGCTTTTTCTGCCGCTTCGTATGCAGGTAAATCAATAGGACATACATAAGAAGGACCACCATGCAAATAGTCAACCTTTACTTTTACGCAGCTAGGGGCAATGGCTTCGAAATGTTTTTTAAACAGCTCCGCGATTTGAAGATGCTTCTGATGGGGTACTAACCGACAGCTGATCTTAGCGTATGCTTTAGAGGGCAGAACAGTTTTTGCTCCTTCGCCTGTGTAGCCACCCCATATGCCGCAAACATCAAAGGTAGGACGAATGCCTGTACGCTCTCTGGTGGTAAATCCTTCTTCTCCCCAAAGCGCTTCAACCTCTAACGATTTTTTATACTCTTCTTCGTCAAATGGGGCTTTGGCCATTTTTGCACGCTCTTCGTTGCTTACTTCAAACACATCGTCGTAAAAACCGGGGATAGTGATATGTCCTTTTGCATCTTGCATGTCTGCAATCATTTTACATAGAACGTTGATTGGATTGGCAACCGCACCGCCAAAAATTCCCGAGTGTAAATCGGCATTGGGTCCGGTTACTTCAACCTGCCAATATGCTAAACCCCTTAAGCCTGTTGTGATAGATGGTATATCGGGGGCAATCATACTGGTGTCCGAAACAAGTATTACATCTGCTTTAAGCATTTCTTTATGTTCTATGCAAAACTTGGGTAGGCTGGGTGATCCTACTTCCTCTTCGCCTTCAATCATAAACTTTACGTTGCAGGGCAAGGTGTTGGTTTTAACCATGTACTCAAATGCTTTCGCATGCATAAAGGCTTGTCCTTTATCATCGTCTGCTCCGCGGGCATATATCTTTTCATCGCGAATTTCGGGCTCAAACGGTTTGCTTTTCCACAGCTCAACGGGATCAACAGGCATTACGTCATAGTGCCCATATACAAGTACTGTAGGCAGGGACGGATCAATAATTTTCTCTCCATATACAACCGGATTGCCCTCGGATGGCATTACCTCTGCTTTGTCGGCACCTGCTTTTAGTATCATTTCTTTCCAATACTCTGCCGCCTTTACCATATCGGGCTTATGCTTTTCTTCCGAGCTGATAGATGGGATACGGATTAAACCAAACAGTTCGTCTAAGAAACGCTGTTTATTTTCCTCAATGTATTGCTTTATGTTTGTCATAATGAAAAATTTATTGGGTTTTGTAAGTTAAATAATGGAACAAAGACTTATGGACTATTAGACTTAAAGACTTATAGATAAAAGAATATAGAGAAAAATTTTTATCGTGCTGAGAATAACCTCTACACAATATTTTTATTGGGTAAAACACTTAAACTTTTTATGCATTCAAACGTCCTTGCTCTTTGTTCTATTGTCAATAAGTTTTTATGTCTTATCGTCTTCAAGTCTAATAGTCCATAAGTCTATGAGTCTCTTAGTCCTCAATCATCCCTTCGTAAGTAAAACAATTTTCGAATGTTTTGCTAATATCGGGTAATTCTTCAAAAATACCAAATACGCTAGAGCCACTTCCCGACATTGAAGCGTAAATCGCTCCTTTTTTGTACAGCATTTCTTTTATTTTCGCTATTTCGGGGTGCCGCTTAAATATACTTTCCTCAAAATCGTTCTTAAGCTGCTGTTTCCATTGGTTGATAGGAAGGAGCGGGAGCTGTGCAAGCGAGTAGCTGGGTTGTTTTGGGGTAATACCAGCATAAGCTTGCGCTGTGCTGACATGTATTGGAGGATGTACTATAGCAATATATTTCCCGGCAAGGCTTAATGGTATGCTTTCTAATATTTCACCTCTACCAGCTGCCAACATTGGCTTATTCTCTATAAAAAAGGCACAATCGCTACCAAGCTGCAAGGCGTATTCTTTTAGCTTGTTGCTGGATAGATTAAGCTTAAACAGGTTGTTTAGTAGCATTAGGCAGCAAGCAGCATCTGCCGAGCCACCTCCTAATCCTGCTCCGAATGGTATTTGTTTGTGCAGATATATTTCTACAGGAGGAATATTAAAATCTTTACGGAGTAAATTCCATGCTTTTACGCACAGGTTCGACTCTGCAGGGGCATCAATAAGAAGACCTGTATTTGTAAGAGTGGTAGTGTTTGCTTTAGAAGGAAGAACTTCTAAAATATCACTTAAACTTTTTACCGGATAGAATACGGTTTCTATGTTGTGGTAACCATCAGTCCTTTTTTCTACAACATGTAGACCTAAGTTTATTTTTGCGTTGGGGTAGCTAAGCATATTGATATTATATGGTTTTTACGAAGGTAGCGAATTTGTTGTTAGATAGGTTAATGTAAGCACATAAAAAAAGACTGCCCAAGGCAGTCTTTTTTTTGTTGTATATCCAGCTACTATTAATATCCAGGGTTTTGTTTTAGATCTTCGTTAATGTCTCTTTCTCTTTGAGGAATAGGAAGAATACAACGATAATCTGTTCTAGATACAGTAGTGTTAAGGGCAAAGCTAAATACGTCTAAACCATTTCTCCACTGATCCCAAACCATATGACCTTCAGCCGCTAGCTCTTTTCTACGTTCGTTAAGAACATCGGTTAATGTAACGCTTGCAACATCTGTATAACCTTCAATTCTGTTTTGGCGTAGTTTATTGATATATTCTTCTGCACCTAATGCTCCTGTAGCAGTTCCACCCTTAACAGCAGCTTCTGCGGCTATAAGGTAAACTTCTGCCAAACGAATAACTCTTATGTTATTAACATATAGGTTGCCACGACCGGGGTATTTTTTTATATAGTATCCTTTATTAGATCCGGTTGAACTTTGTTCGTAAACTATTATTTTAGATCTAACATCTTTAAGATTAGTAGGGTCTGCATCTAAAAATGTTCTGAAAGCGTCTGTTGCGGCAACTTCTCCATAACCGGCAGCAGCACAGTAGAAACCCGGAGAGTTACGTTGAGCGTTGTACAGATCTGTAGTAAGAATTTCGAATATGGTTTCGCTGGCACCTTCTCTTTCCCAAGAAGCAGCATAACCATCTTTAGTTAGCAATGTATAACCAGAATTGGTAATAACATCAACAGCATCAGCTAAAGCTTCGTTGTTTTGACCAAGATATAGATATGCTCTTGCTCTTAACGCTTTTGTTCCCCAATAGTTAATTCTGCCGTTAACCTTTGAGCCCTTATAAGGCTCTAATAGTGTTATACCTTGTGTTAAATCGTCAACAACTTGCTTATACGTTTGAGTTAACGTTGCTCTTAGCGGTCTATACTCTCTTGGGAATACCTTATCGGAGATAGGAACTCCACTTTGTACCGCGTTTAAATCTGTAGCAACAGTTGGCAGCTGAGCATATAAACGAGCCATATCGAAATGAACAAGACCACGTAAAGCATAAAGTTCTCCCATAAGACGAGCTTTAACCACTGACTGATCAGTAGGATCTGTTTCGGGAAGATCTGCTGAGTTTTCAATAATATTATTAATTCTTGCAAGCATGGTATAACCGGTTAGATAAGGCACCCTTGAATAATCTGTATATTGAGTGTGCTGGTAACGTCCCACAGGAGAAATTTGGTTATTACCACCTATCGACCTACAGTCTGAACCTTTTAGATCGGCAGAAACAACAAAGTCGCCACCATAATAATAACGGTTAAGAGAAGTTGATAGAACACCGTTAACCGCGTATTCTAAGTCTTTGAGCCTAGATATAGCTTCTTCTGGAGGAAGCGTTACAGATGGCTCCTCTGTCAGAAAATCATCACAAGAAGAGAATAAAATTCCCCCAAGTAATACTAAAGATAAAAGTATTTTATTTTTCATAATTCTCAATTTAAAGTGTAAAATTCTCTAATGTTTAGCTTCTGATTATTAGAAACCAATATTTATACCAAACGACCAAACTCGAATTGGAGGGGTGTCTGTAGTACGATAACCGTTAAGGGTTACTTCAGGGTCAACATTATCAGCTTTTTGCCATATCATGAATGGGTTAACAGCTTTAAAGTACACGCGAAGGTTATCCAACTTCATTTTCTCTGTTATGTTCTTTGGGAATGTGTATCCTAAAGATATTTCTTTCATTCTGATATGATCAGTCGAGAATAATGTACGTGTAGAGAACAAGTCGAAGCGATAAGCGTTATAGTTGTACATCGGCATAGGGTTATCTACATCTCTATTGTCTGGAGTCCAGAAGTTATTTGCAACATGAGCGCCAGGCATAATAGAACGAAGTCTAACACCATCGCTGTTCATAAAATAACCTGGGTAGTCAAATGCGTCGGCGCCAAATTGATATGTAACAAGGAATGATAAATCTACACCCTTAAAGGTGAAAGTGTTAGAAAAACCTCCTAAGAAATCAGGAATAGCCTTACCTACAATTTTACGACTTGCGGCATTATAGATGAAAGTTTTAGTGTCATCTACATCACGGTCAACATAGAAATATCCTATACCAGTTTCCTTATCTATACCAGCCCATTCGGGTAGGTAGAACGACCACATATCTTCGCCTTCTCTATAAATATATTGGCTGTCGTGTCCGGCAAGAACATCTTCTCCACCCGGAAGCTTATCTACTGTTGCTTTTTGGAAAGCAATGTTAAATTCAGAATTCCAGCTGAAATCACCTGCTTGTATATTAAATGCTCTTAGTTCAATTTCAACCCCACTGTTTTTAATATCTCCGTTATTTCCGGTATAGCCAGAAAATCCGGTTATGTAAGAAGTAGGTACGGTCATTATTAGATCTTTAGTTTTCTTGTTGTAGTATTCAACAGATAGACCTAATTTTTTAATGAACTGAGCTTCAAATCCAATGTTGAATGTATTCGATTTTTCCCATGTTAAATTAGGGTTACCTAATGAGTACCAGTAAATTGCAGGAGCAGATCCGTATCCAGAGGTCATAGCATATTGCTGACGCCAAGTATAGTATCCTGGAGGGAGGGTTCCGTTTGTACCGTAAGATGCTTTAATTCTTAAATCGTCTAACCAAGATGCTTGCATAAAGCTTTCTCTTGATAAATTCCATGCTCCGGATACCGACCAGAAAGTTCCCCATCTTTCATCCTCACTTAAACGTGATGAACCATCGCTACGTAAGCTGGCAGAAAGGTAGTATTTGTTGTCGTAGTTATAGTTTACGCTGCCTAGTACAGAGGCCATTGTGTATGCATCTTTTTGTGAAGAAGCGGCACGTACTTGTCCCACACCCAGTTCCGGCAATTGCCATGTAGATAAGTTGCTGGTAGATGCTGTTATATATAATGAAGCAAAACGTTCGGCTTCAAAACCTGCTAATGCCGAAAGGTTATGGTTACCAAATGATTGGTTGTAGTTTAAAATACTAGATGATGTAATCTTAGCACCACGCATTGAGCGTCTGTCTGCCAATCCGTTTATTGATGCACCATCTAAGCTTTCAGGAGCCCAGCGGTCAAGCATTTGATCGTAGCTAATATCAATAGCAGCAGTTTCTGTAAAGCGTAACCATGGAGCAAATCTTATACCTAAAATACCTGTGGTCATACTATGTAAAGATTCTGTGCTATTAGAGCTAGAGTATCTTCCGATGCTTGAGGTAAACATTTCGTGAGGCGACATCGCATTAGAACCAGGTAGTGCAGGATATAGGTTAACCGATCCGTCTGCGTTGTATTCCGGCTCACTTGGGTTCATTGCTAATAGTACTCCGAGCGGGCTACCAGATGGGATACCTACATCTTGTCCGCTCTTATCACGGAAGCCTTTTTGATCTGTCCAGCTAAGCATTTGCTTAAACGAAAGGTCTAACCAGTCATAAGCTTTGTGGTCTAAGTTCATACGGAAAGAGTAACGCTCAAAAGAGCTACCCATTACAATACCTGCTGTATTGTTATATCCTAAACCAACATAAAACTGTGTTTTTTCTCCACCACCCGATACAGAGAACTGATGATCTTGAGAAAAGGCCTTACGATAGATAACATCTTTCCAATTTGTATTAATATCATAATCGTTGATGACAAAAGGCGTGTTATTATCAGCAAATGTAGAAGCAGCAGCATAGTAAGACTCTCTATTAGCAAAGTTGGCTTGGTTTGGATAGAAAGCAGCTTGTCCGTATAGATAGTATCCCATAAGAGCAGCATGCTCATATTTTGCTAAATCAGAAGTACCCATTACTTCAAAAGAGTTTGAAGCCATAGATGACTGTCCAAATTGGCCAGAGTAGTTGAACCTTGTTTTACCTTGCTTACCTTTTTTAGTGGTAATTACAATAACACCATTAGCCGCTCTAGAACCGTAAAGAGACGAAGCTGCAGCATCCTTCAATACGGTAACGCTTTCAATGTCGTCAGGGTTAAGAGAAGATAAAACACTCTTAGACTTGTAAACGCCCATATCCATATCGCTATTAGATAGTGCAACAACACCATCAACTACGTATAGAGGGTCAGTGTTTGCGCTAATTGAACCGACACCACGAATACTAACCTTTGCAGGAGAACCGGGGTCTCCGGTTACGTTTGATGATTTAAGACCCGATATCTTACCGGTTAAAGCTTTATCGATAGACTCTAAACTACCGCTTGATGCCTTATCCGATTTAATAGAAGAGGCAGATCCGGTAAATGAACGTTTTGTTGCAACACCATACGCAACAACAATGGCTTCATCTAGCTGAGTTGCATCGGCGGTCATAATAACGTCAATGATGCTTCTTCCTCCAACTGTAACTTCTTCTGTGTTCATTCCTGAGAATGAAAAAACAAGAACAGAAGAACCTTCAGGCATTGAGATGGAGTAATTCCCGCTAATGTCTGTAGTTGCAGTTATAGTTGCACCTTTTACAACAATTGTAACATAGGGTAGTGGGCTTCCATCATCTGCACTGGTTACCTTACCGGTAACTCTGGTTTGTGCATTAATAAAACCAACTCCCAACAACACGATTAGTGCTAAAAGAATTGTTTTTTTCATAAAAAAAGATTTTAGTTAGTGGTAATAATTATGTGATAAAACTTGTTTAAAGGCACGGCTTTGTTTTTAACTTCAATAGTCTTAGTCGTCCATATTAAAAATGTGTTTAGTAATATTAACTGTTTTTTTATTTATTCTATTTAGGTGTTTTTTGAATATTAGTCGTAATTATCGCGAAAAAAATAAATATTGTTAGTGTTTTCTTTTAAAATACGATTATTTGATAGTTTCTTCTTTAAATTTGGTTTTAAGTAGTAACCACAAATATAACAATATTTTGGAAAACCAAACATTTTTTTTGTTTCGGCATGGTTTAAAAGTGGCTACTTTTGTGAGAAAAAATCAAACGGCCCATGTATTATATTAATTATCAGAGGGTATTAAAAGCAGAGAAGAAATTATAGCATCTGCTGTTAAAAGGTGAATTGAAGAGATTTTAACACTTTCGCCTTCTTTAAAAAGCGTTCCGTTGCTAAAGAGCTGTTGAGATATAGCAATAAAATGGTTGTAATAATAGTATCCAAAGCTATATTTCAGGTAGTTAAGGTTAATACCCCAGCTTGTTCTTAATGATGTTAGTATATACTCATTATATTTTGTTGTGGTATCTAGCATTTCTTGCTCGTAAAAGCCAAAACCATTGTTTATATCCCTTATATAGTGTACGTTGCTAGATACATTCCACCTTCGTTGTTCGTTATCGTACGAGTGGGCAGAAGGTCCGATGCCTATATACGGTTGCTGTTTCCAGTAGCTGGAGTTATGTATGGCATATTTCCCGTTTTTGGCAAAGTTTGATATCTCGTAATGCTCAAATCCGGCATTGGCCGTCAGCTCTCTAAGTAAGTAAAACTGTCGTTCGCTTTCTTCTTCATCAATTTGGGTAAGCTGCCCTTTTTGTTCCCGTTTACCAAAGATGGTCTTTTCTTCTATGGTTAAATGGTAGGCGGAGAGGTGCTGTATATCTAACGATAAAGCCGTTTCGAGGTTATGACCCCATTCATCAAGGCTCATTGCGGGGATGCCGTATATCAAATCAATAGTAATGTTATCGAAACCCTTTTGCTGTGATAGTTTTACGCTTTCTATGGCTTCTTTTGCCGTATGCCTGCGGTTCATCCATTTCAAATCCCTATCAATAAAACTTTGAATGCCGATACTTAGGCGATCTACTCCTATTTTTTTTAGCCCTTCCAGGTATGATGGGGTAAGATCGTCGGGGTTTGCTTCTACTGTAAATTCAACGATATTATTTGCCGAAAAGTTTGCCTTAACAGCAGCGATGAGAAGTCCCAGCTCTGCGGGAGAATATACTGTTGGTGTGCCACCTCCAATATAAATGGTCGATATTTCGTTGTAGGCAGGATTGTGTTCTTTTGCACGAAGCTCTATTTCCTTTATCAACGCTTGCAGCATTTCATCCTTACGTTGTAACGAAACGCTGAAGTAGAAATCGCAGTAGTAGCACAGCTGCTTACAAAAAGGAATATGGATGTATAGACCCGCCAATATAGGTAATTTGTTAAGCGTTAATAGTTACGGGCCAAAGAGAAGTGTGCCTAAAGATACAAAATACTCACTTTAGCCCCTAAATCCCCTAAAGGGGACTTTAAACCAGCGCCTTTGGAAAGTCCCCTTTAGGGGATTTAGGGGTCAAGTAACTTTTGAAACACCCTCTTAATTTCTTGCTTCTGTACACTTATCTACCAAATACACAATAGAAGAGTAGGGAATACCACTGTTGGTGGTAAGTCCTATTTCGCAAGTGCGGCTGTTTGAGTAACCCACCTTCGCTCCCGATTTTTCTATTGCAGGGTGTAGCTTACGCAGCGCATAGCTATTAACCTCGGGGAATGTAAAGCCTCTGTCTCCGGCAAAACCGCAACAGCCAACTTCGTCGGGTACAACAACGTTATCAACACATGCCGAAGCAAGCTTTACAATTAAATCGCGGTTGCCCATTTTTATGGTTGTACAGGTTACGTGTACAGCAACCGTATCATGCTCTTTACGGAAGTTTAGCTTATCCATTAAGAACTTATCAATAAACTCAACAGGCTCGTAGAGGTGCATACCTTTAATGGTATTACGCATACGATATAAACACGGACTTTGATCGCATAGCACAGGGTAGGTTCCGTTTTCGGATGCTTGGATTAACGCCTTTTCCAGCTCTGCAGATTTTTGATCGGCTTGCTCCGGAAACCCCTTACTTTCCCATATTGTTCCGCAGCACAGCTTATTCATGTTTTCGGGATAAATAACTTCATAGCCCGCTTTTTTCAGTAAGCTTACCATAACCTCATGCAACGGACGCTGATCGGGATCGCCTTTTGCCGGACCCATAACTTGGTTAATACAGCTGGGGAAGTAAACTACCTTCAATGGGTTGGTAGGGTTTACCTCCGGTTGTTTTGGCTGAGAAATTCCTTTTGGCATGGCGGGTGTCCATAACGGCAATTTATCAAACGTTATGGTTCTGGCGGCGCGTGCAAAAAATCCGAAAGTTTCTTTGCCCATAACCATTCTGGTACCATGTACAAATTTAAGTCCTACACGCATGGTAGAAGTTATACCGCCAAAATGGTTAGCAGAGCTTCTTGCTAATTTTTTATCGAAATTGCTCGCTTTTTGCTGACGAATATCTTGTATCAGGTTTCCTGTATTAATGCTTATAGGGCAGGTTGTTGCACATAGTCCATCTTTTGCACAAGTCTGGTTGCCCAAGTATTTGAATCCTTTCTCCAACTCTTTCAACCGCTTCGGATTCTCGTTGGTTTGTTTTAGCCGTGCAATCTCTCGTTGCGCAACGATGCGCTGACGGGCAGATAGCGAGAATCCTGAAGTAAGGCAGCTAACCTCGCAAAATCCGCACTCAATACACTTATCTACGTTATCGTTGGTAGGAGTTAGCGATTTTAGGTTCTTTAAATGCCCTTTGGGGTCTTCATTGAAAATTACATCGTGGTTAAGCAGGTTCTTCGGATCGAATAGGAATTTAGTATCCTGCATAACCTTGTAAGCCTTATCTCCCCATTCATACCTAACGTATGGAGCGATATTTCGCCCTGTGCCATGCTCAGCTTTTAAAGAGCCGTTGTATTTATCTACCACAAGGTGTACGGTATCATCTATCAAAGCCTCGAATCGCGCAACCTCTGATTCTGTTGAGAAATCTTGGTTGATGATGAAGTGGAAATTCCCTTCTATTGAGTGACCATATATTGCACCCTCGGTATAGCCGTGTTTTACCAGCAGTTCCTGAAGGTCTTTTGTTGCTTCCGGTAGCCTGTCTATTGGGAAGCAAACATCTTCAATCAGGCAAGATGTTCCGGTTTTACGAATACCGCCAACCGATGGAAATATACCTGAACGAATAGCCCAGTATTTTGAATACACAGCGGGGTCTTCGGTAAATTCAATTGGTCTAACGGTTTTAAAGTCTGCTAACGCTTTCTTTACCTCTTCAATTTCTTCTTGTAGAGTTTTATTGTCGAAAGCATCAACTTCAACCAAGACGGCGGTTGTGTCGTCCGGAAAGTCTTTTATGTATGGAGGGATTCCATCGTTGTTCTCAACCGCTTTTAGCGACAACCTATCCAGCAATTCGGCGCAATGCGCTCTAGTGTGGTAATGAATAGCAAGAGCAGCACGACTGGCATCTACTATACTCTCGAAATACATCATGGCACTTGCCTTGTATGGCTTGATGGGTAAGGTTTTTAGCGTAACCTCCGAAAGGAATGCCAGCGTACCTTCCGAGCCTATCAGTAGGTGTATGAGAATATCGAAAGGATCTTTGAAATCTATGTACGAGTTAATACCTAAACCCGTTGTATTCTTTATGGTATATTTCTTTTTTATCCATGCTTCAAGCTCAGGGTCATCGTGAATGCGTTTCTTGATGCCGATTATTCCGTCAATAATATAACCGTGAGTTTGCATGAACGCCGCGCGACTTTCAGGGCTGGCGGTATCCAATACTGTGCCGTCTGCTAAAATAATACGAGCAGCAAGCATTGTTCTATAGCTATTCTCATCGGTGCCGTTCATACCACTGGCATTGTTGATAATAATACCGCCAATCATAGCAGAACCAACCGATGCAGGGTCTGACCCTAGCTTACGACCGTAAGGAGCAAGCAGCTGGTTAACACGTTTTCCGACTAATCCGGGTTGCAGAATAATTTTTTCGGCTCCTTCTTCTATGTGGTAGTTCTCCCAACCTTGTCCGGTAAGCACTAGAATAGAATCTGTAATTGCTTGTCCCGAAAGGCTGGTACCCGCCGCACGAAATGTTATAGGCAGCTCGTAGCTGTTGGCTAAGCGAAGAATATGCTGAACCTCGCGTTCGTTATAGGTTTTAATAATAATTTTTGGAATGAGGCGGTAGAATCCCGCATCCGTACCGTATGTTAACAGCCGAAGCTCATCAGTATATATTCGTTTTTTATCTATAACAGCCTTGGCTTCGTTATAAAACTCTTTGTATTTTCCGCTTAACATGTGTAATGTATCTTAGTTCTTTTGTCCTTGTTCCTTTGTCTATTTTGAATTAAATATCTCTTCCGGTAATTCCGGTATTGCGTTTATTTCCTTAGCAGCATCAAAGAAAACTTGTACTGCTTTCTTCCCTTCTTCTCCTAAGTCAACAGTAGATTGGTTAACGAAGAGAGCGATGTGTTTCCGCATAACATCCTCGTCCATCTCTTGTGCATACTGCTGTACAAATTTACCGCTTTCTTCCGGGTTGTTGAGGGCAAACTCTACGCTTCGCCTTAAAACTCTATCAAATTTCTCTCGTATATCGGATGGAATGCTACGCTTAATAGCAATGCAACCAAGTGGTATGGGTTGCTTCGATTGGTCTTCCCATCTTTTGCCCAAATCTGCAATTAGCTGCAACCCTTTTTTCTGATAAGTAAATCTACCTTCGTGGATAAGAATGCCTGCATCTACCTCGTTATCTAAAATAGCACTTTCGATGTCAGAGAAGAGATACTCTTTAGCTGGCTTTACCGCCGGAAATGCCAGCTGTAGAAGCATAGCTGCCGTTGTATGTTTTCCGGGGATGGCTACGGTAATATCGCCTACTTCGTCGGGATATATCTTTTTCTTACTCACAAATAACGGCCCATTATCACGACCAAGGGCGCTGCCCGAGTTAAGGATAAGATAATCTTTTGCCACATAGGCATACGCATGGTAGCTAAGCTTGGTAATATCTACAGATGTTTCCATTGCCAGCTTGTTCAGCTCTTCTACATCGGCAAGATGTAGATCGAAGGTTAACCCTTCCGTATCAATTTTGTGATGAACCAAAGCATCGAAAACAAACGTATCGTTGGGACAAGTGGATATGGCGAGCGTTAGCTTCATTATTCTACTCTTCAATTTGCTTATACAAAGATAAAACTCTGTTTTGAAAGCAACAATTAAGTTTGTTTTGTTAACGTTTAACTGTTAATAATGCGTCATTTCGACCGAAGGGAGAAATCTCCTGAAAAGCCGCAGTAGGTTGGATCAGGCAGCAGTGCGTTTGCCCCTAAATCCCCTAAAGGGGACTTCTGAAAGTGCAGATTTAAAGTCCCCTTTAGGGGATTTAGGGGCAAACATACAGATTTGGTTTCGTCGAGCTTACGGTTCTCCCTTTGATCGAAATGACACTATAGCTTCAGTACATTTTCTAAAACATTTTTTAAATTCTCCAACGCTAACGGAATATTCCACTTCGATTTATCACGTACCCCAACCATATTAGAGATTGAACGTATTTGGAGAAACGGAATATTTTCGGAAAGACACACGTAGAAGAATGCTGCGCCTTCCATTCCTTCGATATCGGGAGAGAAAAGCCTATTCAGTTCTTCTGCTCTTTTTTTGGTTCCGGTAACGGTGTTTACAGTTACCGCTTTTACTTTTAGTAAATGTTTAAAAATAGCATAGCTGTCTATGTACAGACAATTCAACTCTCCATCTGTAAAGGGCTTGCTATTGGGCGAAAGCAAATTCATATCGAATGCTGTTTTGAAACCGCTTTCTTCAATCACACCAAGATCTGCAAAGCAATCACAGCTGACGGCTACTGTTGTTCCAATGGGATATTTATCAGAGAAGCTACCTGCAATGCCTATGTTTAAAACAAGATCGTATTGCTTTTGAGATAATACTTTTGTCAAATTATAGGCTGTTGCTACAGATCCCAACCCTGTGACTAACAATTCTAAGGTATGCTTTTTTTTACTATCTTCGCACCATATGCTGCTAATAGCATCCAATTCGAGCTGAGTGGCAGCGGTAACAAGTATTTTCATTATAAAACGTATTATTGAGCTGATTGAAGCATCAATTCAACGTAAAATTACAAATTTATATGCACATTTTTGAAGGGACGCCCGGATACGAAAATTTACATCATAATAACGAGGAGCAAACCCAAGAATTGTCCAACCATTATAAAGAAGTTTTGGAAATTCTGGGAGAGGACCCGACCCGCGAAGGTCTTGAAAAAACACCTCGTCGTATGGCGCGCGCCATGCAGTTTCTTACGCAGGGATACCAAATAGACCCGTTGGCAATTATTAATTCGGCAAGGTTTAAAGAAGAATATCGCCAAATGGTATTGGTAAAAGATATAGAGCTGTACTCTATGTGCGAGCATCATGTGCTGCCGTTTTACGGAAGAGCGCATGTGGCATACATCCCCAACGGGTTTATCACCGGATTAAGTAAGGTAGCCCGTGTGGTAGATGCTTTTGCTCGTAGATTACAAGTACAGGAGCGGCTTACCGTGCAAATTCGCGATTGTATGCAGGAAGGATTGAACCCTTTGGGGGTTGCCGTTGTTATAGAGGCTCAGCACATGTGTATGCAAATACGGGGAGTGCAAAAGCAAAATTCCGTAACCACCACATCGGCTTTTACCGGTGCCTTCTTGAAGGATAATAAAACCCGCGAAGAATTTATGCATCTTATTGGCGTAAAGCTGCACTAAGGGTCTGCCAGAATAGGAGATACACAGGTTGTTGTAGTTAGTATAAACTTAAAAATTATTACTTATGTTACGAACCTTTTTATCTACTAAGACAGTATCGTCAACGTCCGGATCTCTCGGACTTTTAATCCTTCGTGTTGGGGTAGCAGTATTAATGATGACTCATGGATTTGCCAAGCTATCTAATTTCTCGGCAATGAGTGCTGCATTCGATCCCATTGGTATGGGTGGTACATTTTCTTTGTGCCTTGTTATTTTTGCCGAAGTGTTTTGTGCCGCAGGATTGCTGGTTGGTTTACTTACGCGGGCTGCAATGATTCCTTTAATTATTAATTTCTTGGTTATTATTTTTGTTGCCCATAGTGGCGATCCGATAGGAAAAATTGAATTGCCAATTATTTATTTAACGGCATTCGTAGCGTTCTTATTTACGGGTCCCGGAAAGTTTTCGATTGATAGGTTTATATGGAAATGATTGTAACGTTAACCGTTATTCGTTAATCGGAAAGCGTTGAATGATATTACTAGCATCCGGTGAAGCTATGAAACAGCTTCGCCGGATGTTGTTTTATAATGTATAAAGCAGCACGATACACGTATCAAGTATCACGATATGCGAAAGAGATGAGCCACATAGATTTTGTAGAATATAGTTTGTCCCGTTAGGGACGCAAATCTTGAATCCTTCGGATTCAAATGTTTATAGCAAAAGGCAGATTTGTAGCTGTTCGACCCCATCGGGGTCTTATGTTTTTACCAATTATAATTTTCTATAAATATGTCATCCTTTT
>JAVBOE010000044.1:0-15908 GCA_031550925.1 Bacteroidales bacterium | reverse complement strand
TAACGCGTGTCGATTATCCAATACTCGCATCTGTTATTAGCACGCGTTACAAACGCGCGCTAGCGATACTACACTTTCACTCTCTCAAACTTCTCCTTATAGATAGCATAGCTACTTGCCTCTTTTATCCACTGTTCTTCGCTATCGGCTATGGCTTGGTGTACTTCCCGTTCAGAGGCTTTGCCATTTAGGTAGCTTAGCAGTAGAGTATCGCCAACAAGCAGCTCTATAGCTGTTTTATCGTTACCTTTTTCGTACACACCCTCGCGCCATGCAAAACCCTCTACGTTCTCTCGTAAGAAGCGCAATATACGTAGCGTATGCAATAATGAATGGTAAGGTTTTCCTGTTAAGTGAAGCTGAAAACCGTAGCACAGCTCTCCCACATATTTATGAAAAGTTGGAATAAAATGCAACATACGCAGCATTGCACCATCGCTGTAGATAGGGTTATTTTTCTCATTCCAGCCGGTATAGCCCTTTGCTCTATTGTAGTAATGTAGCGAGCCTAAAAATGGTGCGCCAAAAATCTCGAAAGGTCTGGTTGTACCACGCCCTTCGCTTAGGTTTGTTCCCTCAAACAAACACTGCCCGCTATACACTAGGCATGTGTATGGCGATGGAATATTTGGCGATGGGTAAATTGAGCAGGGTGTTTTTACATAGCTGGTTCCTGCTCCGGGTAAAACGTATGAGGTTTTATACTTCTCATCGAGCGTATAAGGGATAACGGTTAGCGGAAATTTCGCAGCATATCGTTTGTGAAGAAATTCGCACAGCTCTCCGAAAGTCAACCCATGCCGATGAATAAGCCCTTCTACTCCAATAAACGAAGTGTATTCTTTACCTATATATGTCCCCTCTACCTGTCGCCCAGCGGGATTTGGCCTATCAACAATATAAACTGTCGGATTCAGCTTATGCTCAATAAACGAGCGAAACAGCTTATCCACGGTACAGATAAACGTATAGTATCTACAACCCACATCTTGCAGGTCTATAATTATGGCATCTAAATCTTTCAGCTTTTCTAACGGAGCCGAAAGTGAAGACTCCGTAACACCATACAGCGATACAAAATCAACTCCATCTAGACCCAAGCATTTATAGAACTCGCCGGAGTCGAGAGCCGCTTGGTCTTGTAGCTCGGCAAACAAACCATGTTCGGGCATGAACACACGAGAAAGCGTTCCTCGTTTGTGCAACAGTTCAAATAAGTATGCTCCCTCTGTAAAGTCCCATGAGGTTTGGTTACAAAGCAATGCAACACGACCTTCGTACAAAACTTTATCCGGTAGAGAGAGAAGAGGTTTGTCGGCTATATTCATAAAAGATTTAAGGTTTTAAGGTTAAGGTTGCTCCTAAATCCCCTAAAGGGGACTTCTCTGAAGTGCGGGTTTAAAAGTCCCCTTTAGGGGATTTAGGGGTAAACACTGTTGTCTAATTCAACGTAATACTACTTTTCAGGAGATTTCTCCCTATGGTCGAAATGACATGCTAATTTTCGAAATGGCAAACTTTTTTATCTCATATCGCAATATGCATATCACAAATCAAGTTACTATTTATCGTGTATGCTTTTAAAGCCGTCGCCAATAACTTCGTTGGCATCAATAATGGTAACAAATGCAGTAGGGTCTATCTTTTTAATATATTGCTGCATCACTCCCACTTCTCTGATGCTGATATTGGTGAAAATTATTTTTTTCTCCTGCTTAGAGTAAACGCCCTCACCGTGTAAGTAGGTTGCTCCTCTATCCAGTTCATTAATTATCTTATCTGTTATTTCATCGTGTTTATCCGAGATAATAAGCATGGTTTTAGTCCGGTTAAAGCCTTTCATGGTAAGGTCTATAACCGCGCCTGTAACGTAGATAACAATCCATGAGTACATCGGAATCTTCCAATCATGGAATGCCGCCAGTGTTATCATTACAATTATTGAATCGACAATCATTACTGTAGTTCCTAACGAAAGGTTGGTATATTTAGACGTAATCATAGCAATAATATCAGACCCTCCGGAAGTTGCCTTTGCCCTAAATATCAGCCCTTGTCCTATCCCGATAAGCACACCGCCAAAGATAGAAGAGAGCATCATATCATCTACTAATGGAGTATATCCCCAAGTGGTTTCCATAAAAGTGGTAAAAATAGATAGTGAGGTAAAACCAATCACTGTCTTTAAACCAAACAATGGCCCCAAAACTTTGATACCAATAATGCATAACGGAATATCCATGCAGATAGCAATTACACCAATATTCAGGTTATCGGGCATAAAGCTGAACATCGACTGAATGGCATCAACATGCATAGCATACAAGTGGTGTAGCGTAATGGCTATACCATATACACCTCCGGGTGCCAGCTTATATGGAGATATGAACATAACCAAGCTGACAGCCATAATAAATGAACCGATTAATATTAAGCTGTATGACATTGCCCCCTGTTTCGAGAAAAATTTTTCTGTTCTAAGCATAACCTTTAATGTCTTATTGTCTTTCAAAATTAGTAAAAAGCGCTGATTTAAAGAAACACATGAACCACATAGGTACATAGAACACATAGAAAAGAATAAAAAAGCTATATGTTCTATGTAGTTTAAAAATGTTTTATATAAAATATAAGGATTCGAATGTTTATAGCAGAAGAAAAGTTAGCAACTATTCGATCCCGTTGGGATTATATATCCTTTGTCGATATTGAAAAACGTATAATAAAAATGCCCGAGAAAATTCTCGGGCATTTTACTATAGCAATCTCTCTTCAAAGACTAGTCTTCTTTTAGAGATGATATTGATTTTTCTTTAACCTTTCCGGATAGCATACGTTGGTAATCATCCATTGATGCAACAACTAAACGATCGAACTCTGAAAGACCTGTTCCTGCAGGGATAAGGTGTCCGCAAAGAACGTTTTCTTTTAAGCCTTCCAGCGTATCTACCTTTCCGTAAATAGCTGCTTCGTTTAGCACCTTTGTTGTTTCCTGGAATGATGCTGCCGACAGGAAGCTGTTGGTTTGTAATGCCGCGCGTGTAATACCTTGCAACACCTGACTAGATGTAGCGGGTACAGCATCACGAGCTTCAACTTGCCTCATATCCTTACGCTTTAAGGTAGAGTTTTCATCGCGAAGCCTACGAGCAGTAACAATTTCACCTGGTTTAAACAGCAACGAATCGCCTGCATCAACAATAACTTTTTTATCGTAAATCCAGTCGTTTTCTTGCATAAATTCCAGCTTATCTACAATCTGCTCGGGCAAGAAACGGGTATCACCCGGATCGATTATTTCTACCTTACGCATCATCTGACGAACGATAATCTCAAAGTGCTTATCGTTAATCTTCACACCCTGCATACGGTAAACTTCCTGTACTTCGTTTACAATGTACTCTTGCACCTTTGTAGGTCCTTGAATCGCAAGTATATCAAGAGGTGTAATAGATCCGTCTGACATTGGCGTTCCGGCACGAACATAGTCGTTTTCCTGAACCAGTATCTGCTTCGACAGCGGAACTAAATACTTCTTTTCTTCTCCTGTCTTAGAACGAACAGTTACCTCTCGGTTACCTCTCTTAATCTTACCCAATGATACTTCACCGTCAATTTCTGATACAACAGCCGGATTCGATGGGTTACGAGCCTCAAACAGCTCGGTAACACGTGGAAGACCACCGGTGATATCACCAGACTTACCAATAGCGCGAGGTATCTTAACCAGAATATCTCCGGCGTTAACCTTTTGCTTTTCTTCTACAGCAATGTGTGCTCCTACAGGTAAGTTGTACTGCTTAATTTCAACACCTTTAGAGTCAAGAATGCGTACAATCGGGTTCTTTGTTTTATCACGGGTTTCGATGATTACTTTTTCACGGTAACCTGTTTGTTCATCAGATTCTTCGCGGAATGTAACACCTTCGATAACGCTATCAAATGAAACTTTACCACCGAACTCTGATATAATAACAGCGTTGTATGGATCCCACTCACAAATCAAATCACCCTTCGAAACATCAGAGCCATTCTTGAAGTATAATGTAGCTCCATAAGGGATATTGTGAGCATATAGCGTAATGTTTGTATTCTTATCAACGATACGCATTTCAGCCAAACGACCAATAACAATGTCCACCGCTAAACCATCTTCATCAACTTTTTCTACTGTACGAAGCTCATCTATTTCAAGGCGACCGTCGTAGCGAGCAACAAGCTTATTATCGGCTGCAATGTTAGATGCGGTACCCCCTACGTGGAATGTACGAAGTGTAAGCTGTGTACCAGGCTCCCCAATCGACTGTGCTGCAATAACACCAACAGCCTCTCCTCTTTGAACCATGTTACCCGTTGCAAGGTTACGTCCGTAACACTTAGCGCAGATACCCTTATGAGATTCGCAGGTAAGTACCGAACGGATTTCAACCGATTCGATTGGTGATTCATCAATCTTCTTAGATATTTCTTCTGTTAGCTCACCACCAGCTTCAACAAGCAATTCGCCTGTTTGAGGGTGGTAAATATCATGCACAGTTGTACGACCCAATATACGCTCGTATAAAGTTTGAACAACTTCATCGTTATTCTTAATAGCAGTAGCTATCAGTCCGCGTAATGTTCCGCAGTCAGGTTCTGTAACAATAACATCCTGCGAAACGTCAACCAAACGACGAGTTAGGTAACCGGCATCGGCAGTCTTAAGAGCGGTATCCGCTAGACCCTTACGTGCACCGTGGGTTGAGATAAAGTACTCTAGTACCGACAGCCCTTCTTTAAAGTTAGAAAGAATGGGGTTTTCGATAATTTCTGCACCTGTAGCTCCCGATTTCTGAGGTTTAGCCATCAATCCACGCATACCTGAAAGCTGACGAATCTGCTCTTTAGATCCACGAGCTCCTGAGTCAAGCATCATGTAAACCGAGTTAAAGCCATCGTTGTCAGAAGAAAGCTGCTTTAACAAGATTTGCGTTAAGCGTGCGTTAGTATGTGTCCAAATATCGATAATCTGGTTGTAACGCTCGTTGTTAGTAATGAAACCCATGTTATAGTTGTTCATTACTTCTTCAACTTGGTTATATCCGTCTTCTACCAGCTCTGCCTTTTCCTTAGGAACAATCACATCATTCAAGTTGAATGACAGACCGCCTCTGAATGCCATTTGGTAGCCTAAGTTCTTTATATCATCAAGGAATTTAGATGTAACTGCTATTCCTGTTTGCTTAAGCACTCGACCGATAATATCTCGAAGTGACTTTTTAGTCAGCAACTCGTTGATATAACCAACTTCTTTCGGAACAACTTCGTTGAAAATAATACGACCAACGGTTGTTTCAATCAGCTCTTTTTTAGTAGTGCCATCTGCTTGTAGTATCGGGTAACGAACCTTTACTATAGCATGTAGCGCCACAGCCTTTTCGTTATATGCAATAATTGCTTCCTCCGGGCTGTAGAAATTCAAACCTTCGCCCTTCGCACCCTTACGATGTTTGGTAATGTAGTATAGCCCCAATACCATGTCCTGCGAAGGAACAGTAATTGGCGCGCCATTTGCAGGGTTCAAAATGTTGTGAGAACCTAACATCAAAAGCTGAGCCTCAAGAATTGCAGCATTACCAAGAGGTAAGTGAACAGCCATCTGGTCACCGTCAAAGTCGGCGTTGAATGCCGTACACGACAACGGGTGCAGCTGAATTGCCTTACCTTCTATAAGCTTCGGCTGGAATGCTTGGATACCTAAACGGTGAAGGGTTGGTGCACGGTTCAGAAGAACGGGGTGCCCCTTCATTACGTTTTCAAGAATATCCCAAACAACCGGATCTTTTCTATCTACAATCTTTTTAGCAGATTTTACCGTTTTTACAATTCCGCGCTCAATAAGCTTACGGATAACAAACGGCTTGTATAACTCGGCTGCCATATCTTTTGGCAAACCGCACTCATGCATCTTTAATTCAGGACCTACAACGATAACCGAACGTGCAGAATAGTCAACACGTTTACCAAGTAAGTTCTGACGGAAACGACCTTGCTTACCCTTCAACGAATCTGAAAGCGATTTCAGCGCTCTGTTTGCCTCGGTCTTTACAGCATTCGATTTACGCGAGTTATCAAACAACGAGTCCACCGCTTCCTGTAACATACGTTTTTCATTACGTAAGATTACTTCAGGAGCTTTAATCTCTATAAGCCTTTTTAGACGGTTATTACGAATGATAACACGACGATATAAATCATTTAAATCGGATGTTGCAAAACGTCCTCCATCCAAAGGAACCAACGGCCGTAAATCGGGTGGAGTGATTGGAATAACCTTCATAATCATCCACTCGGGCTTGTTGATTTCTTTTGACTTACGGAATGCTTCAACCACCTGTAAACGCTTTAACGCATCTACCTTACGTTGCTGAGACGTTTCAGTACTTGCTTTATGACGAAGCGAGTATGATAAGCCATCAAGGTCAATATGTTGCAAAAGCTTATAAATTGCTTCTGCGCCCATGCCTGCAACAAACTTATTAGGATCGGTATCTTCTAGCAGCTGGTTTTCTTTTGGCAGCGTTTCCAGAATTTGCAAGTACTCATCTTCGGTAAGCAAATCCATCTCATTAATACCATCTGCTGCTTTAATACCGGGCTGTACAACGATATAACGCTCGTAGTAAACCACAGCTTCCAACTTTTTAGAAGGGACACCAAGTAAATAGCCAATCTTGTTGGGCGACGAACGGAAGTACCAAATGTGCGCAACAGGAACAACCAACGAAATGTGCCCTGTACGCTCACGACGTACTTTCTTTTCTGTAACCTCAACACCGCAACGGTCGCAAACGATACCACGGTAACGAATACGTTTATACTTTCCGCAATGGCACTCGTAATCCTTTACAGGACCAAAAATACGCTCGCAGAATAGCCCGTCGCGCTCAGGCTTGTATGTTCTATAGTTAATGGTTTCCGGCTTAAAAACTTCACCACTCGAATTCTCTAGAATTTCTTCGGGAGATGCCAAGCTAATGGTCATCTTGTTGAAGTTACTCTTAACCTTACCTACTTTTTTTAAAGCCATTGTCTTTTTATAATTTTAATGTAGGAAAATCCTGAAAGACCTGACGAGTCAAGCCTTTCAGGTATATTACATTTAGTCAAGCTTAATGCTTAGTCCGAGACCTTTCAGCTCGTGTAGTAATACGTTCAATGCCTCGGGAATTCCCGGAACAGGCATTGGTTCGCCCTTAACGATTGCTTCATAGGCTTTCGAACGTCCAACTACATCGTCTGATTTGATAGTCAAAATTTCTTGAAGGATATTAGATGCACCGAATGCTTCGAGTGCCCAAACTTCCATTTCTCCAAAACGCTGACCTCCAAACTGAGCCTTACCTCCAAGAGGCTGCTGAGTAATAAGTGAGTATGGACCAATAGAACGAGCGTGCATCTTATCATCAACCATGTGGCCTAACTTTAGCATGTATATCATACCTACTGTTGCAGGCTGATCGAAGTACTCGCCGGTACCACCGTCACGCAGGTATGTTCTACCATAACGCGGAACGTTTGCCATATCGGTGTACTTATTGATATCTTCAAGCTCAGCACCATCAAAGATAGGAGTGGCAAAGGTCATATCCAGCTCTTTACCTGCCCAGCCAAGAACGGTTTCGTATATCTGACCAAGGTTCATACGAGAAGGCACACCCAAAGGATTCAGTACAATATCCACAGTAGAGCCATTGTCAAGGAAAGGCATATCTTCATCGCGAACAACCTTAGCAACAATACCCTTGTTACCGTGGCGTCCTGCCATCTTATCCCCTACCTTAACTTTACGCTTCTTAGCAATGTAAACTTTGGCAAGCTGTACAATACCTGTTGGCAGCTCATCTCCTATTGTGATGTTGTACTTCTTACGCTTAATCTCTGCATCCAACTCCTTGTACTTACCAAGATAGTTTGCAATAAGAGCCTTAACCGTATTGTTTTTATCCTTATCTGTCGTCCACTTGGTAGCGGTAATAGTAGTATAATCTATCTGTGAAAGTAGCTTTACTGTAAACTTGGTTCCTTTAGCAACAACCTCTGCACCATAGTAATCTACTACAACTTGTGATGTTTTACCATCAAGGGTTTGCGCTAGCTTGTCAACCAGCTTGTCTTTCAGCTGTTTTTCGCGTGCTTCGAACTCTTCGTCAACCTTAGTAATCAAGCTCTTTTCTGCTTGCTTACCTTTCTTCGAATCTTTCATAGCACGTGTAAACAACATCTTGTTTACTACCGTTCCGAACAGTGAAGGCGAAGCCTTTAACGAAGCATCTTTTACATCGCCAGCTTTATCGCCAAAGATTGCGCGAAGCAACTTTTCTTCGGGTGAAGGATCAGATTCTCCCTTAGGAGTAATCTTACCAATAAGAATATCTCCCGGTTCGATGTTTGCACCAATGCGAATGATACCGTTTTCATCCAAATCTTTCGTTGCTTCTTCGCTAACGTTAGGAATGTCTGAAGTAAGCTCCTCAAGACCACGCTTAGTATCGCGTACCTCCATAATGTACTCATCAATGTGTATAGAGGTAAATACATCTTCGCGAACCAAACGTTCTGAAAGCACAATAGCATCTTCGAAGTTGTATCCTTTCCAAGGCATGAACGCCACTTTAAGGTTACGACCAAGCGCCAGTTCTCCCTTTTGAGTTGAATAGCCTTCGGTAAGAATTTGTCCGGGAACAACCTTGTCACCCTTGCGAACAATAGGCTTAAGGTTAACCGATGTATTTTGGTTTGTCTTCTGAAATATCGGCAACGTATAAGTTGTAATGTCAGAATCGAAGCTTACAAACTTCTCCTCTTCAGTCATATCGTACTTGATATGAATTTCGCGAGCATCAACGTAAACAACTTCTCCTACCTTTTCTGCAACAATTTGCGTACGGCTGTCCTTCACTACTTCGCCTTCAAGGCCTGTTCCTACAATAGGAGCCTCGGGGCGAATAAGCGGAACCGCCTGACGCATCATGTTCGATCCCATCAACGCACGGTTAGCATCATCGTGCTCCAAGAATGGAATAAGCGATGCAGCAATAGATGCAATCTGATTAGGAGCAACGTCCATCATATCCACCTGCTCCGGTGGAACTACAGGATAATCTGCTTCAACACGAGATTTAATACGATCATCAGCAAACGTACCATCTTCGTTCAGAATAGCATTTGCCTGCGCTATCATCTTGAACTCTTCGTCTTCTGCACTTAGATAGACAACTCCGTCATTTGTTAGGTTTACCTTTCCGTTTTCAACCTTACGATAAGGAGTTTCTATAAAACCAAGAGGGTTAATCTTAGCGAATACACAAAGAGAAGAAATCAAACCGATGTTTGGTCCTTCGGGTGTTTCAATCGGACATAGACGTCCGTAGTGCGTATAGTGTACGTCACGTACCTCGAAACCTGCACGCTCACGAGACAAACCGCCTGGTCCCAATGCCGAAAGACGACGCTTGTGAGTCATCTCTGCCAACGGGTTGGTTTGATCCATGAATTGCGAGAGCTGGTTCGTTCCGAAGAATGAGTTAATAACAGATGAAAGCGTCTTAGCATTGATCAAATCAATAGGTGTAAACACTTCGTTGTCTCTTACGTTCATTCTCTCGCGAATGGTGCGAGCCATACGGGCTAAACCAACACTAAACTGGTTGGCCAGCTGCTCACCTACCGTGCGTACACGGCGGTTGCTAAGGTGATCTATATCGTCCACATCAGCTTTCGAGTTGATAAGCTGGATGAGGTACTTTATAATTTCGATAATATCTTCTTTCGTAAGTACTCTTACGTTTGAAGGGATATCCAGGTTAAGCTTACGATTGATACGGAAACGACCTACATCGCCCAAATCGTAACGCTTGTCTGAGAAGAAAAGCTTATCAATTACATCGCGAGCCGTTGCTTCGTCCGGTGGTTCCGAGCTACGCAGCTGGCGGTAGATGTAAATAACCGCTTCTTTCTCCGAGTTAGAAGGGTCTTTCTGCAACGTGTTGTAAATAATCGCGTAGTCTGAGATGTTAGCCGTTTCTTTATGTACAAGAATCGACTTCGCACCCGACTCAACAATCATATCAATATGATCGTTTTCGATAACTGTTTCGCGGTCTATAATAACTTCGTTACGCTCGATAGATACAACTTCCCCGGTATCCTCGTCAACAAAGTCTTCTACCCACGATTTTAATACACGTGCAGCAAGCTTATGGCCAACAACCTTTTTAAGGTTGACCTTGTTTACTTTTATTTCGTCGGCTAAGTCGAATATCTCTAGTATGTCTTTATCCGCTTCGTAGCCAATAGCTCTAAGCAGTGTAGTTACCGGAAGCTTCTTCTTACGGTCGATATATGCGTACATCACGTTGTTGATGTCTGTCGCAAACTCAATCCACGATCCCTTGAAAGGTATGATACGTGCCGAGTATAGCTTAGTTCCATTAGCATGGATGCTATGACCGAAGAATACACCTGGTGAACGGTGAAGCTGCGATACGATAACGCGCTCGGCACCGTTAATAACAAAGGTTCCGCGAGGTGTCATATACGGAATCATACCCAAGTAAACGTCTTGGATAACCGTATCAAAATCCTCATGTTCCGGATCTGTACAGTATAGCTTTAGCTTAGCCTTTAAAGGTACACTGTAGGTTAACCCTCTCTCTAAGCACTCTTGAATTGAGTAGCGGGGAGGATCAACAAAGTAATCAATGAACTCAAGAACAAAGTTATTTCTGGTATCTGTTGCAGGAAAATTATCCTGAAATACTTTGAATAATCCTTCGTTCTTTCTGTTTTCAGAGCTTGTATCAAGCTGAAAAAAATCTTGAAATGATTTCAGCTGAACTTCCAAAAAATCAGGATAAGGAAGCCTGTTTTTTGATGAAGCAAAACTTTTGCGTTGACTTATATTTTGAGGCATCTTTGGTAAGATTAGTTGAAAATGGCGTTTTAACGACAAAAAGGCTTAGAACCCTTTTAGGGCTCTAAACCTATTATTTGACCCGACAAAGCGGTTTAGTTTCGCTATTTAACTTCAACTTCTCCGCCTGCCTCTTCAATTGCAGCTTTTATTTGTTCAGCTTCTGCCTTTGAAATTTTTTCTTTTACAGCCTTAGGAGCAGCATCTACTAGCTCTTTAGCTTCTTTTAGACCAAGACCTGTAAGCTCTTTCACAACTTTAACGATTTGAAGCTTTGCACCGCCTGGTGATTTAAGAATTACATCGAACTCTGTTTTTTCAGCAGCAGCTTCGCTACCACCTGCTGCAGGAGCAGCAACAGCTACAGCAGCAGCTGCAGGTTCAATTCCGTACTCTTCTTTCAAAATAGTTGCAAGTTCTTGAACTTCTTTTACTGTTAGGTTAACCAGCTCTTCTGCAAACTTCTTGATATCTGCCATGGTATTTAGTTTTTTAAAAATTAATTTTCGTGATTGTTTGATTGTAATTGTTTACTCGGATTTTTCCGATAATGTCTTTACGATGCCTGCCAGCTTGCCACCGCTCGACTGTAATGCAGAGATAACATTCTTTGCGGGTGACTGTAGCATACCGATGATGTCGCCAATAAGTTCGTCGCGAGACTTAATGTTAACAAGCGCATCAAGCGTATTGCTGCCAATATAAACACACTCTTGTACATAAGCACCTTTTAGTACAGGTTTTTCCTGTTTCTTGAAGAAGTCCTTAATAAGCTTTGCAGGAGCGTTAGCTGTTTCGCAAAACATAACAGAGGTAGGACCTTCCAGTACTGAGAAAAGGCTAGTTTCTTCGAAACCGTTTTTCTCTAATGCTTTTTTTAGAAGTGTATTCTTAGCTACAATAAGCTTTATGTTCTTTTCAAAGCAAAGTCTTCTTAGCTTAGATGTTTTTTCGGCGTTAAGACCTGAAACATCTGCTATATAAAAATGAGGACTTTCCTTAAACTGTTCAGCTAGGCTATCGATAATAACTGTCTTTTCTTCTTTTCTCATAATCCGTCAATTTTACACGTTTTCAGTAATTGATTTCGGATCAACAGCGATACCCGGACTCATTGTCGTAGAAAGGTAAATGCTTTTTACATAAGTACCTTTTGCAGCCTGCGGTTTAAGCTTAACAATCATATCCATGAATTCCTTCACGTTATCGATTATTTTAGCAGGCTCAAACGAAACGCGTCCAACGCCGGTATGTACAATACCGAACTTATCCACCTTAAAATCAATCTTACCGGCCTTAACTTCTTCAACAGCCTTTCCAACTTCCATCGTAACCGTACCCGTCTTAGGGTTGGGCATTAAGCCTCGAGGACCTAAGATACGTCCTAAAGCACCAACTTTAGCCATTACAGAAGGTGTACAGATAATAACATCTACATCTGTCCAACCATTCTTAATCTTTTCAACATAATCGTCGAGGCCAACATATTCGGCACCTGCAGCCTGAGCTTCGGCTTCCTTATCAGGAGTACAAAGCACAAGTACACGCACTTGCTTACCAGTTCCATGCGGTAGAGTTACCACACCACGAACCATTTGGTTCGCTTTACGTGGATCTACACCAAGGCGAACAGCGATATCTACCGAAGCATCGAACTTAGTGAAAGATACATCTTTCAGTAGCTTTGCTGCTTCGCTAAGCTTATACTGCTTGTTCGGCTCTAGCTTGGCGTAAACTATTTTTTGATTTTTTGTCAGTTTACTCATTTCTGCATGAAATTTTTAGTTTAGATCGGCTGGGAACTCTCCCTCTACGGTAATCCCCATACTTCTTGCAGTACCTGCTACCATTCTCATTGCTGATGCGATAGTAAATGCGTTCATATCAGGCATTTTATCTTCAGCAATTGTTTTCACTTGATCCCATGTAATTTTAGCAATCTTCTTACGGTTAGGCTCAGCAGAACCAGACTGCAGCTTGGCAGCCTCTTTAAGCTGAACGGCGATAGGAGGTTGTTTTACAATAAAGTCAAAAGACTTATCGGAGTAAACAGTGATAACAACAGGAAGTATCTTACCTGCCTTATCTTGTGTTCTGCCATTAAACTGCTTGCAGAACTCCATAATGTTTACACCTTTAGAACCAAGTGCAGGACCTACAGGTGGAGAGGGGTTTGCCGCGCCTCCCTTAATCTGTAACTTAATCAGACCAGCAACTTCTTTTGCCATGTTCTAATGTTTTAACTATTCTTTTTCTACTTGAACAAAATTCAATTCCAGCGGTGTTTTACGTCCAAAGATCTTCACCATCACCTTAAGCTTCTTTTTCTCTTCGTTAACCTCTTCAATAGTACCCGAAAAGCTGTTGAAAGGTCCATCTACAACCTTAACCGCTTCTCCAACTACGAATGGGGTAACCATTTCTTCGTTGCCTTCGGCTAGCTCATCAACATGTCCCAAAATACGGTTAACTTCTGCCTGACGTAAGGGCATAGGCTCGCCGCCTTTTGTTTCTGTAAGAAATCCCGATACATGCGGGATGTTACGAAGGATGTGCTGAATTTCGCCGATAAGTGAGGCTTCAATCAAGATGTATCCAGGATAAAAGATACGTTCTTTACTGATTTTTTTACCGTTTTTTATCTGGTAAACTTTCTCAGTAGGTATAAGCACCTGCGAAATATAAGACTCAAGCTGTAATCGTTTTATTTCGTTTTCGATGTACTCTTTCGCCTTTTTTTCTTTTCCGCCGGCAGCTCTTAGAACATACCATTTTTTAGTTGGATCGCTCATCTTTTAATGCTCCGTGTTTTTATTTGCCAAACAATAATCCGTAAATCATTTCCATGGCGTTACGGAACACCAAGTCCATAGCAAAAATTACCAACGCAAAGATGACAGATGCTATCATTACAACAATAGCGCTACTCTGCAGCTCAGCCCATGTAGGCCAGGTAACTTTATGAACCAACTCGTTGTGTGCTTCCTTGATATACGTCTTAATTTTCATCGCTAGATTGTTTTGTGTCAGCTGCGTGGAAGCCGCAGTGCCACCGGTTTTCTACTGCTTTCGTAACTCAGCAATATTGCAGGGGTGGAGAGATTCGAACTCCCATCAATGGTTTTGGAGACCACTATTCTGCCCTTGAACTACACCCCTAAGAAAGTCAGCCCAAACGGGCTGACTTATATCGAAAATCTAAAAGCTTATTCTTCGATTTTTGTAATCTGTCCTGCACCAACTGTACGTCCACCTTCGCGGATAGCGAAACGAAGACCTTGGTTGATAGCTACAGGGTAGATAAGGTTAACGGTAATAGTAACGTTATCACCAGGCATAACCATTTCAACTCCTGCTGGAAGCTCTACTTCACCTGTTACATCAAGCGTACGTAGGTAGAACTGAGGACGATATTTGTTGTGAAATGGTGTATGACGTCCACCTTCTTATTTCTTCAACACGTATATTTCAGCTTGGAATTTAGTGTGAGGAGTGATAGTTCCTGGTTTAGCAATAACCTGACCACGTTTAATTTCTTTCTTGTCAATACCACGAAGAAGAAGACCCACGTTATCGCCAGCTTCACCTGAATCAAGCAGCTTACGGAACATTTCAACTCCTGTACAAACAGTCTTTTTGGGTTTTTCGCCAAGACCAATAATCTCAAGCTCTTCTCCAACCTTAACAATACCTGTTTCAATACGACCGGTAGCAACAGTACCACGGCCAGTGATTGAGAACACGTCTTCAACAGGCATAAGGAAAGGTTTTTCGTTTTCGCGAGGAGGGATTGGAATATATATATCAACAGCATCCATAAGCTCCATAATCTTTTCTTCCCACTGAGCTTCGCCGTTAAGACCACCTAGTGCAGAACCGCGGATAACAGGAGCGTTATCGCCATCAAATTGGTAGAAGCTAAGAAGCTCTCTTAATTCCATTTCAACAAGGTCTAGCATTTCTGCATCGTCAACCAAGTCAACTTTGTTCATGAACACAACAACGCGAGGAACGTTTACCTGACGAGCAAGTAAGATGTGCTCGCGAGTTTGAGGCATAGGACCATCGGTAGCAGCACAAACAAGAATAGCACCGTCCATCTGAGCAGCACCAGTAACCATGTTCTTCACATAGTCGGCGTGACCAGGACAGTCAACGTGCGCATAGTGACGGTTAGCTGTTTGATACTCAACGTGTGATGTGTTGATAGTAATACCTCTTTCTTTGTCTTCGGGTGCGTTATCGATAGAGTCGAATGAACGCATTTCAGAAAGACCTCTTTTGGCCAAAACCATAGTAATGGCAGCGGTAAGCGTAGTCTTACCATGGTCAACGTGACCAATAGTACCAATATTTACGTGCGGTTTGGTCCTTTCAAATTTTTCTTTTGCCATTTTGCTGAATTATTTAACGTTAAATAGAGATTGAATTTGCTTTTTCTTTATCCTTGAGAGCCGGCGGCGAGAATTGAACTCGCGACCTCGTCCTTACCAAGGAAGCGCTCTACCCCTGAGCTACGCTGGCAGCGTTTATACATGCCTTTATTCCGAATTTCAATCCCTATTTCATTGAAATTCAGAATATTATATTTAATAAAAAAGAGCGGAAGACGAGGTTCGAACTCGCGACCCTCAGCTTGGAAGGCTGATGCTCTACCAACTGAGCTACTTCCGCTTGTACTGGGTAAAGGCAAACAGCCGGAAAACCTAATAAACCAACCGTCGCCATTTTAAAAATTAAATAAAGCAAACAGACTAGTAAAACCTAATAAAACCAGCTGCCGCTATATTTAATTTTGGTGTGGGGGGAGGAGGATTCGAACCTCCGAAGTCGTACGACAGCAGATTTACAGTCTGCCCCAGTTGGCCACTTTGGTATCCCCCCGAAGATCGGGATAAAACCCGATGTTGTAGATTTCAGAAAAAGTAAGAACGCTTACTCAATCTCTCAGTAA
>JAVBOE010000088.1:0-37673 GCA_031550925.1 Bacteroidales bacterium | reverse complement strand
GCAGGGCTGTTAAGTTATTTGGTTTATTATTGATTTTTAGATTGTTATAATGAGCATATACAATAAAATGGATTTGTAATTGTTCATATTCTTGATGTTTTTTTGAACACTAATGTTCATTTTATTATGATTCTGAGTTTTTATGTCTCTTTATAACTTCTTTTACAATTAAAATAATACGACAAAAAAATTATAAATAAATCAAAACCAATATATTGTAGAATAACTTAACAGCCCTGCCCTTTGGGGAGGCTGGGTGGGGCTTCTGTTTAATATCATTGTATGAATAGTAGAATAGAGCAGCTACTTGCCGAAGTAGAAAAATTTACCGCCGATACGGAGCAGAAGATAGAAGAGTTTCGTGTTAAAATGCTAGGAAAGAAAGGAGCATTGACACAGCTTTTCGACGATTTTAAAACCGTTACGGCAGAGCAGAAAAAGGAGCTGGGACAAAAGCTGAATGTGCTTAAAAATAGAGCGCAGGATAAAATTAAGGAGCTAAAAGATCAGCTGGGTGGTAGCGACAAAGGTGCTACGCTTAACGTTGACAAAACAATGCCCGGTGTTAGAAGCGAGGTTGGTACACGTCATCCGCTTTCTGTGGTTAAGAATGAGATTGTGCAAATCTTTAACCGCTTGGGATATGTTACGGCAGAAGGTCCCGAAATAGAAGACGACTGGCATGTATTCTCGGCGCTTAACTTTGCTCCCGATCATCCGGCTCGCGATATGCAGGACACATTCTTTATCAATTCCGATAGCGATAATCCTATTCTGCTTCGTACACATACCAGCTCTGTTCAGGTAAGGGTAATGGAAAAACAGAAACCCCCTATCCGTGTGGTATGTCCGGGGCGCGTTTTTCGTAATGAAGATATTTCTGCTCGCGCGCACTGTATTTTCCATCAGGTAGAAGGTCTTTACATTGATGAGGACGTATCGTTTGCCGATATGAAGCAAACGTTGCTCTACTTCACGCGCGAGATGTTTGGCGAGAACGTGGAAATACGCCTTCGTCCGTCATACTTCCCATTTACCGAGCCATCGGCAGAAATGGATGTTAGCTGTACTATCTGTGGTGGTAAGGGCTGCAATATTTGTAAGCATACCGGATGGTTAGAAATTATGGGTTGCGGAATGGTTCACCCAAATGTACTTGAAGCATGCGGTATTGATAGTAAAAAATACAGCGGTTTTGCTTTTGGTATGGGGGTTGAACGTATTGCCCAGCTTAAATGGCAGGTTAGCGATATCAGGCTGTATTTCGAAAATGATGTTCGCTTTTTGAATTTATTTAAGACGGTTATATAACAAAATAATTAGTACAGCTGTTTATCATAGGGGATAGGTGTTTAGAAGCACTTATCTCCTTTTTTGTTTAGATATTTAGGCCTAATGCAACATTTCGATCCTAACTTTGTTGTAAATTATTTCCTAATTTTGCGTGATTAGTATTTATTTGATGAAACAGAATACCATTTTTACTAATCCTCTTGAAGAGCCCTTCTACTTACAGATTAGGCCTAACGGAGAAAACTGCAATGTTTATTGCAAGTACTGCCGTTATGAGTCTGCCGAGGCTATGTGGGAAGATAGATCTCAAATGTCTCGGAGTTTGCTTGAGAAAATTATTAAGGAGCAAATAAATGCGCAGCCATCTAAATCTGCTGTTTTTGTTTGGGAAGGAGGAGAGCCAATGCTTAGCGGTATTGAATTTTTTCGCGATGTTGTCCGGCTTCAACGAAGTCTTGCTGATGATAGAATTGTTTTTAATATAATAGAAACAAACGGCCTACTTGTTGATGATAAATGGTGTGAATTTTTTAGAGAGAATAACTTTTTTGTTTATGTTTTTTTAGATGGGCCGGAGCACTGTCATAATTACTACCGTAATGACAAAAAGAATGGAAAAACATTTTCTAAAGTTGTTAACGCTATTAGCTTACTAAAAAAGCATAGGGTAGATTTTGTTGCCCAGGTTGCTGTAACACAGTATTCGGTTAATTATCCGCTTGAGATATACCATTTTCTTAAAGGCTTAGGTGTACAATTTATGCGCTTTAATCCTCTTGCTCATCGCATTGTTAAGGATGGTAAAAACATTCAAATGCTATTTCCAAATGAGCGGGATAAGGGAGAGCTGGCAGAGTGGTCGGTTCCTCCTTTGGCTTATGGTAAATTTCTAACAGCAATATTTGATGAGTGGATTCGCAATGATGTTGGCGAGCGCTTTATAAAGCTATTCGATGCAACCTTAACGGTAACGGTAGGAAAGCGCTTTATAGGACTTTGCGAATTTGGTAAGAGCTGTAGAAGCAGGTTGCTGGTGGATTTTGATGGCAGTGTATACCAATGTAATCAATATGTTTCGCCAAACCATAAGTTGGGCGATCTTAAAACACAACCGTTGTTGGCGGTAGCGCATAGTCCGCAAAGAGCAGAGTTGGCAGATGTCAAGTTAAAACAGGCATGCAGTACATGTAGCACGTGTGATGCGCTGCCAATCTGTAATGGTTTTTGCACAAAAAATAGGTTTAATAATGTTCCGGGGTGCGAGCATGGTCATGCATACTACTGCGAGGGCTTAAAACACTATTTTAACCATGTAAAACCATACATGGAATTTATGGCAGACGAACTGAAAAATAATCGTCCTCCGGCTAACGTTATGAAATACGCCAGAGATTTAGATAAAGGCTAGTTTTTACCACTGCTTTGCAAGGCTACTTTTGGATAATTATTTTGCGAATCTGCGAATACCCCTTAACTTTGAAAGATTAATTGCTTTAATCTAACTCAGATAGCTAACGTATGAACGTAAGAATTGTAAATAAATCGCAGTTTGATTTGCCACAGTATGCCACAGCGCAAGCCGCAGGTCTTGACCTTAAAGCTAATATTGAAGAACCTATTAAGCTTAAACCGCTTGAGCGTTGTTTTGTACCAACAGGGTTGTATATAGAGCTACCCGATGGTTACGAAGCACAAGTTCGGCCACGTAGCGGGTTGGCTGCAAAGATGGGTATTACAGTTCTTAACTCCCCCGGAACAATTGATCCCGATTATCGAGGTGAAATTAAAGTTATTTTGGTAAACCTTTCAAACGAAGAGGTAACGCTGAATCCGGGAGAACGGGTTGCGCAGCTTATTATTGCCAAGTTTGAACGGATAGAGTGGGAGAGTGTTGAAACATTATCCGAATCCGATAGAGGTGCCGGAGGCTTTGGCTCAACCGGAACTAAGTAGTTAATAATTTACAATTAATAATTAATAATTGGGGGAGTCTTTACTGGTATGAATAAATGTATTGTTCTTCTTTCTTTTCTTTTTGTGCTTGCTGTGGCAGCCTGTTCTACCGGTAGTAAGGTTCAAACATCGTCGCCAAAAACGGCAGGAGAAGCTATTTTAGAGAAAGACTACCTGCTTGTTGAAGCAATGAAATATCATGTACTTGGTGATGCCTCTTCTGCGCTAACATTAGTTGGACAAGCAGTAAAAAGAGATTCGTTATGTGCTGCCTGCTACTATCTTCAGTCTGATATTTATGGTATAGCAGGAATGTACAAGCAGGCAATAGAAGCCGTAAATAAAGCGCGAGCAATAGATTCTACCAACGAGTGGTATGCTGTTATGCAAGCATCTATTAATATGCGCATGGGTAACTTAACGCAGTCAATAGAGCAGTTTGAGGGAATACTTGCCAAGAAAGGATACAATGCCAGCGTTTACTATAATCTTGCGAATTTATACATAGCAAATAACGATTTTGATCAGGCAATGGCTATGCTTGATACAATCGAAGTTCACGAAGGTTATGATGATAGAATTTCCTTATCTCGTCAACAGGCATACTACCACATGGGCGATGTGGATAAATCGTTGGCCGAAGCAAAGAAGCTGAACGATTTTGCGCCCAATACTCCTCAGTACATCGTTTTGCTTGGTGATGCTTACGCCCGAGAAGGCGATATGACCGAAGCAAAAAAATACTACACTCAAGCGTTGACAATAGATTCGTTATATTCTCCGGCGCAGCTGGGAATGATGGATGTTTATCGCAGGTCTGATAAATATGAAGATTTTTTTGCTGGACTTAAAAAGCTTTGTTTGAATGAACGGCTTACGCTAGATGAAAAAGGACAATACTTATCGTTAGTTATACAAGATCCCACACTAGGAAAGCTTGGCACACCTTGGCTGAATGATATCTTTAAAGAGATGTTCTCAACCCACCCAAACGATTGGAACTTGACGCTTCTTTATGTTTCTTACCTGGGACAATCTAATCAGATAGATCAGGCTATTGATGTATTCGAAAGCTATATGGCTCAGCCTACATACAAAGACAGCTACGAGAGACAGGAGCTTTACCTTTGGTTGTTAAACAATGCGGAAAGATGGAGTAGGCTTGTTGAGAAATCTGATGTCGCGCTTAAAGCATATAGCAAAGATGTGCAGATATATATGTTTAAAAGTGTTGGTCTTTGGCAGCTGAACCGGCTTGATGAGGCGATTAAAACGCTGGATACCGCATTAAAACATACGTCTCAGGCGGATACCGTTCAACAATATGATCTCTATACTCGTATTGGCGATCTTTATCATCAAAGTGGCAATAAGAAAAAGTCGTTCGATGCTTACGATAAAGCATTGAAAATTAATCCTGAAGGTATAATCGTTCTTAATAACTATGCCTACTATTTGAGCGAGGAGGGAGAGCGCTTGACGGATGCGCTTAAGATGTCAAAAAAGGTAATAGAAGTTGAACCTAACAATCCCACTTACCTTGATACATATGGTTGGATTTTATACAAGATGGGCTTATATACCGAAGCGAAAAATATTTTCCGCCAAGCAATGTTGTATGGCGGGCGTTCCGAGTCGGTTTTGTTAGATCACTATGGCGATGTGTTATTTGCGCTAGAAGAATATGATACCGCTATACTCTACTATGATTACGCGATTGAAGCACCCGGCTGTGAAAATCCGGATGAAATAAAAGCAAAAGTTGAAAAAGCAAAATCTCTTAAATAGGTGATTGGTAAACGAACATATCAGGTTGTTGTTGGTCTTCTTTTTTTATTGATTACCACTCCGCTGTTTTCTCAAAATCTTTCTTCGCTGGAGAGTAAGAAGAAAGAGGTTGAGCGGCAGGTTGCATACATTAATTCTTTGTTGAGCAAAACAAGTACTAAAAAAACATCGAACTTAGAGCAGCTTACTTTGCTGCAGGCTAAGCTTGATTATCAGCGAGATTTGGTGCACACTACAGAGGCTCAGGTAAATGTAACTAACGGAGCGATTACTCAAACAAAGAAAGATATTACCTCTCTTCAAAAAGAGTTGGGAAACCTTAAGGAGGCCTATGCAAGCCTTATCTCTGCTATATATACAAAGAGAAGAAACGCTACATGGTTAATGTATGTGTTTGCAAGCGATGATTTGTCGCAGGCATATCGCAGGTTGAAATATTTCCGTTCTTTTGCAGACCTTGCCGTTACACAGGGAGAGCAGGTTAAGGCCAAGACAATTACGTTGGAGGAGAAGAAAAAAGAGCTGGAAGAGAAGAAAAAAGAGTTGGCTGAAATTAAGAAGCAGCGCGAGGCAGAGCTCAAAGAGCTTGCTAAAGATGAAGCCAAGCTGCAAGGTGTACAAAAGGATTTAGTAAAGCAGGAGAAAGAATTAAAGACTTCATTACAAAAGCAACAGGCAAGCTTGCGGAGCTTAAACTCTGAGATTGCAAGCATCATGAACGCCGAAGGTAAGAAGGTCGGCACTACTTCATCAAGCGGAATACATGAGCTGCCGGCAGCAGAGCGAGAGCTGTCAAATCGCTTCGAAGCCAATAGGGGTAAGCTTCCGTGGCCACTTAAGCGCGGAGTTATTGTGTTGAAGTTTGGAACAAACAGGCACCCGCTATTTCAAAAAATAGAGTTTCCACCTAATAATGGTATTGATATTTCTACCGATGCCGCATCAAGTGCTACAGCTATTTTTGCGGGAGAAGTTGTTAGAGTATTTCCATTTCAAAGTTACGGAAACTGTGTAATGATAAGACATGGAGAGTTTTTCACATTGTACTGTCGCTTAAATACTATTAAAGTAAAAGTTGGCGACAAGGTAAAAGTTGGCGATGCTTTAGGTGCTTTAGATGTTCTTGACAACGGAACCTCTCTTTTACATTTCGAGCTTTGGAAAAGCGTGAAGGGTGTTACCTCTCCTCAAAATCCGGAGCTTTGGTTGGCTTCTAACTAGGCTATGATTCGTTTTAACATAGAAACAGACATTCATTTTATTTTAAAAAATAGAATGTTACTGAAAAAATGGCTCACTAACGTTGCTCTTGAAGAAAAGAAAAGGGTGGGGGAGCTGAACTTCATTTTTTGCTCAGACGATTACCTTCTTGATATTAACAAACGCTTCCTCAACCATAACTATTACACCGATGTTATAACTTTTGACTATTCTGAGGATAATCTAATTTCTGGCGATATTTTTATAAGCATTGATACTGTGAGAGTTAACGCTGAAGAATATCGTCAATTCTTCGAGAATGAATTATTCCGGGTGATGGTGCACGGTGTCCTTCATTTATGCGATTATGATGACCATTCAGACGAAGAAAAACGGCTGATGAGAGAAAAAGAGGATTACTATTTGGGTAAGCTGAAAATTGGTTGATAGACTTTTTCAGTAGAGAGAAAAAATTGCACTCTGCTCATTTACCCCTAAATCCCCTAAAGGGGACTTTTCTTGATAACGATAAATTTTATATGCCGACATGAAAATAAGGCGAAACCTTTCAGATATGTATTATGGTGCAGTGCCGGACATATTTGAAAAGGCAAAGGATTTGCGTTTGAATATGACTGATGCGGAGAAGTTGTTGTGGCTTCGGTTGAGTAAAGATCAGCTAGGTGTTCGCTTTAAGCCTCAGCATCCAATTAATATTTTCATTGTTGATTTTTATTGTCACACACATAAATTGGTAATAGAGATAGATGGTGGAGTGCATGAGCAGCAAGGAGAGTATGATGAAAGTCGTACTGTTGAATTGAAGCGTTTTGGAATTACAGTGATTCGATTTACAAATGAGGAAGTGCAAAATAATATGGATGGTGTAATAGATACAATCAAAAAACATTTGGTATTATAAGTTGGTTAATTGTTGCACAGTTTCAAAAGTCCCCTTTAGGGGATTTAGGGGTAAATGAGCAGGCGTACCTTGTTCAGTTTGCGGTTTTCGCTACACTCAAAATAACATTGTTTGTTTAATCCTTTTCTCTTAACGCTTTTCATTTAACCTTAATACACCTAAACCCTCTTTATAGCTACCTTTGCTATAAGTTTTATTTCTACAGATGATTACTAGCTACGATATAATAGTTGTTGGAGGCGGACATGCCGGCTGCGAAGCTGCCGCTGCTGCTGCAAATATGGGCTCAACCGTTTTGCTTGTTACTATGGATATGACCAAGTTCGCATCCATGTCGTGCAATCCGGCTATTGGTGGGATCGCAAAAGGACAAATTGTTCGAGAGATTGATGCACTTGGCGGATATAGCGGCATTGTTACAGATAGAAGTAGTATCCAGTTTCGCATGCTTAATAAATCGAAGGGTCCCGCAATGTGGAGTCCGCGCGCCCAGTGCGACAGATTTGAGTTCTGCATAGAGTGGAGAAAAATGCTCGAGGCAATTCCCAATCTTTACTTTTGGCAAGATTCTGTTACAGGTCTTATTCTTGAAGATGGAAAAGTAAAAGGAGTAGAGACAGGAATGGGAGCGAGGTTTCTTTCCGAAGCTGTTATTCTTACATCCGGCACTTTTATGAATGGGCTAATTTTTGTTGGCCGCAATCAGCAAAGTGGGGGACGAATGGGAGATATGGCATCCTATGGAATAAGCGAACAGTTGGCTTCTGTCGGTTTTGAAGTTGGAAGGATGAAGACCGGAACCCCTGCCCGTTTCGATGGACGAACAATAAACTTCGATAAGCTGGCTATTCAGTATGGAGATGAAAACCCTTCTAAGTTTTCTTTCCTTCCGTCAGTTTCTCCGGTTAAAGAACAGAGGCCTTGTTTTATAATTAATACCTCAAAAAAGGTACATGATATTTTAGAAACTGGTTTCGATGATTCTCCGCTTTTTACAGGAACGATTAAAGGTATCGGACCAAGATATTGCCCAAGTATTGAAGATAAGATTCGGACTTTTGCGGGTAAAGATAGCCATCAGCTATTTTTAGAGCCCGAGGGAAGAGATACAAACGAGTACTACCTCAGCGGATTCTCTTCTTCGCTTCCCTTAAATGTTCAGCTTGCTGCTTTAAGAGAAGTGGAAGGTTTTGAAAATCTTGAAATCTTCCGTCCCGGCTATGCAATCGAGTATGATTATTTTCCTCCAACACAGCTTTACCATACGCTCGAAACAAAGCTAGTTGAGAATTTATATTTTGCCGGACAGATAAACGGAACAACCGGATATGAAGAAGCCGGAGCACAAGGTTTAATGGCTGGAGTAAATGCGCATCTCAAGTTAAATAAAAAAGAGCCGTTTGTTTTACAAAGAGACCAGGCTTACATAGGTGTGCTTATAGATGATTTGGTAACAAAAGGTGTTGACGAACCATACCGTATGTTTACCAGTAGAGCAGAATATCGTATCCTGCTGCGTCAAGATAATGCCGATGTTCGCTTAACGGAGCTGTCGTATAATTTAGGGCTAGCCTCTCAAGAGCGGTACGATTTAATGAAAACAAAAAAACAGGAGGTAGATGCTCTTATAGAGTTTATAGAAAAGGAGAGTATAGCACCTTCGGTAGTTGACCCATATTTAGAAAGTATAGGTTCTGCTCCATTCCGTCAGCAAAGAAAGCTTAAGGAGTTGCTTTTACGTCCGGAGGTATCTATTGAGGCTGTTGCAGAAATCTTTCCTCCTTTGCGAAGTTTTCTATCTACGCTTACCTCTCCTCATGCAGAATTAATAGAAGAAGCAAATATCCTAATGAACTATTCGGGGTATATAGAGAGGGAAAGAATGCAGGCAGATAAGCTTGCCCGATTAGAGAAAATAAAAATTCCGGACTCATTCAACTATTCCGGGCTAAATATTACAATAGAAGCCCAACAAAAGTTAGCCAAGATAAAACCCAAAACTATAGGGCAAGCATCTCGGATACCTGGAGTGTCGCCAGCAGATATTTCTGTGCTTTTGATTTCTTTGGGAAGGTAGCTTGTTCCACGTGGAACAAAGTAAAAGAATTCCAGGATTGTTCCACGTGGAACAAGGTTGCTTTTATGTTAATGGTTGTTTTAGAAAAAGCCCTTTTGATCCCAGAAAAACCTTCAGAAGGCGTATAAGCGGGGTCTTGTATAAAGGTTGAGACGTGATAATATAATGCTTATGTTATGAAAGATACTTATGCTAAGGGCGTGATACAGCTCTCGGGTTATATAGCAAAATCCGATTCTGAGGAGTTTGTGCAGGGTAAAATCACTATCAGGGATGGTGTAATAGAGAAAATAGAGCCTTGCGAGGTGGTAAATCCACAATATATACTACCAGGCTTGGTAGATTCGCATGTGCATATCGAGAGCTCTATGCTAACACCAATAGAGTTTGCTAGGGTTGCCGTACGTAATGGTTTGGTTGCCGTAGTTGCCGATCCGCACGAAATAGCAAATGTGATGGGAGTAGAGGGTGTTCGCTTTATGATGGACAATGCCGAGCAAGCCAAGCTAAAGTTTTATTGGGGGGTACCATCGTGTGTTCCGGCTGCACCTTTCGATATATCCGGAGCAACACTTGGGGTAGAAGAAGTAGAAGAGTTGCTCTCCGATTCTCGATGTACCCACCTTGGTGAAATGATGAACTTTCCGGGTGTAGTAAGTAACGATCCTGAAGTTCTGGCAAAGCTGGAAAAAGCAAAGCAGCTGGGTAAGCCTGTAGATGGTCATGCCCCGGGTTTGGCTGGAGAGGAGCTGAAGAAGTATGCTGCAAGCGGAATCTCTACCGACCATGAGGCTATAGATATTTGCGAAGCTGAGGAGAAAATTTATCTCGGAATGAAAATTCTAATCCGAGAGGGTAGTGCTGCTAAAAATTTTGAGAATCTATACCCCTTGGTAAATCGCTACCCGTCTCAGGTAATGTTTTGCACAGACGACTGCCATCCCGATGATTTGCTAAAAGGTACGATCAATCTTTTGGTAAAACGTGGGCTAAAAAAAGGTCTTGACTTTTTCAACCTTATAAAGGCTGCAGCGATAAATCCGGTTAAGCATTATAAGTTGGGAGTCGGGCAACTAAGGGTAGGAGACCCTGCCGATTTTATTGTGGTAGATAACCCTGATGATTTTAATATCCAACAAACCTATATAAACGGAGAGCCGGTTTACTCTGCAACAGAAAACATTGTCTTCCCATTGGTAGAAGTAAAGCCGATAAATACATTCAAGGCAAAACCAATAAACCTGAAAAGTTTAGAGGTTACTGCAAAAGAAGGAAAGCGCATTAGGGTAATAGAAGTAATAGATAAAGAGCTCTACACAAAACAGCTTGAGATAGAGCCTACCATTATTGATGGAAAAGTTGTTACCGACCTTGATAAAGATATTCTGAAAATTGTTGTTGTAAATAGATATGAGCCTACACCTCCTGTTGTTGGTTTTGTAAAAGGTACTGGTCTAAAGCATGGGGCAATTTGCAGCAGCGTTGCTCACGATAGCCACAACATTATTGCCATTGGCGCGGATGATAATTCTTTGGTAGAGCTGATAAATAAAATTATAGAAACCAAAGGAGGCATAGGGGTACACAATGGAAAAGCGATTGAAGTTTTTCCGTTACCTATTGCAGGTATAATGTCTGTCGAAACAGCAGAGGTTGCGGCATCGGCATATGATGATTTGCAAGAAAAAGCCAAAGCGTTGGGTGCAACGCTTACGGCTCCGTTTATGACGATGGCTTTTTTATCACTGATTGTTATTCCGGAGCTGAAAATAGCAGCAGGCGGTTTATTTGATGTAACAAAATTTCAAGCAGTAGATTTATTTGTATAGTGTTTGTCAGAGTTTTATATTTACTTGCTTAAGTATATTTAATGACCAGCAAAGATATTGTAAAAAGTAAGGTAGAATTTTTGCCGAGTAGCCCGGGGGTATATCAATTTTTTGATGATACCGAAAAAATTATCTATGTGGGTAAGGCAAAAGATCTCAAAAAGCGGGTGTCCACCTACTTTACTTCTAGAGCTAACGATAACCGTAAGCTTATGGTTATGGTCAGCAAAATTGCCGACCTTAAGCATATCGTTGTAGATACAGAAGCCGACGCCTTACTACTTGAAAATAATCTGATTAAGAAGTTTCAACCGCGCTATAATGTACTGCTGAAAGACGACAAAACCTACCCTTGGCTATGTATAAAGAACGAGCCTTTTCCCAGGGTGTTTTCTACACGACGAGTTGTTAAGGATGGTTCGAAATATTTTGGACCATATGCATCGTTAGTTTTGATGAAGACACTCTTAGAGCTAGTTCGGCAAATATACCCACTTCGCACCTGTAACCTGAATCTTGCTCCAGAGGTTATTGCCAAAAGCAAATATAAGGAATGTCTTGAATATCATATAGGTAACTGTAAAGCACCCTGTATAGGTAAGCAAACAATTGAAGATTATGACCTGAATATCAAAATGATAACCTCAATTATTCGTGGTAACATTGGCGAAGTTATGGATTTTTTGAAGTATCAAATGAAGGAAGCCTCTGATTCATACCGCTTTGAAGATGCCCATAGGCTTAAGCTAAAGTATGAAATCCTCGAACGCTATCGTTCAAAATCTATAATTGTCAGTCCTACAATGAATAATGTGGATGTTTTCAGCATTCTTCCCGATATGGGCGTTATGTATGCCAACTTTATGCGAGTGGTATCGGGTGCCATTGTGCAGTCGCATACGGTAGAGCTGAAGCTTGGTGTTGAGGATAGCAAAGAAAGCTTGCTCAGCTACTTAATTGCGGAGATGTACGAGCGTCATCACGGGTTATCTCGAGAGCTGGTTGTCCCTTTCATGCCCGATCAGGAGATGGATGGCTACGTTTACACCATTCCGCAGCGTGGCGATAAGCATAAGCTGCTGGAGCTGTCGGAGCGTAATGCCAAGTTCTATAGGATGGAGAAGCTGAAGCAGCTGGCAAAAGTAAATCCTGAGCAGCATAGCATCCGTATTCTTACTCAAGTTCAAAAAGACTTACATCTTGACCAGCTGCCAGTTCACATGGAGTGTTTTGATAACTCTAATATTCAAGGTGCTCATCCTGTTGCGGCATGCGTGGTGTTTAAGAATGCAAAACCCAGCAAAAAGGATTATCGTCATTTCAACATAAAAACGGTGGAGGGGCCTGACGACTTTGCCTCTATGCGCGAGATTATTTACAGGCGTTATAACCGCATGCTTACAGAGGGAGACGATTTGCCCCAGCTGATAGTTGTGGATGGCGGTAAGGGGCAGCTCAGTGCCGCTGTAAGCAGCCTTGAGCTATTGGGCTTATACGGAAAAATACCAATTATCGGATTGGCTGAACGACTGGAGGAGATATATTTTCCGAATGATAGCGTTCCGCTTTTTTTGGATAAAAACTCGGAAAGCCTGAAGCTTATTATGCGAATGCGTGATGAGGTTCACCGCTTTGGGATTACCTTCCATCGCAATAAGCGTAGCGCTGCTTTTATAAAAAGCGAGCTGACAAATATCCCCGGTGTTGGAGAAACGACCGCCCGTAAGCTTTTGAGCCACTATAAAAGTGTTTCTAAAATTGCTAAGGCTAGCCTTGAAGAGCTATCGGGTATAGTTGGACGTAAAATGGCCGAGAAAATCGCAGCCTATTTCAAACAGAAAACGCAGTAATTTAAATCACTATTAGCCATGCCTGAAACGATGTTATTGAGAGACCCTGATGTTGTGCCAACAGAAGAGGTGCTGGAATCCACGCTTGGTAAAAAGATTTTTACCATTTACAAAGAGCTTGAGCGACTTATTACAAATGATGAGCTTAGTTTAACCTATAGCTGGAACTACTACAAAGACGGCAAGTCTTGGCTCTGTAAGGTGGTTAATGGTAAGAAAACAATTTTTTGGCTTTCGGCTTGGGATGGATATATAAAAACCAGCTTCTTTTTTACAGAAAAGATCCAGTCCGGAGTTTTTGATTTAGAGATAGATAAAAATATAAAGCAAGAGTTTAAACAGAGTAAAGCGACTGGAAAACTGATTCCGTTAATTCTTGATATCATAGAAAAAAGCCAGCTTAAAGATCTAAAAGAGATTATTAAGTATAAAAAGAGTTTGAAGTAGTTATATGCCTTTGTTGGCTTTAGGCTTCTACATAAGTTGAATTATTTATTCAAGCTGTAGTTTTGTGGATAGCACAGACAAGGCTACAACCTTGTCTGTGCAGAGAATTTTGTTTCGTTATTAGCAGAGGCTTAGTTTTTCTGCCGTGCTAGGCTCCAATCAGTTCCACTTGGCTGTGTTAGCACCAGCGAGTCGGCATCTAACTTCTTTAGCAGCAGTGTATCGATGCTCTCTATAGTCTGTTTATTGCCAATACTTGTGCTCGATAGTATGAGGTGGTTGTCCTCAAGTTTCCAGCTTTTAAATAGTAGGGTAGCCATGTTTACCGAAGAGGCTGTACCATCTGCATTTAGCGTTACGCCTTGCACTTCAGCGGCATTAATAGGGTTTGGTTCAATCCAAGTGCCCGCAATGTAAAAATAAGGCGAGTGCTTGGTAACCACCAGCTCAACAGCCTTGTTTACCTTATTGTCGCCCATCTGCTCAATAACGTACGTTACTTTTACCGAGTCGTTTAGTAGCACTCCCTTTACTTTCGCCGTATCGGCATCCATTGTGCTAATGTTCAGGGTATCGTTTGTATCAGTAACCAGCATCACATTATTCATGGTAGCGTCAATCACATAACCGGTAACAACTTGTTGCTTAGGATCAGCTTTACACGCAAATAGCGCCAACACAATGCTTGCTACTATACTAATGAATAGGTAGTTCGTTTTTTTCATGGTATAATATTTTAGTTAAGCTTAAATAAAGCGATAGTCTTTTAATAGTACAAAGGTAATAAAATAGCGTATTGATATTCAACTAATTGTTCGTTAATTCTTGGTATTACAGAGAAGAGCGGCGGAAATATCTAAAAGAGGTTATTAGATATAAGAATATAAGATGGGTTTGAAGTAGGATGTTGCTGTCGTTTTACTCCATAGGGGTAACCTTTTTTGTAGAAAGATGAGCGGTGGTTCTGGATTTCTGCTCCGTTAGGAGCAGCATCTTAGGGAGAAACAGAGTTGAGTAAAGATCCGCCCTAGAGGATCGGAAAACAAGCAAACAAATGGCTTGCTACAAAGATATAGATAGCGAGATAAGTCGTTTAAAAAATAAACTACCTCGTCAGCTCAGCTGCGAGGTAGTTTATTAGGTTATATCAAATATAATCCATTTATTGACTAATAAGAAAGAAGGCATGAAGAGTTTAAGAGGAATTATGAAGTACAAAAAGATTTGGAGTAGTGGGTATTTTCGATTGTCAAAAATAAAACCCGCTAGATTTATCTAGCGGGTTTTTAAACAGGAGATTACCCTCTTATAAGTAAACCCCAAAAGCTCTCACCACAAAAGTAGCAAATTTTATTGAATCGGCAAATTGTGTGTTATATGTTTAATTTAAGTTTAGATATATTAAAAAAATATCTTATTGTCAGTTTGTTAACAAGATAACTACTTGCAAAAAAGCGCGAATAAATTGGGTTTTAACACCAAAAATTTTTTGATCGTTTTTGTGCTTTTTGTTGTAAAATAAAATGCAGCTAGCTGATTTTCTGCTAGCTGCATTTTATTAACTCAAAATCTATCTATATGTTAAATATTTTGGGTGGGTATTTCACAAAAAGATACAATTTTTAAAATCAGCTGATCTTAAAATAACAGACAGTATTCTTACTATCAAAATTTTAATAGCAGCTCTATTGTGAATTTATCAGACATTCTTTTGTCTGAGTTATTGATAAAATAGACCGCATATTCTGGAGAGTTCCGAATATCCTCTTTAGATCCTCTGAAGAAGAGTTTTTCGTAGTTAAGCCTAAGCTCGGCATTTAGCGCTTTAGGCACAAAACCAAAGTTAACGCCTATGGTTATTCTACTCATATCAAATCCTTTATCAAAAATATTATATCCCATTGCATCGCCACGAATGTTGGGCTCTATATACTTTAGCGTACGGTTATTATTTATAGCAAAGCTATATGCCCCTTGTAGATAGCTTCCCCATAGGCGGCTATCTTCTACATCTACCGAATCTTTTACAGCCAGCTCGGATTCTATCCTATACTTGTTTTTTGCATAACGAAAATCTATACCATACTGATTAACACGTCTTTTAAGTATATCTTTTCGCGTATAATACTTAACGCTGGCACGAAATCCCTCCATATTTCCGTATATTACTCTACCAAGTATTGCCGGAGAATCTTGCCAGCTGGTATTGTTGGCCCCGCCTCCATTAAAAACCCCAGCGATTAGCGAAAACGGAACGTTACCAAAAAAATTATACTGCCCCATTACTCCGATATCTCTTGAGCTAGAACCTGTGTTTACATATTTTGTTAGGAACGGACGATTAGCATAAGTAAGCAATGCCGGAGAAACCACATAGTCATCGCTAAAGGGAACAAAAAACTGTCCGGCTGTAAGAGAAAATGCATCAGAAGGAGCAATTACGGCATAGGCATCTACCATGTAAAGATCTCGCCCTATGGTGTTGCTACTATATTCCACCTGCATCCTGTAGCTTATAATCGGGCTTAAGTTTCCGGTAACACCTAGGCGCATGTTGCGGATATCAAAACGGCTGGTAGTATCTTCGAACGCATGCTCCCACTTGGTTTTAAGCAAACCAATGATTTTAGGAGTATAATCAACGGTAATATTTTCTTCCTGTGCAAACGAAAGAATTGGTAGTAAGGCAAATACAATGAGTGCTGTAATTTTTCTTTTCATATGAGTTATAAGGTGAAATTCGGTATAAAAATAGTTATTTAATATTGACTAAATATGTTAAACGGTTTTTAAAGTTTGAGGCTTGCGATTTGCGTACAGCGATGTGCGAAAAGTGTATCACGACTCAAGTATCACGAAAAAGAGTGGGATGTCATATCGAACGTAGTGAGATATTTATTGAGTAGAAGTTTTGTATTTAGGGGCGAAAAGGAATTTAGGACGTAGGTGTTGTTCGGCGGGATATTTAACCCTCTGCCCTATAAAATTCTATCTTTTCCAACACTCATTTTCTTCGAATGGCAAAATATTTGGCAAGCCTTGTTAACTTTGAGCTGTATTTATAAAACGTAAACAGAGTATTTTATTCAATGGAACAAGCAGATTTTTTAATTATTGGCGGTGGGGTTATTGGTTTGGCAATTGCTCGCGACCTGATTAACCGCAATCCCGACTATAAAATTACGGTTATAGAAAAAGAACCCGATGTGGCTTATCATAGCAGTGGGCGTAATAGTGGTGTTCTACACGCCGGATTTTACTACACGGCCGATTCGCTGAAAGCTCGCTTTACCCGTGATGGCAACCGTATGATGCGAGAGTATTGTCATGCTAATAACCTCGGAATTAACGAGTGTGCAAAGGTTGTTGTTACTAAAAACGAAAAAGAGCTGGAATCGTTATATGAGCTTGAAAAACGAGGTAAAGTTAACGGTGTGGATATTAAGCTTATTGATGAAGAAGAGCTTAAAGCCATAGACACTAATGCTAAAACGTTTAAGCATGCGCTTTATTCGCCAACCACGGCAACGGTAGATCCGATTGAAGTAAATAAATGCATACGTGATGAGATTGTTGCAAAAGGTGTTCAGATTTTCTTCAACGAGAAGTATGCTAAGAAAATAGACGATCATACTATTCAAACAAAATCAGGTAAAAAGTATTCGGCCAAAAAGATTATAAACACAGCCGGACTTTATGCCGATAAGGTAGCCCGCGATTTTGGATTTTCTAAAAGCTATACCATCATTCCGTTCAAGGGCATTTACCTGAAATATAAAGGCAACGACAAACCCATTAAAACCAACATCTATCCGGTGCCCGATTTGGGAAATCCGTTCCTCGGAGTTCACTACACCATTACGGTTGACGGCACTACTAAAATTGGTCCAACGTCTATCCCTGCGTTTTGGCGCGAGAACTACAAGGGCTTTGGTAAGTTTAAGTTTGGCGAGCTGGTAAATATTCTTTCGTGGGAAGCATGGCTATTCCTTACCAATGCGTTTGGTTTTAGAAATCTGGCTTTCAGAGAAATTAAAAAATATAACCGCAAGCATTTTGTAAACCTTGCCCGCACTATGGTTTTCGATATTGATGGCAAAGGCTTTAAGGAGTGGAGCAAGCCGGGTATCAGAGCTCAGCTGCTGAACAAAAAAACCAAAGAGCTGGTTATGGACTTTGTGGTTGAGGGTAACGATAAAAACATACACGTACTAAATGCTGTCTCTCCGGCATTTACCGGTTCATTTCCATTTGCAAAGTGGGTAGTGGATGAGTATGTGCTGAAATAGAGAAGATATTATAAATGTTTCATATGCATAGATTGGTTTTTCTGAGATGACAACAAAAGAGAGGTTAAAAAAAGGAATTGATGAATGCTTGAAAGAGACAGATGCTCTTATAAAAATTTTGAGTAAGTCTAATAATGAGAGTTTTAATAAAATTACATTTTCATTAGATTATCAAAAATGGTATTCTAAAGTACTAAAAATTGTTGCATTTTTTGGAAGCGATAGGCTGCAAGAGTTTAAATCTTATTATGAAACTAATCCTAAGGGGGGAGAATTAGGATTTGGTAATTATTGCATTCAAGATTATTTAAAAGGAGTTGCTCCAAGTCCAATGCGTTATCATAATTTTGATTGTAAAGCTCAAGCGCTAAAGAATCTTATTAACCAATATACAATATTAGTTTCTATTGAAAATAGAATTGACAGTGTGTTTGCGGATATTCAAACAACGTTACTTGTTGAACTACAAGATACAGAACTTGAAACAGCAAAAGCCTTATTAAAAATTAATATTCGAGCAAGTGGTGTTCTTGCAGGTGTTGTTCTTGAGGGTTATTTATCAAGTATTATACAAAATCATGGTATAAAGTTGGCGAAAAAAAACCCTTCTTTATCAGATTTTAATGAAGTACTAAAAAACAACAATATTTATGAGGTTCCAACATGGCGCAAAATTACATATTTAGCAGATATACGTAATACTTGTGCCCATAGCAAAAGTGCTGAACCGACAAAAGAACAGATAGAAGAACTTATTAGCGGGGTTAACTGGGTAATGAAAAATGTGTATTAAGCAATGTACATCAATCTTATAGCAGTCTTTCATATAGATAAATAAACGACATAGAGATGAAAATAGATTTTAAAAAACTAATCCCTTATGTAGCGGCAATAGCAATCTTTTTTGTTATCTCAGTCGCTTATTTTTCTCCGTCAATTCTTCAGAACAAGTCGCTTTATCAGGGCGATGTTCGTAAGGGCATTGCGGGGGGTATCGATTTAACCGAGTATCACGAACGTACAGGCGAAAACAGCCTTTGGGCTACCCGTATGTTCTCTGGTATGCCTTCGTACCAAATCAGACCGATTTACGATAACGACTCTATCTTACAGCCTGTACGAAGAACGTTTGAAGGCTGGCTACCATCGCCGGCAAACCATCTTTTTGCCTACATGCTGGGCTTCTTTATCTTGCTTATGTCGTTGCGCGTAAACCCCTGGATAGCCATAATCGGAGCCGTAGCCTTTGCATTTTCAACCTACTATCTCATAATTATTGCAGCAGGTCATATCTGGAAAGTCCGAGTCATTGAGTTTATACCACCAACGCTGGCAGGGATAATATGGGCATACCGGGGGAAGCTGATTACCGGAGGTGTGCTTACTGCGCTGTTCTTCACGCTACAGCTGTTCAGCAACCATATTCAAATGAGCTACTACTTTCTGTTGTTTGTGGGTATATTTCTTGTTGGTCGGTTTATCTACGATTATAGAGAAAAACAGCTTAAGCGATTTGCCAAGGCTACAGCTATTTTGGTCTTTGCCGGATTGATTGGCCTTGGCGCAAACGCAACCAACCTTATTCTGACGCAAAAATATACAAGCCAAACTATTCGTGGGGGATCGGAGTTAAGTGGTGATATCAATGATAAAACGGGAGGTCTGGACAGATCGTATGCAACCGGCTGGAGCTACGGTATTGGTGAGACGTTTACGCTTATGATTCCAAATGCAAAGGGAGGAGCATCTGGTGCTCTTGGGCAAGATCAAAAGATTTTGGACAAGGTGGTAGAAATGGTTCAATCGAACAATAAAATACCGAATGAGCTGAAAAACCAAGTAGCATCAGAAATTGTCTATTCCAATACATATTGGGGCGATCAACCCTACACTGCTGGCCCTGTTTATGTTGGGGTGCTGATTGCGTTTCTGTTTATATTCGGACTGTTTGTTGTCAAGGGCTATATGAAATGGGTGCTTTTGGCAGGTACCGTTTTCTCTATACTGCTTTCCTGGGGAAGCAACTTTATGTGGTTCACCAACCTATTTCTCGACTATTTCCCCTTCTACAATAAGATGCGGGCGGTATCATCAATTCTGATTGTTGCAGAATTTTGCATTCCTATTTTAGCAATACTAGCATTGTCTAAAATTGTAGAAAAACCATCCATTGTAAAAGAAAACAAAACAGGATTCTATGTCAGTATAGGGCTTACAGCGGGTTTAATTCTTGTATTTATTGCTGCACCTAAGCTATTCTTAAGCTTCTTAAATAGGTATGAGGCAGCCGGTTTTGCCGAAGCTGTAAAAGAAAATCCAATTTATGCTATATTTCGCGATAGCTTAGAAGCTATACGTATCAGTATTTTCAGAGCCGATGCGTGGCGAAGCTTCTTTATTGTTATTGTTGGTGTTGGTTTTATCTGGATATACTCTCGTAAAAAAATTAGTAAGGTTGTTTTTATTGGAACCATTGGTATTATTGTGTTGCTGGATTTGTTCTTAGTAAACAAGCGCTATCTTAACAACGACAACTTTGTGCCTAACTCTCAGACAAAAATTGCGTGGACTATGACCCCCGCTGATGCTCAGATTTTAGAGCAAGAAAAGACAGATCCAAACTACAGAGTTTTAAATCTATCCGTTTCGCCGTTTAACGATGGCAGCACATCATACTACCATAAATCTATAGGAGGTTATCATGGTGCTAAGCTCGGTCGCTATCAGGATATTATTGAGCATTACATTAATGTTGAGGCTCAGCCTGCCAAAATCAACTATGGGGTGTTGAATATGCTCAACACAAAGTATATAATTTCGCAGAAGGGCGAAGCTCAAGAAAATCCGGAAGCACTTGGTCATGCTTGGTTTGTAGAAAATATCGAATGGGCAGATAATGCCGATGCCGAAATTGCTTACTTAGAAAACTTCGACCCCCAAACAACGGCAGTGGTTAACAAACATTTTGCCCCTCAGCTGGAAGGCTTTGCAGCCAACCCGGATAGTACCGCTACTATTTATCTTGAGAAGTACGATTTAAACGATATTACCTATAAAACAAAAACAGCGCAAGAGCAGCTGGCCGTTTTCCCCGAAATATACTACGACGATGGCCTAACCCGTTGGGATGCATATATTGACGGGCAACCGGCTTCGATTATCAGAGCCAACTATATTCTGAGAGCATTGCGTGTTCCTGCCGGAGAGCACACCATAGAGTTTGTGTTTAAACCGAAAGCGTACAATACGCTTGAAACTATTTCGGTTATCTGTAGCGTATTAGTGGTGCTATCGCTTATTGGTATGCTGGTTTTCCTTTTTATGAATCGGAAAAAGGAAGAGGATAACCAACTATAAGCGAAGTAATATTTGATTTTCAATTAAAAGTCTTTAAGTCTTAAAATCCTTAAATCTTGAAGTCTATATAATAAGTGTTTTGATATGGAAAATAAAGAGCTATTGCTATCGGTTGTTGTTTGTACCTATAATCGTGCGAAATTTGTAGTTGATGCACTTGATAGTATTGTTGCTCAAGATTTTGATAAGAACAAGTTTGAGGTCGTACTCATAAACAATAATAGTCCCGATAATACGGCTGAGCTATGCGAGAACTACGGAGCAAAGCATCCCGATTTGCAGTATCGGTACTATGTTGAATATGATTCAGGGGTTTCTCCTGCCCGCAATCGTGGTGCTGCAGAAGCCCGTGCCGAGATAATTGTCTTTATAGATGATGATGGTGTTGCAGAGCCCAACCTTTTATCGGTAGTTTACGATTTCTTCCAGAAAACACCCGATGCAGCAGCAACCGGAGGTCGTGTTTTCCCCAACTTCGAATCGAAACGACCTCGTTGGATGTCTCATTTTTTGGTGCCTTTAACTTCATCGCTCGATATGGGGAATAAAGCCAAGGTGTTTAAGAGGCGGCAGTTCCCGATGGGTGCGAATATGGCGTATAGAACGTCAATTTTCAGGGATTATGGCAACTTCCATACCGGACTTGGGAGGAAGAAGCTGAACCTTGCCGGAGCCGAAGAAAAGGACCTTTTTTACAGAATTATGAAGGCGGGGAAAAAGGTGTATTACATTCCGCAGGCCGTTGTTTACCATTATGTGCCGGATGCTCGCCTTACCTACTCGTTTTTTAAGCGGCAGGCTGTAGGTATTGGCTTTAGCGAAATGTATAGGGCTAAAAACATTTCTACGGGAGAGTACATGCTAAGCCTCTTTCTTGAGGCTTTGAAATGGGGCGCTACATTTTTCTTAAGCCTATTCTACTTGATTACATTTAGACCTATTAAGGCTTGGAGGCTAGTTGCTTTCCGTTGGTACGTAAGTTCCGGTTTATTGGGATTAAATAAGAAGATGTAGCAATGTCATATCGAACGGAGTGAGACATCTCCTGAATAGCAGCACTAGCCCCTAAATCCCCTAAAGGGGACTTTCTGGAAGTATGAACTTAAGATTATCTATATATTTATATAATTAGATATATAATTTTATTTTACAGCTATTTATTGTATTTTATTTAAAGTTTTACTTCTTTATATTGTATTAGCAATAATAACTAACCATTAACAATTGATAATTAATCACTAAATGGGGGTTGTTTTAAAACAAACGGTCAAAGGCTCAATATATACTTATATTGGTGCTGCGTTGGGTTTTATTACCTTGGTTTTTGTTCAGCCTCATGTAATTAATCCCGAACAGGTTGGCTTAATTTATATGCTTAACGATTTAGCCATGCTGTTTGCTACTTTCGCTATATTGGGGTTTGGCTCTACCGTCCGTTACTTTCCGTATTTTCGTAACAAGGAACGTAAACATCATGGGTATCTTTTTCTTGCAATGATGGTCGCCCTTGTTGGTTTTTTATTAATATGCGGAGTAATTACGCTTTTTAAAGACCAAATAGTTAGCCAGAAATCGCAAGACTCGTTTTTATTTTCAGACTACTACTACTATTTAATACCATTAACACTTTTCTTTTTGTATTTCAATGTATTTGAATTGTTTGCTCGGGTAAACTACGATACTGTTTTTAGCCGTTTTTTGAGAGAAGTACTAAAGCGCATTCTGATTTTAGGAGCATTCATGTTCTTGCTTTTTAAAATGGTCGATTTTGACAGTTTTATGCCGATATGGCTTATTGCTAACATCCTACCGACACTTATTCTGCTTGTTTACATTTTTAGGATGGATACCTTTTCGTTTTCGCCAAATTTTAGCTTCTTAAAGCAGAATAAGTCTTTGGTAAACAAGATGATTAGTATAAGTACTTTTACCTTACTTGTCGGCACGGCTCCGTTTATTGTTGGTATGGTTGACCGGTATATGGTAAATCAGCTTTATGGCTTGAGTGACGCAGGTATTTACTCTATCATGTTTTATTTCTGCGCTATTATTACAATGCCAACGCGCTCGTTGTATAGCATTTCATCTCCGGTAATTGCAGAAGCATGGAAGCAAAATGACAGAGAATCGATAAAATCGCTTTATCATAAAACCTGTATTAATCAGCTTATTTTTGCTATTTTGCTTTTTGTCGGAATATGGGGAAATGTGGATAATATATTCCGTTATCTTCCTATTTATGAGCCTGGTAAATATATCCTCTTTTTTATTGGTATAGCCAATATTATAGAAATGGGAACAGGTGTCAATGGTACAATAATCGCAACATCTAAGTACTATCGCTACGATGGTTTATTCTACTTGCTTCTTATAGGCGTAACAATTGTTGGCAACCTGATTTTTCTCCCGCTTTATGGAATGGTAGGAGCGGCCATAGCAACTGCATTAACCTCCGTTCTTTTTAACGCATTTCGTTGTTTCTTTGTATGGAAAATGTTTAAAATGCAACCTTTCGACTGGCGAAATTTTATGGTAGTGTTGCTCGGTTTAGCAGTATATTTTATCTCTGCAATGATACCTCAAATGTCCAACTACGTGGTTGATTTGGTTGTTCGTTCTATCGTAATAACCGCGCTATTTTTACCAATGGTTTATCTTCTTAAGCTGTCTAATGAGTTCAACTTCTTAGTTGAGAAATATTTCAGAAAGGCAAAATCTCTATTTAAAAATAGATAATCTACTTATTTAGTGCTTATTGAAGTTCGCTTTTTTGATAGTAGCTGCAGCTGTTGCAGTAAGAGTATTAAAACCCTTGGTGTGTAAATGGCAAAACCCGGAGAAAATATCCTTCTCTTTTTCCCCAACAAGAGGCAAAGTAAAATCCACCGAGTCCATAAAAAGGCTACAAAATAGGAGTTCTTATACCTTTTTTGTTTTTTGTTTGTTTTGAGTAGTTTCTTGAACCATTGCGATGTTTTAAGCAAATCATCATTACCGAGTTGGTTTTCTGTCTTACCATCGAAGGAAAATAAAGAGAACGACAGCTTATGTATTCTAAACTCTTCTTCTGTTGGAGTTACTCCAAGCTTTTGTAGTTGTCGAAGTATAATGCTATCCTTACTTTTTTGTTGTATATCGGCCTTCTCTTTTGAAACGTTTGTTTGATGCCACCTGTATTGAAGAAGGTATTTGGGAATATTTGCAAATTCTGTTTTATCTTCCAGCCTGCTCCATAAATCGTAATCTTCCGCGGCAATTACATGCTCGTATCTATTTTGTTTCAGTAAGTCTGCCTTTGCTATTATTGACGGATGGTTGAACGGTACGCTAAACAGCTGATGTATCTTTATAAATTCTGATTTTACCTGACTGAGGTTATTGCCCGTTACGTTGTTGCTCTCATCTATAAGTGTTATCCACGATCCACAAAGACCAACTTTAGGGTGCTTTTCCATGAAGGTAATTTGCTCTTCAAAACGAGTTGGACTACAAATATCGTCCGCATCCATGCGTATAATATACCTTCCAGTACAATACCCAACACCTTTATTTAAAGTGCTTACAACTCCGATGTTTTTTTCATTTTCAACATATTTAATTCGTGGGTCATTGTATGAAAAAATAATATCTTTACTGTTATCCGTAGAGCCATCGTTGATAATGACGAATTCAAAATCTTTGAATGTTTGATCCAGCACGCTGTTAATTGCTTGCGATAGAAAACTCTTCGCATTATATACAGGCATTAGCACAGATATGCTGGTGGCTTTCATAAAAAAGAGTCTAAAATTCTAAGCAGCGTTACCTCGTCGAAAATAAGATAGTCGCAAACATTCTTTAAAGTATTGGTAGGCGTATGGTTTTCGCTAAAAAAAATGCTTATGTCTGCTTTTCGGAACATATCAATATCGCCCATTCCGTCGCCAACAGCTATTATTCTGTCAAACCCTTTGCTACGAATGTCTTCTATCGCTTCTCCCTTGTCAATAATTTTTGATATACCGGTAAATCTATCATCTTTATAGCTTGCCTTAGAAGAGTATAAACCGCAGCCCAGCTCATTTACAAGATCTTCTATCCATACATCCAGGTTTCCGGTTACGACAAAACTGCATTGTTTGTTCTGCTGAATAAGAGCCACAACTTTTTCGAACAGCTTTATCTGCGAGATAATCGACTTTGCACGTGATATTGGAACATCGGCAAGCAGCTTACAGCGTAGCTTAAACGAGCCTGAAAACGGGAGCAACCCCTCGACAGTTGCGGTGGTAAGAACTTGAAATTCTTCTTGCAAATCCAAATCTTGGGCGATTAAGGGAATAATTTCCTCTTGAGTAATTGTCCCGTCCAAATCAAAGCAAAATGCTGTTTTCATTATAGTTTTAGATAGTTGGATTTGTTTTATAGCTTATCAAACTCTTTTATTGTCTTAAGGATTAATTCTGAATTTGTAATATTTTCAATTTCAGGATTTGTGAGATAGCTGTATTTGTACTCTTTATACTTTTTTAAAGGTAAAATCGGCTCTGGAATCGGTTCTTCTCTAGAAAGATTTATTAATGGCGCTTCGAAAAACATAGCCAACGATTTAATCATAAGATACGAAGAACGATACAGCCGCTTAATATTATGCGAATATAGAAATAATAGCGGTTTATTGTACAAAACCATATAGCTGATAGATAGCGTATAGTGCATCAGTACGAATTGGCTGTATTTTACCAGGTTTTTCGACTCCCCTTTGATTGCTGTTCGCCCACCGAAATCGGAGTTGGTGTATAGCGATTTTGGATGAAGGGCTATAACAACTTTTTGTCCGTATTTTTCCTCTATTCTGTCAAAAAAACGATTCAGCTCTTTAAGGTATATTTCAGACTGTTTCTTATGATTCAGCTTAATTTTTGCCGTGTCGGGATGAAGAGGAAAGTACTGGTCGAGAAATAGAATATATTTGTCATCTACAATGGCTCCAGCGTCTGGTTTGCGGCTTTCTTCGTAATCGTAAAAGTTGACTTTTTGATACAGCTCATTCGAAGGTAGTTTTTGGTTAGTAGTAAGTATTTTTTGGTATTTTTCTACACCGTGCGCCTTTATATATCGTTTGTAGCGAAAGCGATAGTAGTTGATTTTTACCACTTTAAAAGGATTGCTGTGAAAAAGACTTTTGAGCCGTATAGACAGTGGCATTGGAAATGTTCCCGAAGCATATAAATCTATCCCAATCATTGTGCAGCCATATGTTTTAAACAAGAGAAATAGCTCTCTATTCTCCCATCTTGAAAGGATATCAATGAAAAAGAGAGTGCTTTTAATGTCTTGTTTTTCAATATTTTCTTCTAAATCAGAGATGCTATTTATGACCTTAGAATAAGGTTCGCTTATTTCGTTATTAAACGAAATTCCGGGATGAATGATGTTTGATAAATCCCAAAACTGAAAGCTATAACGCTCGTTTATAAGGCTGTCAATGCAAAGATTTTGCTTTGCTCTGTTATTTAAGGGTTCGTGACTAATCAGAATCAGAGATTTCATGTTGTTTGGAGGCTTAAAGAATCATATTAATAAATTCTCTTACAGCACCATCTCCTCCTTTTTTCTCTAAAAGAATAATGCCTGGTATAGCCTTAATTTTATCTATAGCATTAGCGGGACAGGCGGCCAAGCCAACGGACGAAAGCAGCTCGAAACAGTTAACATCGTCGCCAATGTAAGCAACTTCATCTAACGTGATTCCCTCTTTTTCGCAGATTTCTTGGGCGGCAGCAAGCTTACCCCCGTGCTTTTTGCCTTGGTATAAGTAATCTACTTTTAGTTTCTGGGCTCGCCGTTCTACAATTTTTGTTTCTTCGGATGTAACGATTCCGGTTTTAATCCCGGCATTTCTCAAATGCATAAAACCCATACCATCGTGCGTGTTGAACTTCTTCAGCTCATCGCCGTTCTCGGAGTAGTACATTCCGGCATCGGTAAGTACCCCGTCCACATCTGATAAAAAGAGCCTAATCTGCTTTTTTTCTATAGGTGAAGGTTGGTATCTACGCATCAGATTTTCCAAGATAGCCCAATCGTCCGGTTCGTCTATTTCGGTGGCAGTATAGGCCGGCATTTCGTATATGCCGATCTTTCCGCTTAGCCTGTTACCATGCTTGATAATATTTGCAACGGTATTAATATATATAGCCCCATTTTCCATTAAATCTCCGTCAAAATCTTGTCGGCGCGGACGATTATAGTAGTCGTAGTTTTTGGGTGTTCCGCCAGCGTTCCAGAAAAAGCGATGGGTACGAACACATGAAAGCACAGAGTCGTACTTACCTTCAAAGTATTGCTTTAGCGCTTCATCAATGTGTTTGGTTTGCGTAAGCGGAGAAGTTGCCTGAACCAGCATGAATATGTTATCTGTTGCAAGTTTCTCATCATTAATATATTCCAGCATTGCGCTTTCGGTCGATGCGGTATCGTTCGCATTCTCAGTAGAGCGTTTATAAATATTTACTTTGCTGAAGTTAAAGCCGGAAACGACTTTCGCAATCTCGTCAGAGTCGGTAGATATAACAATTTCATCTACTAAGTTGGCATGCTGTAATGAATTTAAACACCAAAAAACAAGTGGTTTACCATTAAGCGGTTTAATGTTTTTTAGTGGAATGGATTTACTGCCGCCACGAACGGGTACAAAAGCTACGATCTTCATTTTATTATTTTATTGCATCAACATATAGACTCATTATAGGATAAGTTGTATCAAAGCTTATTGTAGATGTCATTTCATCTGAAATGCAGGCACCCCATTTAGACTGAACAACAAAGCTAAAGCCGACTTCTTTAAGCATTTTCTCCATTTTTTCAAAAGTCCAATAGTTGATATGATCTCCTGGGAACTCCTCTCTATAAGTGAGGTCTTTAGTAAGAAAATCTAGAAAATCGTACATTTCCATAGACTCGAATTCTTTCAGATAATCGTTATGATGAATAGCATTTACATACCCCTTAAGCTTTGGTGTGGCAACTTCTCTTACTAAGTAATCTACCATTCTTGGCTTTTCTCCCTTATAAAATTGAAGGGTGTTAAACCAGCTATCACGCCATTTCCAGTATGTTGTGGCTTGTTTTGATACTTGGTATAAAAACTGAGCATCGGGACATGTAATCCTCATAACACAACCCTTTTTTAGTACTCTAAATGCTTCTTTTAGCATTTCTATTATGTAGTGATCTTCAAGATGCTCAACTACATGACTGCAAAAAATAGCATCTACCGAATTGTCATCAAAAGGAATTGTATCGTTCCTAATATCATAGCTTATTATTTTATGTTTTTTTTGCGCCTTTTCATACCAAGATGAGGGATGATCTAAGTTTTTCCATCCTTTGCTAGACCAATCTCCGCCTCCAATATTTAACCTAAGCTTATTCAGGTCGTTGCAGTTGGATTTTGATTTAACCAAACTATATCCAAGCTTATTTAAAAAGCGGTTTGCTATTGAACCTAAGCTTAAAGATCCCATGTTAGTTGATTTTTTTTGAGCTTGTTACGCTGTGTTTGTTCTAAATCGAGAATATCTTCTTTCTTATATTCCAGCGCTTTTGCTACAGCCCTGCAATCTCTGGCCAGCTTCCTCAATCCGTCCGGTTCAAGAGAGGCTGCATGGTCTGTGCCTTTCCACGTTCTATCAAGCGTGTAATGGCGTTCTATCCATTCTGCACCAAGGGCTACAGCAGCTGAATCGACAGCAATACCTAAATGATGCCCCGAGAAACCTATTGCTTTAACCCGCTTGCCAAAAGCTTCTTTAAGCCTTGTGATTTCAAGCAGGCAAACATCTTCAAACGGAACGGGGTAGCCCGATGTACAGCTGTAGATTACCAGATCTTTTGCTCTGTTTTTCGATTCGAAGTAGGCAACAATCTGCTCTTCTTCCTTTTTGGTGGTCATTCCAAACGAAAGATGAATTTTTCCTTTGTAGCTATTACAAAGATATTCGAGCAGGTCTTTGTTCAGGTTGCAGGCAGAGGGTACCTTTATAAAGTCGGGGTTAAGTGATATAATTTCGTTGGCCGAAGTTACATCCCAAACAGAGGTTGAATAGGTAATGTTAAGCTCGTCGCACCAAACCTTTAGCTGCTTGTGTTGCTCTATGCTAAACTCCAAAAAATCACGATGTTCACCATAGGTGCTCCCATATGAATTTTCGGGATGCGGGTGGGGGGTGTTGTATTCCTCATCAGAGAGCAATTCTCTTGTGTTCCTTTTTTGAAACTTAACCACATCGGCTTTACAAAACAAGGCGGCATTAGCAATCATTTCTTTAGCTATTTGCATGCTCCCCTTGTGGTTGCATCCTATTTCGGCTACTATTTTGGGTACTTTCATTAGCTTATATAGATTAAACAGACTCCAAGATTTTAAGACTTAAAGACTTTAAGCTTTTAAAATCGTTTCAACTTCAAAATCAACGAAATTAATACAAATTCTTTCAACCATCATGCAAGTTATGAGTTTTTATAGAAGAAAAAGTCTTGTTATAGCTCTTGCGGGATTAAAAAAGTTACTATATTTGCAGTCTCAAATTTATTTATGCGGAAATAGCTCAGTTGGTAGAGCATAACCTTGCCAAGGTTAGGGTCGCGAGTTCGAGTCTCGTTTTCCGCTCTAAAACAAGAGGTCTGATAATTCAGACCTCTTTTCTTTTGCAATTACTGTAGCTTCATCACTTTTTCCAGCAGCTCAGGCAGTCCGCTTTCTTCAATAGTATCGTTGTTCCAGTGGCTCATTACGCAGCTTACCCAGTTGCCTCTTACAGGTGCTACAACATAGTAAATTATCAGCTCTTTTGTTCCGCCACCGCCTGTCGGCTCAAGCAAAGCAGCCGTTTCGCCTTCGGCCTTAAATACTGTTTTGCGAGCAGTGGCTGGTACTCCTTCAAAAATTATTTTAATGGTATCATCCGAAGCGACTGACATTTCAATATCATTGCTATTGCATTCTCGGGTAATTTTGCGCTGCATCTCGACAGACAAAGCTGCATCTAACGAATCACGGTGTACAGACCAGTTCATTTCGCCATGATAAGACCATTGAACGGTATTTATGTTGGTCCACTTGGCCATGTACGTACCTAGCTCTATCTTCCGACCGGCAAAATTGATGGAGTTAAAAAACATCTTGTTAAAGACCGAGTCGGGTATTTTTTTGTCCAGAATTAACGGGTTAAGCGTATGTTGTAGCGTTTTATCGTTTTTTCCGGGAGAACTGTAGATTATTGCAGCCGTAGATTTGGGAGAAAGTTCCACAAAATAATATGTTGTATATAGAACGATATTACCACAGGCTGTGTCTGCTCTTTCGACTACAAAATTCAGCTTGCTGATGGTAGGATCTGATTGTTTCAGTTCAGACTCATTTGGCACGTATTGTTTATACTGTTTGCAGATGTTTGCTTTTGTAAATTCGAGCTGAGTTACCTCATATGTTACGGTTACGCCGTCAACATTATAGAAATCGACACCACCGTTAGCTATGGCCTGCAATCGGTTAAGGATGGTGTTGTCGTGCTGTGCAGATGCAATCTGACTGTTAGAGAGAATAACAACAAAAAAGAGAACGATAAGACGGATTAGCGGTTTTTTCATAGCTAAGATAAGATGCTAGTTAAGGTTGTGATAGCATTTTTACAATCCGGTTAATCACAGCTAGTAGCTATTTCTGTTGCACAAGCTGAACGCTAAAGTAACATAAATATTGGTACAATCTGGCAAGTATTTATCTTGATTTATTCTACATAAATTCACTACTTTAAGGTATGGTAAGAAATATTGGGAAGAAGTAGCTTTGTTTTTAGAATCTGTAATTAAAGAAAAACAATGGATAGCTTTGGTCAACCTGGGGAAATGAAAGTGGTTATGCACTTAATATATGAGTTTAAGAAAGGGATTCGCCGACTTGCTCTGTGTACATTACCCCCAATGATTGCGGATGCTATTATTGTTCGACTAAAAGGACAAGATATAAAACATGTAACCCAACAGCTGAAAAATGGAAATGTAAATCTATTTTTTGGTGAAGACGCGTGTATAGAAGCCGTTTCTTGTTTCATTCATAAGCCATTGAATATGCTTACCCCCGAAGAAGACTTTATGCTTGGCGCAATGTTGGGGTATGATATTGTAAGGCAGTCGCAACGATTTTGTGAGCGTAAAGCAAAAGCAGCCACTTCTCTCATTGGCTGTGCTAAAAGTGCATGAGTTTTGTTCTGTAACAGACTTTAAGCTGTTGTTCTAAAGCAAAATAATAGGGTATAAGATATTTAGGCTTAACAAAAAGCGAAAAAAAGTAAATAGTTTACCGATTTTTTCTACTTTTGTGTTCGATTTTTAGGCCCGAGTGGTGGAATCGGTAGACACGCAGGACTTAAAATCCTGTGGGCAGTAATGTCCGTGCCGGTTCGATTCCGGCCTCGGGTACAAAACCCCCGTTAATTAGTTAACGGGGGTTTTTGCGTTAGTAAATTAGTAATTTTGAAAAAGTTAGATTAGAGGTATCAGCTCTATTTAGTGAGAATCTCCTTTAGAGTGTCTGTCGAATTTAATTTATAGGAGTAAACAGTTATTTACAAATCAAACCACGTAAAACAAGACAGCTATTGTTTTAAAGACAAACAAAATGGTTGAAAAGATTGTTTACATTAATTTATCATATAACAAAAAAAGCGAGCAATAAAATATTTACTTTGTCAAATAATATGATGAAAATGAAAGTTGTATCACTTTTTGCAGGAGCAGGGGGGCTTGATTTAGGATTTCAACAAGCTGGGTTTGATATTATTTGGGCGAATGAATTTGATCAAGATATATGGGAAACATATGAAAAGAATCATAAAAAAACGATTCTAGATAAAAGAAATATTGTTGATATTCTTTCAGAAGAAATTCCAGCTTGTGATGGTATTATTGGGGGTCCCCCTTGCCAAAGTTGGTCTGAAGCAGGGGCAAAAAGAGGACTGGCAGATAAAAGGGGACAACTTTTTTATGAATTTATGCGCATTCTTGCCGACAAAAAACCTAAATTCTTTCTTGCCGAAAATGTTTCTGGAATGCTATTATCAAGGCACCAACAGGCTTTGATGAATATACAACAAATGTTTACGGACATAGGATATAATCTAACTTTTCAAATGCTTAATGCTTCTGATTTTGGTGTACCACAGGATAGGAAAAGAGTATTTTTTGTTGGATACAGAAATGATCTAGGAAAAAAATTCCAGTTTCCATTGCCAATAACTCGCACACAAAAAATAACATTAAAGAATGCAATTTTTGATCTGAAGGATAATGCAATAGCAGCAAAGAAAAACAATTTTACAAATGGCGACACTTGTATTATACCTAACCATGAATATATGGTGGGGGGTTTTTCCTCTATTTACATGTCTAGAAATCGTGTTCGTAGTTGGGATGAGGTTTCTTTTACAATTCAGGCAGGAGGAAGGCATGCTCCAATTCATCCACAGGCTCCTAAAATGACTTTTATTCATAAGGACAAAAGAGAGTTTGTAAAAGGAAAAGAATATTTATATCGTAGGTTAAGTGTTCGGGAATGTGCAAGAATACAGACTTTTCCTAATAGCTTTATTTTTTACTATAAGAATATTGCATCAGCATATAAAATGATTGGAAATGCTGTGCCGATTGAAATGGCGAGAGTTATTGCACAACAAATATACACTGACTTATCAAAAACGAAAGAAGAGAAAAAATCGACAAGTTCATCTAAGATTAACGGGCTTTTTGTTCGAGAGAAAATGCAAGAAGTGATAAGAAATATAGAATAATGAAAGAGGCAAAACAGACCATTAATGGTAAGGCTTTTGAATATGCTATATTAAAAACTTTTCGAGAACGCTTAGAGCATATTACAAAGGTTGCAATTATTGATAACGACTCGCATAAGATTGCACAAAAATATTTTTTAAGTTTCAATAGCAACGAACAAGGTCATTACTTATTGGCGGCAAGTTTTGCTGTAAACTTTCTTATGGATATAGAGCCGCGTTTAGTAAATGGAATAAGCAATGATGATATTTTAGAGTTAGAAATAGCACCAGACTCACGGGGTCAGCAAGGGGATGTTCGAGATGTATTAGCAATTAGAATTTTACAGAAATGGGAAATCGGAATTTCTGCAAAAAATAATCATAAAGCAGTAAAACACTCCCGCCTCTCTAAGCACTTAAATTTTGGTAATAAATGGCTTGGGGTACCTTGTTCTCGAGGATATTTTGCTCAGATAGAGCCTATATTTTCTATGTTAGAGAAAATAAGAAAGCAAAATAAGCCAACTCCTCAATGGTCTTTTTTGGGGGATTATCACACATCAGTATATGTTCCTATTTTGAATGCCTTTAAGGACGAATTAATTCGTTTAGATCAAGAGAATCCTGGATTTGTTGCAGAAAACCTCATTCGATATTTAATTGGTAATCAAGATTTCTATAAAGTAATAAAATGGGATAATAGAGTTGAGATACAGGCTTATAATTTGCATGGAAGTCTTAATATGTCGTTTAAAGATGTAAAGCCAAAGATAAAAATACAGCGATTAAAGTTTCCTACTCGATTGATAGAGGTGGCGTATCAGGATGGATCTCAAACAACCTTACTCGTAACTTTAAATGAGGGCTGGCAAATATCATTTCGTATTCACAACGCAAGTTCAAAAATAGAGCCATCATTAAAATTTGATATTAATCTTGTTTCTGCACCTCATACGCTTTTTACAAATCAGCTATATTTACCATAGTGTTGATTTTGTTTTACGTGCGTGGTAAGAGTCAACTATATTCTCTATAAATTTTCTAATGACTAATATCAAAGCAATTTTTTTCGATATAGACGGTACGCTGGTAAGTTTCGATACACACAAGGTTCCGCAATCTACTATTGACGCGCTGGAGGAGCTGCGCAAAAAAGGAATCAAGATTTTTGTTGCTACGGGTCGTATGCTATCTATGGTGGATGTGCTGGATGGCATTGCGTTTGACGGTTATATCTCGTACAACGGAGCATACTGTGTTGATGAACACCGGAACGAAATTTATGCCAACCCTTTTCCAAAAGAAGATTTGGAGGTGCTGGTAAAGCATTTAGAGAACGATCCGTTTGCTGTTTCGTTTATGGGAAAAGATGAAATGACGGTTAACATGCTAAACGATAGGGTTAAAGCCGTTGCTAACCATATTGCTGTTCTTCCGCCACGCCCCGAAAATCCTTGGACAACCATACAAAAAGATATTTTTCAGTTTTGCATATATGTTGATGAGGATAAGGAAAAACAGCTTATGAGCGAGGTGCTTGTTAATCACGAATCGAACCGCTGGACACCTTTATTTGCCGATGTTAACGTTAAGGGAAATACCAAGCAATCTGGCATCGACCAGATACTAAAGCGCTATAACATCGACCTGAGCGAGACAATGGCCTTTGGCGACGGTGGCAACGATATTCCTATGATAAAGCATGTTGCCATTGGTATAGCTATGGGCAACGCAGGCGAAAATGTAAAACAAGCCGCCGATTACATTACAGATACCGTTGACAACGATGGTATCAGTAAAGCATTGGTACATTTCGGAGTGTTGTAGCCTAACTATAGGTTATCAAGGTTGTTTTTCGTTAGAGTGTAACTTTTCGAAACGTTATCCGTACTATACAAGAGTATGATGAATAATAAAGTTGCTTTAACATGAAAAAATGCCAAATAGCACTCGTATTTATAGTTCTGATTTCCTTTCTCTTACCAGTTAGCATTAACAGCTTTGCTTGTACCAGGCTTGTACACCAAAGTGGTGAAGGCAAAACCTTTACTGCCCGCACAATGGATTGGGCGGGCGATATGAAAACCAACCTTTGGATATTTCCGCGAGGCATGCAACGGAGTGGCGCAGCAGGAGATAATTCAGTCAGCTGGATATCAAAATATGGTAGCGTAATTTCGTCGGCATACGATTTTGCCACAGCTGATGGGGTGAACGAAAAAGGTTTGTCTGTTAACCTTTTATGGCTATCGGCATCTAAGTTTCCCGAAAAAAATGGCTCAAGTAAGCTGATGAGCCTTGCAATTTTTCCTCAATATTTGCTTGATAGCTACGCAACAGTGCAAGAAGCTGTAACCGCGTTACAGAAGAAGGAGTTTATTGTTATTACAGGAACATTACCCGGGGATGATAAACCCGCTGGAATACATATCTCGCTGTCGGATTCGTCGGGAGATAATGCCATTATAGAGTTTATTGATGGCAAGATGGTTATTCATCACGATAGAAAATACACATACTTACCAATGATCCTGCTTTTGAAGAGCACCTTGCGGTGAAAAAAGATTGGAAAAATAAAGATGGTAAAACCCTTCCGGGTACTTACAGTTCCGCCGATCGTTTTATACGCGCGGCTTATTATACAAGCTTATTACCCGAAACAGACGATGAGCAAATCGCTTTATCATCTGTGTTTGCGATGATAAGAGGTATTTCTATTCCCCCAAATAAAAACAATAACACGCTTACAATTTGGCGCACAATAGTAGATCATGATAAGCTGATTTACCATTTCGAAAGCGCCGAAAATCCTTATAACATGTTCTGGGTTGATTTGAAAGAAGTTGATTTCTCAGAAAACGCTCCTGTAAAAGTTCTCAAAATAGCCAACGGTAAGGCTTATAGTGGTAATGCCACTGCTTCTTTTGTTGATAGCGAGCCATTCAACTTTTTTGAAGTATAGCCAAACCCAAAAAGAGGACTATAAGAACCAAAGACTACTAGACTTAAAGATAAAAAATATCCGTCATTTCGAGTGAAATGAGAAATCTCCCGAAAAGTAGTAGCGTGTTGAATTAGGCAGCAGTGTATTTGCCCCTAAATCCCCTAAAGGGGACTTTTGTTTGCAACAGCCTAAGCTTCCTTTAGGGGGTTGGGGTAATCGCAGGGTGCAAACTCAGCGCTTTACCCATATTCAGGAGATGTCTCACTACGTTCGACATGATGTGCTTTTACTTCCTCTTAGCCCCCTTTGGGGTTGGAGGCTTTCTTCTCTTCGCATATCGTAAATATCGCTTATCTTTGCGAACTTAATCATTAGAGATAAGTCGAGATGAATGCTGCCCCATCAAGAGAAAAAGTTCTGATCCGCACATCGTGGATAAGTACCATTGGCAATGCTATACTATCTGCATCTAAGATTGCTATAGGTTTATGGGCGGGCAGCTTGGCTGTTTTGGGCGATGGGATTGATTCCGCTACCGATGTAGTAATATCGGTTGTAATGATATTTACAGCGAATATCATAAGCCGACCTCCAAGCAAGAAATATCCTTATGGATACGAGAAAGCGGAGGGTATAGCAACAAAGGTCTTATCGCTTATAATTTTCTACGCCGGTGTTCAGATGTTAATTTCTTCGGGAGAGCGTCTGTTTTCGTCCGAACCGAGAGAGCTACCCGCGATTATAGCCATTTATGTTACCATCTTTTCGATAGTAGGCAAGCTGCTGCTTGCACTTTATCAGTATAAGCAGGGCAAAAGAATTAACAGCTCTTTACTTACTGCCAATGCAGCAAACATGAGAAACGATGTGCTTATTTCTCTTGGTGTGTTGGTTGGGTTGTTATTTACGTTTATTCTTAAGCTGCCGATACTTGACGCCGTAACAGGTTTGTTGATAAGCTTATTCATCATCAAATCATCGATAAGCATTTTTATGAAGTCTAACGTTGGACTGATGGATGGCGTTGAGGACACTACGGTTTATGAGAAAATTTTTGAGGCGGTGGCAAAGGTTCCTGGAGCAAGCAATCCGCATCGTGTAAGGTCTAGACCGGTTGGTACGCAGTATATGATCGTTCTTGATGTTGAGGTTGACGGTGAGATTACCGTAAATAAGTCTCATGAGATTGCCGAAGAGGTTGAAAACAGCATCAAGCAGACTGTTGAAAACGTTTACGATATAGTTGTACACGTTGAACCGGCAGGCAAATGCCATTCTGTAGAAAAGTTTGGCATTGATAAAAATATGATGGATAGCAAATAAGCTAACAATTCTTCCTTAATGCCATAACACACTCATGCCAAAAGTTAAAGGTAGAGAGGTAGGCTTCTTTATCAACAGACCGTAGTTTGCTATCAAGCTCATATATAAGTTCGCTTTTATGCTCAGGCTCTTCGCTAAGTTTGCTGAAGCATTCTGTAAAAATATGAATGAACTGAACAAGTTTGGAAAGAGATGTGTTGACAACTTCCATACATACTACTCCAAAAGTTATTATGGCTTCTCTATTCTTCAGGTCAATACATATGTCGTCAAGCCCTAAAGAACCGATGTAAATGAAGCGTTTATCTTTCGATAGCGATAGCTCTTTATCAAAGTAGAGGAAATAAGTAGGCAGGCATGGTATTCCTCTTTCAAACAGGATTTCTTTTGTTTCCTTATACTTTAACAGGTCGTGTATTTCTTGGTTAAAGTTTTTTATTATGGAAGTTAGAGTATGGCTATTCATAGCACCATTGTCTTATTGATAGACAAAGTTAGCAATCTGTTCTAAAAATGAAGTGGGGCCCACAATTGAAAACAAAAATTTGTTGGGGCATAAAATTTTTTATAATTTTTGTTTTTTATCTT
>JAVBOE010000100.1:0-28581 GCA_031550925.1 Bacteroidales bacterium | reverse complement strand
TTCTTTCAGTTCAATGCCAAACCCTTCAGCGTACCTGTTGCCAATAGATACAGGCAATGTACCGTTTACTTTTACTCCGCCAAAAATGGCTTGCGCCGTTCTATTTTGTGCTTCCTCTGAATTGTTGTACGACACCATAAGAGCCGCATAGCTCTTAGGATTCTTCATTTTTGTAATACCGTACGGCGTACCGAAAAAGTTAAAAATCACCTTTTTTGATGCAGCCAATTTTTCTACAAAAGCAAAGCTGAGAGAGTCCACTCCAAAGTTATACTGCGGACGAGAATCGGTATCATGGTAGCCGACAATGACAAGGTTATACGGTTGCAGCTGTTTTGCAACTTTGTCGTAAATAGCTTTCGATGCCTTTTTAGGCATAGAGTACGACATAACATCGGCATACTGCTGCAGCTGACTTCTGAACGTTCCGCCTCGCTCTTCACCAATTTCGAGGTAAACTATTTTCAGCGTATCCAGGCGTTTTAGAGGTAGGATGTCGTTTTTATTCTCAATAAGCGTTAACGCTGCTTCTGCTAAACGATAGTTCAAGGCTTGAGCGTTGGGGTTATTCAATTGTTCGACAAGATTGTCGGTTTTGGTTAGCAAATCTTTGTAAAGACCGGCATCGTACTTTGCTTGCAAAACTTTTTGACAATGGTAGTTGATTTGATCTTTTGTAATTAAACCCGAATCAATAGCGCGCTCAATTTCATCAATAGCATCTTTCACTTTGTCAGGCTGGAGAAGTATATCACACCCTGCCATTAGCGCGAGCAATGGAATTCGTGTTGAGCTTTCATTTTTAGTAATGCCTTTCATGTTAAGGGCATCGGTGTATATCAAACCCTTATATCCTAGGGAGTCGATAAGCAAGTCGGCGATGATTTTCTTTGATAAAGTCGCAGGTACATCGGGTGTATTATCTAGAGCAGGTACATCAAGGTGTCCAACCATTACTCCGTTAATGCCTTCTGCTATTAATTGTTTGAATGGATATAGCTCAAGTGTATCAATGTGCTCAGCAGTTTGCTTTAGCTGCGGTAGCTCTTTGTGCGAATCTTTATCCGTGTCGCCATGCCCCGGGAAATGCTTGGCAGACGTGAGTAATCCATAGTCTTGCATTCCATGCATATAGGCAGCACCTTTCTCTGCAACCTTATACTTGTTCTCTCCAAACGAACGGGTATTAATTACAGGGTTATCGGGATTATTATTTACATCAAGTACAGGGGCAAAATTTAGCTGAATACCTAGAGCGATACATTGTTTCGCAACTTCCACACCCATTTCGTAAATCAGCCGATTATCTTTTATAGCACCTAACGCCATTTGCCGAGGAAAACGAGGAGTGCTGTCAATACGCATAGCAACGCCCCATTCGCCGTCAACAGACATTAGTATGGGCACTTCGCTTATCGTTTGGAAATAGTTTATCAGCTGCGCAATCTTCGTAGGATGACCAACGGAGAAGAGTATTCCCCCTATCTTATCTTGCTCAATGTGGGCAATAATTTTATCAACATACTTAGGCCCTAAGGATGGGTAGCATGCAACCATAAACAGCTGCGAAATGCGTTCTCGGGTGCTTAACCCATTCATTATTGAGTCTGCCCAATGGTTCCGCTCTGTAGTATCGACAATGGGTTTGGCAGATAAGTTGGTTGCTAATGCAAAAAAAATAAAAAATGATAGTGCAATATATCGAAAGTGAAGCATAGTATAATTCTTGTTTTAGTAGGCAAATCTACAATCTTTAAATAACATGCGCTAATGTAAAGCCTTAAGAAATGCAAATTAATGAAAAGTTTATTTTGAATAAATGGTGTAAATTTGCAGCAATAAATATGGTTTTTGCACTTCCAAATAAACCTACAATAATGTTCTTAAGAGAACATTGGGATGACGACCCGGCAACGCTTTTGTTGCAATCTGCTCGTTATCCTGATGTTGATATGGTGTGGGTAGCACAGCAAATTAAGGGGAGAAAGAAGGCGAAAGAAAAGATTCCCTCTTGGTATGAGAATGAGGAGGTGGTATATCCGCCTGCAATTTCTATGGAACAGTGCTCTTCCGAAGCAACAGCAAGATATAAGGCTGGGCTATGCTTGGGTAATTCTTTGTTGGACTTAACAGGAGGTTTGGGTGTAGATACGGCTTTTATGTCGCAGAAGTTTGCTCATACAATTTATATAGAGCGTAATACAGAGCTGGCGGTCATTGCTTTTTACAATTTTAAACAGCTAGGACTTTCCGCTATTAACATTGAAGTAAAAGATTCGCTAGAGGAGCTTTATGATACTACAGAAGTAGATTGGTTATACATAGACCCTGCCCGGAGAAAAAATAACCAACAAAAGGCAGTATTGCTCTCCGATTGCGAGCCGAATATATTGGAGCATCAAGCGCAGCTACTTAAAAAAGCGAAAAATGTGTTAGTTAAGCTATCGCCGCTGTTTGATGTTACGGAGCTAAGCCGTCTGTTTCCCAATGCTGTTGCTATTCATATCATATCGGTAGATAACGAGTGCAAAGAGCTGTTGTTACATTTAGATAGGGGGGAGCACGATAGTCCGGATATTGTCTGCGTTAATATTCTTAAGTCGGGAGAGCAGCAACGGTTTTCATTTAAGCTATCAAACGAAGCACAAACAAACGCAGATTTTACTCCAAATCCATTGCTATACCTGTACGAGCCAAATGCATCTATACAAAAATCGGGGGGAATTAAGAGTTTTGCTAATGCTTATGGCTTGCAAATGCTACATCCCAATACAAGGCTTTATACGTCAAATAATCGGGTAGAAAATTTTCAGGGGCGAAGCTTTGTCGTGGAGTCTGTATTTGGTCTTTCTAAGCAAGAGCTAAAGCAGAATTTAGGCACTATAAAAAAAGCCAATATTACCACCCGTAATTTTCCGCTAACGGTTGTAGAGTTTCGTAAGAAGTTAGGTTTGCAGGATGGGGGAGATGTTTACCTGTTTGCAACAACACTTTTATCGGGTAAAAAGGTGCTTGTCAGATGTTGTAAGGATAGCCGATATCAGTGAGAAATAAACCTTTTGCAGGAACCGACATACCTGCTTTTTGCCTGTCTTTTTGTTCTATTATCTGCCTGAATTCTTCGATTGAGATTTTTCCTTTTCCCACCTCAAGTAGGCTGCCTACAATTGCACGAACCATGTTACGTAGAAAACGGTCGGCTGTTATGGTAAATACCAGAGTATTATCTGCTTCTGCCGTCCATTCTGCAAAAGTAACTTTGCAGTTGTTGGTTTTTACATCAGTATGAAGCTTGCTGAAGCTGGTAAAATCGTTATACTCAAAAAGCAGCTGTGCGGCTTTATTCATTTCCTCTACATTTAATGGTACATATAAAGGATATGCAAACTCATTAAGAAACGGATTTTTTACTTGACTGACGTAATACTTATAAGTACGGCTTGTTGCATCGAAACGGGCATGAGCAGTTTCGTGCATTTTTTTTAGTCCGAAAGCCGAAATATCTTGCGGCAACAAGCAGTTTAGCTTATAAAGATGGAGAGGTATGTCATCGTCTAGCTCCTCATTTGTAGAATCAAAATGTACAACGTAAAATTTGGCATGCACACCGGTATCGGTTCTGCCGGCACCAATGGTTTCAATGGTTTCTCGCAGGTAAGTAGAAAGAGTTTTATTCAGCTCAGCCTGAACGCTGTTTGCATTCTCCTGAACCTGCCAGCCGTGGTATGATGCACCGTTGTATGATAGCTGAATAAAGTATCTTATCATTAGATTGTACTAGAATTTGTATGTAAAGATAAGTTATAAGCAAGACCAAATCAAGGGATAATAGAAAAATAAGCTAGGAACTTAAGCTGTTGTATGTATAAGTGCGCTAATTTTTTTTAATTTTATTTGTAATAAAAGTTATTTATCTGCGACTATATAGCGTAATATATTAAATAATGAAAACACAGAAAGAAGAATTTCTTAAAGTATTACGCTCATACCAAGGTATCATTCATAAAGTAAGCCTTGTTTATTTTCCTGTTCCTGAAGATAGGGAAGATAATTTTCAGGAGGTAACTTATCGCATGTGGAAGGGGTATTCTGCGCTAAAGAACAAAGACAAGATAGCATCGTGGATATATGCAATTGCTATCAATACATCAATTTCTAAAATCAGAAAAGATTCGCGCTATGTTTTATCTGATGATGTAGAGCTGAATATTGCATCATTACCGATAAAAAATGATAATTCCATAGAGGAAAATATTGATTTTAAGCGATTACTTGATGCTATCAGGCAGCTAAAAGAAGTCGACAAATCAATTATGCTGCTTTATGTTGAAGATTACTCCTATAATGAAATAGGTGAAATTATAGGTATAAGTACATCTAATGTAGGCGCTCGTATTAACAGAGTTAAAAAACAACTTGAAAAACTTTTAAAATAAAGCGATATGGAAAGCGATAAAATTAAACATATATGGAAAAACAACATAGAGCAAAAGATTGAATCCTACTCAGATTCAGAGATAGAATCAATTGTGCTGAAGAGCGCACGTAAAGCAATTGGGGTCTCATACCCAGGGGTGTTGCATACATCGCTTCTTGTTGCTATTATGCTGTTTTGTTTATGGATTGGGATTAAATATACCTCTCCACAAATGCATGTATTTTGGATTGTATGCATTGCTATTACATTGGGAGCCATTTGTGTTTCGATATACTCGCGCAGAAAAATGCAAAAATATTCTGTTGATATGCCTTTAAAAGAATGGGTTGAGTCTAGGATACGAGAATTCGACCGAAGCATCAATTTAAAAAAGAGGTATTGGTTTACAATAACTTATGGCACAGGTTTTTTGGTGTTATTGACTACTTGTGTAATGTTAATGTTAACATCGGGGTTTACGTTTAAGAGAATAATTATCCCGTTTGCTGTAGGTTTTGTTTTTTTAGTTGTTTTCATCGAAATTAGCAGACGTATGGCTTTAAAACGCATGGCTGAAACGCGTAAACAGCTTCAAAAACTGTATGACCAGCTAGATGAATTAAATGATAAATAAGAGCTGTATGTAAATTTAAAGGCGACCTGATGATCGCCTTTTTAATGTGTGATTATTTTAAGCTAATATTCGTCTTCGTTAAAGAAAAAATCTTCTTTACTGGGATAATCAGGCCAAATTTCTTCAATACTCTCGTAAATCTCTCCGTCATCTTCAAGGTCTTGTAGGTTTTCTATTACCTCTAACGGAGCGCCGGAGCGGGTTGCGTAGTCAATTAATTCATCCTTGGTTGCTGGCCAAGGAGCATCTTCTAATTTCGAAGCTAGCTCAAGTGTCCAATACATAGCTTTTGTGGTTTGAAAGTGTTACTATCTATAAATGGGGAGCGAAATTATAAAAAACTAACAAATCTCCAAATTGATAGCGGTTATTTTCTATATATTATTTATATCCTTGTGGTAGTTAAATCGTTACATTTTGAGGGTTTAATCAACCGACTTATTAACAACAAAAAAAACACGCCAATCGGTAAAATGTTGACGTGCTTTTGTTAATCTGATTCGATTAATGTTTATGATATGCGATAATAGAACAAAGAACAAGGACAAAGGACTTAAAAAGAAAATGGATATGCGTATTGCGATATGTGATTTGCAAAAAACAATGTATATAAAGGCTAATAAGTAATTACACTTACAGATGAGGTATGATGAATGGTTTGAAAAGTTTAAGTAAAGTCTTAAAGTCCTTAAATCTTGGGGTCTATAGTCTATATAACATGTTTTACAATGCTATTCGGAAGATGGTAGCCATAAATCTTCTTTTACGCCTTCGTCTTTTTGCAGCTTACGGCCAAGCATAAAAAGATAGTCTGATAAACGGTTGAGGTACTTAATAACATTCTCGTTTACCTTTTCCTCTTCGTTCAACCGCAGGGCAGAGCGCTCGGCTCTACGGCAAATGGTACGTGCAATATGAGCAAATGATGCAATAGGGGCCCCTCCCGGAAGAATAAATGAATGCAAAGGTTCTAGCGGTTCTTCCATCGCATCAATCTCGACTTCCAGCATTTCTATATCTACAGGTTTAACCTCCGGCAGCTTTTTTGCATTGCTGTCGCTGGCAAGATGGGCTGCACAGTTCATCAGCACTGCTTGAATGTGTAGTAGCATTTTTGCGTAGTGAGGATTTATGGGGTATGAGCGTATCATTCCCACATGCGAAATCAGCTCGTCCACCGTTCCGTAGGCTTCAACTTTGGGGTGATATTTCGGAACTCTAGTTCCTCCAACCAACGCAGTGGTGCCTTTATCTCCAGTTTTAGTATATATTTTCATGTTGCATTAAGTGTTAATTGTTACAGATAATGTGCTAATTTGTAGATTTGATAATGTGTAAATGTAGTAATGCTCGCACAGGAAAAAAGTCCCCTTTAGGGGATTTAGGGGCAAGCCTTAAACATTAATAATTTAACACTAAACATTAAATCTTCAAACCTTAATAACTAAACCATCAAATACTCTATATTGTTCAATATAGCTTATGCTGTCGAATGGCTTTAGCCGGCAAGAGTTGGGTTTGGGTTAATGGTATCGCTCTCAATCAACCCGTCACGTAAACGTACAATACGCCTTGCGTGTTGGGCAATGTCTTCTTCGTGAGTAACTACAATAATGGTGTTACCCTTAGAGTAGATATCTTCAAAAAGATTCATTATATCAATAGAGGTTTTAGAATCGAGGTTACCTGTCGGTTCGTCAGCAAGAATAAGAGAGGGGTCGTTTACCAAAGCTCTTGCTACTGCTACACGTTGACGTTGCCCTCCCGACAGCTCGTTGGGTTTATGCATCATACGGTTAGCCAAATCAACGCTGGTAAGCGACGCTGTTGCTTTTTCTATGCGGTCTTTTTTATGAACGCCGGCGTATATTAGGGGTAAGCATACGTTGTCTAATGCTGTATAGCGGGGCAACAGGTTAAAGGTCTGAAAAACAAAGCCAATTTCTTTATTGCGCACCTCTGCAAGCTGATCGTCTGCCATTTTACTTACATCGGTACCGTTAAGCACATAGCTGCCACCTGTTGGCGTATCAAGGCATCCCAAGATATTCATTAATGTTGATTTGCCCGAACCCGAGGGTCCCATTATGGCAACATATTCATTTTTATTTATGTCTAGCGATACGCCTGCAAGTGCGCGTACTTCTTGCTCTCCAACCTGGTATATTTTAGTGATGTCTGTAATTGATATCAGTGCTTGTGCCATTCTCAGCTATGTTTAAACGTTTCTGCAATACACAAAGGTGCAAATAATTTTAATGCTTCGGTAGTTAGATACTCTTTTTGTGTAAAAGTTTAATGGTAGGTTTAAGTTAATCGTAAAGCGTTAATGGTTAAAAGGGAAAGATAATGTGATAATTTGCTAATATGAAAATGCGAAAATGAAAAGACGTAATGCGTGATTCGAAAAACGCTAAGCGAAAAAGAGTCAAGGCGTCATTTTATCACACATCGCATATTACAATACGCATATCCAAACCTTAAGCATTCTTTAGACCTATACTAGCATTGGTATATTTACACATTTTCATATTAGCAAATTATCACATTGTCTTTGTTTTTCCGCTTAACACTTAACCATTCACCATTCACCTAATCAAAATTATCGCTATTTTTGAAGAATAATTCTTTTGTGCTGAATATATTAAAGCTAATAGATAATTGCATTCATAAGTAGGGTAATGTCTTGATTTTTAATTAGAGAATCTTTGAGTCTTAAAATCCTTAAGTCTTGAAATCTATATAATATCAATGGGAGTTTTAGATACAGATATAAAATACTTATCGGGCATAGGACCTAAGAAAGCCGAAATTCTTGAGAAAGAAATAGGCATTCGTACCTTCGGCGATATGCTTTACTATTTCCCGTTCCGCTATATCGACCGTACCCAGTTCTATGAGGTAAAGGATATAAACGCCGATATGCCCTATATTCAGCTTAAGGGAAAAATTGTACGGATAGAAACTGTTGGCGCATCAAGGGGTAAGCGGCTTGTTGCTTATTTTAGCGATGGCACCGATGTTGTTGAGCTGGTATTTTTTAAGGGGCTGAAATGGATTGCGGATAAGCTGAAGCTGGGAGTTGAGTATATTGTATTCGGAAAACCCAGTGTTTATAACGGAAAGATCAATCTCATTCATCCTGAGATAGACCCTGCTAACGAAACAGCTGTGGCACTTGCTTCTAATATGCAAGCCGTGTACTCTTCGACAGAGGTGCTGAAGGATAACTTCTTGGGGACAAAAGCGTTTAATAAAATACAGTACGATTTACTTAAGCAAGTAGGAGAGAAGATTACAGAAACGCTGCCGCAATACATGCTTGATGCTTATAAGCTGATACCTTTAAACCAGGCGTTGCTGAATATCCACTTTCCGCAAGATAACGACCATTTGCAGAAATCTCGTTACAGGCTTAAGTTTGAAGAGCTGTTTTACATACAGCTGAGCTTACTTAAGCAGCGGGTAGTTCGATTAGAAAAGAGTAATGGTTTTGTTTTTGCTAAGGTTGGCGAGCTGTTCAACCGTTTTTATGAGCAAAATCTTCCATTTCCTTTAACCGATGCCCAAAAGCGTGTGGTAAAAGAAATACGTAAAGATTTCGGTTCGGGCAAGCAGATGAACCGCCTGCTGCAAGGTGATGTTGGTAGCGGAAAAACGTTGGTGGCGTTGCTTTCTATGCTGATTGCCGCCGATAATGGTTTTCAGTCATGCATAATGGCGCCTACCGAAATATTAGCGCTTCAGCATTATGCAACAATTACCGAGCTGCTGGGAGGCATGGGTTTAAAAGTCGGCTTACTAACAGGGTCAACAAAGAAAGCGGAAAGGACTATTTTGCATGAGGAGCTGATGAATGGCTCTATTTGTATGCTTATTGGTACGCATGCGCTTATCGAGGATACTGTTCAGTTCAAGAATTTAGGTTTAGCAATTATCGACGAGCAGCATAGGTTTGGTGTAGAACAGCGTGCTAAGCTATGGTCTAAGAGCGAGCATCCGCCGCATGTGTTGGTAATGACGGCAACGCCCATCCCTCGTACACTTGCAATGACTTTATATGGCGATTTAGATGTTTCTGTAATCGACCAGCTGCCACCCGGACGTAAGCCTGTAAAAACGCTTCATTTTTATGATTCGAAACGATTACGTGTTTTCGGATTTATGAAAGAGCAGATTAAGCAGGGGCGACAGATATACGAGGTCTTTCCGCTTATAAAAGAGTCGGAAAAGATGGATTATAAGGATCTGGAAGATGGCTATAACGGTATAACCAGAGCATTTCCGCCTCCTGAATATGTTACCTGCGTGGTGCATGGAAAGATGAAGGCCGTGGACAAAGAGTACTCTATGAATCTTTTTGCATCGGGTAAAGCGAACATCATGGTAGCTACATCTGTTATAGAAGTGGGAGTTAACGTGCCAAATGCTACGGTAATGATTATAGAAAGTGCCGAACGCTTTGGGCTTTCTCAGCTCCATCAGCTGCGAGGCAGGGTAGGGCGTGGTGCTGACCAGTCGTATTGCATTCTTATGAGTGGCGATAAGCTGTCAAGCGAGGCGTGTAAACGGTTGCAGCTAATGGTCTCTACCAATGACGGGTTTGAGATTGCTGAAGAAGATTTACGCTTAAGAGGTCCCGGAGATTTGGAAGGAACACAGCAAAGCGGCTTGGCACTGAATTTGCATATTGCAGATTTAGGGAGAGATGGTCAGCTGCTTGAATATGTTAGAGGTATCGCCTCTGATATTTTATCATACGACCCTCTGTTAAGTGAAGAAAAGAATATACTTTTGCGTAAACAGCTTGTTTTACAGCAAGAGAAAGTAAAAAACTATGGCCTAATAAGCTAGCAATACTATTTTATTATGGAGCTAAAATTACATATACGTGCATTCTTCTTGCTGATGCTGGCATTGGCTATAGGTAGTAGCGTTGTTGCCCAAGATACTTCAACGGCAAAAGAGTGTGATGTGCCGTTTACAGAAAAAGATCATGCCTTTGGCGACAGAGAAGAGGCTACCTATCTGGCAAACTATAAATGGGGCCTGATTTCTACCGATGTTGGAGAAGCCACACTTAGGGTTAGCCGTGTTATAAATGCAAATTTGCCGTACTATTTTGTAGAGGTTACGGCAAAGACCTATAAATTCTACGATAAAGTATTTAAGGTTCGCGATACATATACTTCCAGATTCAGCGTAGAAACATTTAAACCGGAGTATTTTCATCGTAATATATTTGAGGGAGGATATACAAAACGCAGTACGCTTATCTTTGATTGGAAGAAAAACCAGCTGAAAAGTACAAACCAGCGAAAAAAGAATCCGGCAGTAGATTCTATCATGCCGCTATCAAAATGTACGTTTGATATACTATCGTTATTATATTACTCCAGAAACTTAGATTTTACGTTTATAAATCCCGGCGATGTTTTCCCGATGACCTTTGCTCTTGATGAGGATGTATATAACCTTAAGTACCGCTACATTGGTAAAGAAACCGTTTTGGTGGACGGTATAGGTAACTTCAGATGTATGAAGTTTAGCCTTCAGGTAGTCGCAGGTGAGGTATTTAAAGGCGATGAAGAAATTCTGCTTTGGGTTACCGACGATAAGAATCACTTGCCAATTAAAGCCGAATCTCCCATTATTGTGGGCAAGGTAAGAATAACGCTGATGAAGATGAATAATATCAAGTACCCGCTTACGAGTATGGATTGATAGGATATGAGATAATAGAACAAAGACAAAAGACTTAAAGGCAAAACATATACATGTCATTTCGACCAAAGGGAGAAATCTCCTAAAATGGAGTAGTAGGTTGAACAACATACCCCTAAATATCCCGTCCCTTCGTTAAGCGGCATTTACAATGCCGCTTTTATTGTTTTGTGAATTTGCAATTCGTATTTGTTGAATGGCAGAATTATAAATTCCGCCAAACAAGGGGCTGCAGTACCCGATTTTAGTTCGCTTGCAGGCAAGACGTAAGCTAGCGGTTCGTTGTTCTTTTTTTGTCATTTACATATTCCAGAATGTCACCTGGTTGGCAGTCTAATGCTTTACAGATAGCGTCTAAGGTGCTAAAGCGAATTGCTTTCGCCTTTCCTGTCTTTAAGATAGAAAGGTTAGATAATGTCAAATCAACTCTTTCAGAAAGTTCATTGAGAGAAATTTTTCGCTTTGCCATCATCACGTCTAAGTTTACAATAATTGCCATAGCTTAAATAGTCAAGTCATTTTCAGATTTCATATCTACCGCGTTTTGTAGGATTTTTTCAAATATTGCCGCAGCAGTTGCAACTACGATAGAGACAAAAGTAGTCACGATACAAATCGCAAGAAAACCCGCAGGATCGTCTTCTTTACTATGGAATATCCTTATATAAGCTCCTGCCATCACAATTAAAATACTTAGTATAACTGCACAATACTTTATACTCTTTAAAGCCTTAACAGAGCTTGATGAGAATACTTTATTTTGTCCGATGTATCCAAGTAATTTGAACGCTTTATACAGTGCTATAAAAAAAGCGATTGATGTAGCGTATCCATACAGGATAAACGGGTCGGAGTAAATGCTGAACAAATCTAAGTTCATGGCTCTTCCCTCTGTTAAGGGAAGCCAAATCAAAAAAGCAAGTGCCACAATGCCGATAAACACAATGACCACCTGAAGAAATACTATTGAAAAATTTTTCATAATGATTTTCCGAATTTATTATATTCGCAAAAATAATAAATAATTATTGATAAACAATAAAAATATATTATTTATTGAAAAATGAAAATACCTCTTTTATTATCCCTCACTCGCTCCTGTTAAGCGGCATTTACAATGCTGCTTGTGTTTTTTCCGAATTTACAATACTTTTACAAATTATCTTTTGTTTTTAAGTCCTTTGTCCTTGTTCTTTTATCTCATATCGCATATCTCACCTCTCATATCGTATTTTTTGGTACTTTTGCGCAAACTCATTAATCATTAGATGAATTTTGTACAAGAACTAACATGGAGAGGCATGATTCAGGACGTCATGCCGGGAACAGAAGAGCAGCTTAACAAAGAGATGACCGCTGCTTATGTTGGTATAGATCCAACAGCCGACTCGTTACATATCGGCCACTTAGTAAGCGTAATGATGCTGAAGCATTTGCAACGTTGTGGACATAAACCTATTGCTTTGATAGGTGGCGCAACGGGTATGATTGGCGACCCATCTGGAAAATCGTTGGAGCGTAATATGCTCGATGAGCCAACTTTGCGCCATAATCAGGAGGCTATTAAGCGTCAGCTGGCAAAGTTTCTCGATTTTGAATCGGATGCGCCTAATGCCGCAGAGCTGGTTAACAACTACGATTGGATGAAGGATTATACCTTCCTCGGTTTTATCCGCGATGTGGGTAAGCATATTACCGTTAACTATATGATGGCTAAAGACTCGGTTAAGAAACGCTTTAGCGGCGAGGGCGACGGGATGTCGTTTACCGAGTTTACCTATCAGCTGGTACAGGGTTACGATTTTATGCACTTATACCAAGCAAAGGGATGTAAGCTGCAAATGGGTGGCTCCGATCAATGGGGTAACATTACTACCGGAACCGAGCTGATTCGTCGCATAGTGGGCGGGGAAGCTTTTGGTTTGGTTTGCCCGTTGATTAAGAAATCCGATGGTGTAAAATTCGGCAAAACAGAGCAGGGCAACGTTTGGCTCGATCCGAGATATACATCGCCCTATAGATTCTATCAGTTTTGGCTTAACGTAAGCGATGATGATGCCGAGAGCTACATTAAAATATTTACCATTCTTGATAAAGAAGAAATAGATAGGTTGACAGCAGAGCATAAGCAGGCGCCTCATTTAAGAGTGCTTCAGAAGGCTTTGGCAAAAGAAGTTACCATTATGGTTCACTCTGAAGAGGATTATAAAACGGCCGAAGAAGCATCGCAAATTCTTTTTGGCAAGTCAACGTTTGAGACCCTTGCTAAGCTGGACGAAGAAACATTCCTTGCTGTATTCGAAGGTGTTCCTCAGTTTGAAGTTGCCTCGTCGTTGTTTGAGAATCCGATAAATGTTGTGGAGCTGTTGGTTACCGAAGCTCCTGTATTTCCATCGAAAGGAGAGCTGCGCAAGCTGATACAAGGCGGAGGGTTAGGCATCAATAAAGAAAAAGTTACTTATGCAGACCAAGCTGTGAATAAGGCGCAGCTGCTTAACGGAAAATTCCTGTTAATTCAAAAAGGTAAAAAAGACTATTACATTGTTAAAGCTGTATAAAGCCCCCAATCCCCAAAGAGAGTTTGAAATAGCTTAATGGTTTAAGTTGTTTAAAGTTTAGCCCCATTATTTATTTAGGCACAGCCTGTATTGTATGCTCCGACTCAGGCACAGCCTGAGCCGAACGAAGGCTTCTTTTTTCGTGATACGTGATACTTGCGTCATGATACCTTTTCATCACTACATTTCCACATTCTCACATTATTGTATTGATAATTTGGTTATTATATCTTGTTAATAATTCTTTGATGCCAGATAAAAAGGCACAGCAAATAATTTCATACATTTGCGCTAAGTTTACTTGTAAGCTTCAAAACCTAAATCATGCATCCGAAAAATCAAATTAAATTTTTTACAGGGCGAGCAACTCGCTACCTGGCCGAGAATATTGCGTTTCACTTTGGAATAGAGCTTGGCGAATCTAGCGTTATAGACTTTAGCGATGGAGAGTTTCAGCCCAGCTTTAACGAAAGTGTACGTGGCTGTACCGTATTTATTATTCAGTCAACTTTTCCACCAACAGATAACCTGTTCGAGCTAATGCTGATGGTTGATGCAGCTAAGCGTGCATCGGCATACAAGGTAGTTGCGGTTATTCCGTATTTTGGTTGGGCAAGGCAGGATAGAAAAGATCGTCCCCGAGTGTCTATTGGCGCAAAAATGGTTGCTAACATTCTACGTGCGGCAGGGGTTGACAGGGTAATGACGATGGATTTACACGCTGATCAGATTCAAGGATTTTTTGATGTCCCTGTAGATCATATCTACGCTAGCTCGCTTTTCTTACCATACATCAAAAGCATGGATCTTGATAACCTATCAATCGCAGCACCTGATATGGGTGGAACCAAGCGTGCCAACGCATACTCTCGCATACTGGGTACACCGATGATTATTTGCCATAAATCGCGCGAAAAAGCTAACGTTGTTGGAGAGATGACGGCCATTGGTGATGTAGAGGGACGTAATGTTGTGATTTTGGATGATATGATTGATACTGCCGGTACCATAACAAAGGCGGCGGATATGATGATGGAGAAGGGAGCATTAAGCGTAAGAGCCATTGCAACCCACCCTGTATTATCAGGTCCTGCTTACGATCGTATCGCGCGTTCGGCTTTGTGCGAGGTGGCAGTGACGGATACCATTCCTCTTAGAACAGATGTTGACACTAGCAAAATTAAGGTAATAAGCGTTGCCGAACTTTTTGCCGATATTATAAATAAGGTATATAACTATCAATCGATTAGTTCGAATTTTGTAATGTAGGTGTTTGGAAATTAAGAAAAACACCTTACATTTGAAAATCCGAAGTTACAGCTTGAAATTTTTCAACAACAGATTCGGTTCTCAGGTACATTCTGAGAGCCTTATTTGCTTTTTTACTTTACAAAATAGCTGCTAAATTTAACCTAAAACCTAATACAAACCTTTTAAAATTAAACTATTACAATGGTCATACTTGTCTTGAATTGCGGAAGTTCTTCAATTAAGTACCAGCTGCTTAATATGTCGAATGCAGATAATCCCAACGTGCTTGCAAAAGGTATAGTTGAGCGTATCGGTCAACCTGAAGGAGTTATCGAACATAGAGTTAGCGGAAAGGATAAGGTAGTGCTGAATCTTACCGTTACTAACCACACCGTAGGTATCAATAAAGTCTTAGAGCTGCTGGTATCTAAAGAATGTGGTGTTATTGGCTCTTTGGAGGAGATTACTGCTGTGGGGCATCGTGTGGCTCACGGTGGCGAATACTTTACCGAAAGCTCATTAGTAACAGAACAGGTAAAGCTCGGAATAGAGCAGTGTATAGAGCTTGCTCCGCTGCACAATCCGGCAAACCTAAAGGGTATTACAGCAATGGAAGAGCTGTTGCCTAGCGTACCTCAGGTTGCATGCTTTGATACCTCTTATCATCAATCTATGCCGGAACAGGTATACTTCTATGGTATTCCGTACAAGTATTACGAAAAGTACAAAATTCGTCGTTACGGATTTCATGGTACCAGTCATAAGTATGTGGCGCAAAAGGCTTGTAATTTGTTAGGCTTGAATTTTAACGAAGCTAAGATTATTACCTGCCATATGGGTAACGGTTCATCTATCACAGCCATCAACAAAGGAAAGTCTGTTGATACATCTATGGGCTTTACTCCTGTTGAGGGATTAATGATGGGAACCCGTTGCGGTGACTTGGATGCAGGCGTTATCACCTTCCTTGAAGAAAAGGAAGGGTTAACAGCAAAAGCTATCAATAACCTGCTAAATAAAGAGAGCGGACTTTGGGGAGTATCCGGTGTATCGTCGGATATGCGCGATTTATGGAAAGCAGCGGAAGAAGGAAACAAGCATGCTAAGCTTGCGCTTGACATTTTCTGCTATCGAGTATTGAAATATGTTGGAGCGTATGCTGCAGCTATGAATGGAGTGGATTTGGTTGTATTTACAGGCGGTATCGGAGAAAACGACTATGGCGTGCGCGAGTATGTTTCTCGTAGCCTTTCATACTTGGGTGCAGAATACGATCACGAAGCTAATGATAAGGTTAGAGGAGTTGATTTTAAAGAAATCAGCAAACCTACTTCTAAGGTTAAGCTCGCAATTACGGCAACTAACGAAGAACTGGTAATAGCAACAGATACAATGAATATAGTATCGAAGCTATCGAAGTAAATAGTCAGAACTAATATAAATTAAAACATAATAAAACACTACATAGTAAACAATGATTGCAAATTTTGATCAACTTTTAGAAGTAGTTAAGTCGAGACCTAAAAAAAGATTGGTAGCCGCTTTTGCCAACGATTCTCATACTATTGGAGCTGTAAGTATGGCTGTAGATCATGGCTTTATAGAGGGTATTCTTGTTGGAGACGAAGAAACCATGAAAAAGGTATGTCAACAAGAAGGGATTGACATCAAGAAGTTTCGTACAGTACAAGAGGCAGATGAAACCAAAGCGTGTACAAAAGCTGTAGAGCTTATCAATAGTGGCGAAGGGGATATTTTAATGAAGGGCCTTTGTAGTACTGATAAGTACATGCGCGCTATACTTAATAAGGAGAAAGGATTAATGCCTCCTAAGGCTGTTCTTAGCCATGTTACAGTGGTGTCTGTGCCTACTTACCATAAGCTTTTGGTGGTTGGAGATGTTGCTGTAATTCCGGCACCGGATTTAAACCAGAAAGTTGCAATAGCCAACTATGTAATTAATACGGCAAAATGTTTGGGTATAGAAACACCTAAGGTTGCACTGCTTGCTGCTACAGAACAAATGCTTCCGGGTATGCCGGCATGTGTTGATGCTGCAATGATCTCGAAAATGGCAGATCGTGGACAGATTAAAGGTGCATACGTAGATGGTCCTCTTGCATTTGATGTGGCTATAGATAAGGAGTCGGCAGAGACAAAGAAGGTAACAGGTCCTGTAGCCGGTGATGCCGATTGTATTGTATTCCCTAACATTGAAAGTGGAAACGTATTCTTTAAGACCGCAACTAAATTTGCAAAAGGCGAGCTTGCTGCAATGGTTGTAGGTGCTAAGGTTCCATGCGTACTAACATCGCGTGGAGATAGTACTCAAAGTAAGCTATATTCTATTGCATTATCAGCATTGGTTTGCAAGTAGTATAATATTGCGATATGTGTATTGCAATATTCGAAGAAAGTTCGTGCAATTTGCACGAACTTTTTTTCTTATTATTAAGTAAACACCGTCAAACCTAGATTCATAATTGATATTTAGTCAAATACAAATCAACTTAAAGAGTAAAAAATATGGGAAAATTTATCTTAGCAAAGACGCTGACAATAAAAATCATGAATTATACCTATGGCTTGCCGTATATTCAAATGCATATACCAATGACCTACTCTTTGTTTGATTTAGCTCAAATAATAAGATTATATACAGACTATAGCGACACATACGATTGGACTTTTATTAACCCATATGAAGAAAATAAAAGTTTGTCTTTGAGAAATGATAGAGACGATCTAGAAGATATAAAATTCGATGAATATAGAAATATTACTCCTTATATCAAGTGCCTCTATGGACCAATAGAAATGCATTTAGGAGTGAGAGGTCATCAAAAATATGGAAAGGTTTATCCCTCAATTTATCAAGCAGTCGGGAAATTTCCAACTGAAGAGGAATTTCTGAAAAATATTGAGATACCGGATATTGATGGCGAATATACTATACCAGGAAAATCGTTGCCGAGTGCATCGCATGTGATTAGCAATGATCTAATTGAGTATGGAGAAAGACTGAAAGTATATTTTAAAAACAAATACAAAATATCGGATGAAATTGAAGAGGAATCAACATTTAAACCGAATAGGTTGGTGAAAAAATAAGAAAGTTCGTGCAATTTGCACGAACTTTCTTTTCCTGTCATGTTGAACGAAGTGGAACATGACGATGAGTAATTTTACTTATAATTTTAGCTTCGACAAAATATCAGATGGCACAGCATTTTTATGTACCATAATGCAAATAGTTTTAGCCTGTACAAAAGGTGCGGAAGCATACAAAAAACCATCGAAACGGCTGTTATCTGTACCCCATGAGTTCTTTACCTTGTAGAAGATATTACCATTCTGATCTTTTGCAGTACCAGAAATCAGCATTAAGTGATCGTCAACAGTTTCGTAGTTATCAAACATTTTCTGACGAAGCTCTTGTGTAATTACCTTTTCCTTTATCGTCTCAGGCTTAGGTTCTTCTTTCTTCTTATCGTTTTTGTTACCTGATGCTGCTTCCCAACGAGCACGGTCGCTACCGATTTGATCTAAATCTTCGTCTTTCTCCGGAACAACTGCATAGCCGTCTTTATGACGGAATCCCTTTTCGCTAACATCCGAATCCCAAGCTACGGTATAGCCTTGCTCAATAGAGTTGTTGACGATCTTCATCATTTCGTCTAACGTTACGTTGTACGCTTCTCCCCAAAAGTAGTTATCGGGAATTTCAAGCGCAAACTTTGTGTAAAACGGGTGATGTGTGTACGACGTAATAACCACGTAATCGTCAAGGTTAATGTCAAGAGAGTTGGCAAAGCTCATTGGAGTGTACTCAACCCCTTTGTAGGTAAATTTTTCGGGAACTTCTCCTAAGTATGCATCTAAAATACCGTTGTAGCCATCTTTCCATGCGGTAGTCAGCTTTCTGCTTCTGTTTTTTACTACGGCATCAATGTATGCTTCGGTAATGGCGTCAAGTTCGGTGTGCATGTGAGTTTCGCTACCGTAGTTTAATCCGGGGTACGCTTCCTCGGGCATAAGTCCGTAAAGGCGAATAGCGCGAAGTGCACTCTCAAATATTGCTCCCGGAGAGAAGGTCATTGTTCCGTGCATGCGAACATATTTTTCGGCTTTATCTTCAAAATTCTTACGAACTATGAACATTTCGGCTAAATTATAGTTGCCTTTGCCTGTTCTTATCAGCTCTGCTTCGATGAATGCAACAGCGCTATGGCACCAGCATGTTCCTGTTCTGCTTTGGTTTCTAACATCGGTTGTAGGGATATCTTTTACCGTAGTAAATTTATAGATATCGTTATCCGGTTTGTTGTTTGTTTGCTTGCTCTGTGCCTGAACGCCTATCGTTACTAATAAAACACAGATTAAAAATGCTAGTTTTTTCATTGGTTGTGTAGGTATATGAATGTTTAAGGTTTAATTATCAATGATTAATTTTTGGATTTGCGTATTGCGATATGAAAAATTTAAGATTTAAAATTTAAAGATATAAGTAATTGAAGTTTTTCTTTAAATCCTTTTATATCATTTATATTTCTTGAATCTTTTCGAATCATTTTCACATTTTCATATTGTGACCATTAGCGCATTAGCTACAGCCCTAATTTGGCAGCAATATCGGCAGGTATAGCCTTTTTGTTTACCATAATAGAGGTTGTTTTATACTGTACATATGGAATTGAAACGTAGAAATAACCATCGTAACGGCTGTTTGTAGTTCCCCACGAATTTTTCACTTTATAGTAACGGCTGTTGTTTTGGTCTTTAGCTGTGCCCATAATCAGCATACCGTGGTCGTCTTGAGTTTCGTAGTTATCGAAAGCCACTTGACGCATTTCTTGTGTAATGGTTTTCTCTTTTACAGGTGTTGGTTTTGGCTCTTCTTTTTTCTTATCGTTTTTATTGCCGGATGCCGCTTCCCAACGAGCACGGTCGCTGCCAGTTTGATCTAAATCTTCATCCTTCTCGGGAACTACAGCGAACCCTTTACGATATTGAAATCCTTTTTCGCTAACATCAGAACCCCAAGCAACGGTATAACCTTGCTCTAAAGAGCTATCAATAATTCTCATCATATCGTCTAACGGAACGTTGTATGATTTATTCCAGAAGTAGTTATCGGGTACTTCCAGTACGATTTCGGTATAGAACGGATGATGCGTAAATGATGTTATATCTATATAATCGTCGAGGTTAAGACCGAGGGTATTGGCAAAGTTCGTCGGTGTATATTCAACCCCTTTATAGGTGAATTTTTCGGGCATTTTGCCTAAGTACGCATCCAATATACCGTTGAATCCGTCTTTCCAAGCAGTTGTAAGCTTTCTGCTTCTGTTAGTTGTTACGGCTTTGATGTATGCGCCTGTAACGCCATCAAGTTCGGTATGAATGTGAGCAGTATCGCCATAGTTTTTTCCTTCGTAAATTTCTTCGGGAACTATACCATACTCTTGGATGATTTTAATAACGTTTCCTGCTAAAGCGCCTGGGGAAAACGCTGTTTCGCCATGCATACGAACGTATTTGTCTCCTTTAATTTCGAAGTTTTTACGAACGATAAACATTTCGGATAAATCATAGTCTCCCTTGCCCATTCTTAGCAATTCCGACTCTAAAAAAGTAAGCGTGCTGAAACACCAGCAAGTGCTGGTTCTGTTCTGGTTCTTTACCGAAGTTGTTGGTAACTCTTTGGTATCGGTAAACTTATAGATATCTTCTTCTTTTTGGTCCTTAGCCTTATTTTGAGCCAAAGCACCAAAGGTTAATAGTAGTGCACAAATAAAAAACAATATTCTTCTCATATAGATTAATGTTTAGTGTTTAATTATTAAATGTTTAAAGTATCATATATTCCTTCATCGTGATACTTATGTCGTGATACTTTTTTCATTACTAATTCCCACATTATCACATTGGCAAATTAGCATATTGTCTTTAGACTGATTATTTTATGCCAAGTTTAGCTGCAATAGCTGCAGGTATGGCATCTTTGTGTACGGTAAGAGCAATGGTCTTAAAGCGCATGTACGGAACCGATATATATACATACCCCTGGTAGCGGGTTTCGTATATTTTCCATGAGTCTTTTACCTTGTAAAAATGGTTTCCGTTTTGATCTTTGGCTGTACCCATAATCAGCATTAGGTGGTCATCAACAGTTTCGTAGCTATCAAACGATTTTTGGCGCATTTCCTGCGTTACTACTTTTTCTTTTACAGTACCTAGTACAGGTTCTTCTTTTTTCTTGTCGTTTTTGTTGCCCGATGCTGCTTCCCAACGAGCGCGGTCGCTGCTGGCTTGGTCAAGATCTTCATCTTTTTCGGGAACAACTCCGTAACCTTCGTGGTAGCTATAACCTTTAGAGCCCATATCCATGTTCCAGACAAGCGTATATCCCGTTTCAAGAGCGTTATCAATTACGCTTATCATTTCATCTAGCGGAAGATTATAGAACTCGCCCCAGTAGTAGTTATCGGGAAGCTCAAGAACAAACGGCTTGTAAAATGGATGGTGTGTATATGATGTCATGACTACATAGTCATCCGGATTAATGCCTAACGATTCGGCATAGCTTTTCGGAGTGTATTCTTGCCCTTTGTAGGTAAATTTTTCGGGAACTTCGCCAAAATAAGCATCAAGAATACCGTTTAATCCTTGTTTCCATGCGGTTGTCAGCTTACGACCCTTTACTAAAGCGCGGGCGTATGCTTCAACAACTCTATCAACTTCATCATGGTTGTGCGTTTCTTCTCCATAGCTAAGGCCTTTATAAACCTCTTCAGGAAGCAGGCCGTACTCTTTCATTATTCCGAAAGCGTTAACGGTTAGTCCACCGGGTGCATATCTTATTTCTCCGTGCATGCGGACAAACTTATCGGTTTTCTTTTCGGTATTGCGGCGTGCAACGTACATTTCCGATAGGTTGTATTCGCCTTTACCCATACGGAGTAGCTCTGCCTCTATTAGCGCCATTGTACCGTAGCTCCAGCAAGTGCTAGTCTTGTATTGACACTGAGGGGCACTAACAGGTAATGTCTTTATGTCTGTAAACTGGTAGATGGGTTTTTCTGCTAGCTTAGGTTGTGCCCATACACAGATAGATAGCAGCAAAGAACAGATAAGGATAGCTGTTTTTTTCATATTGCTAGGTTTTAGGGAAATGATCGATTTTCACAAATATAGCAATATAAATTTGCGAATTATCCTAACAGAAATATATAAGACAGAATAAACTCCTGTTTTTTAATATGAAAAAACGTTTTTATTCTTCGTTTTTCGAAATATAGTCTAGCAGCTCTTTTGCCTCAGGCATTTGATAAATTAGCCTGTTTATGCTATGGAATATTCATGAACTTATGCGCCTGAATAGATATATTCCATTTGGGGTGTTGCTTTGCGTACTCCACAAGCGGTTGAATTATTTTTTTGTACTTGCTCCATTCGGGTTGTAGGTATAGTAAGCAGCTTTTGCTGACTTTTGCAGCATTTTCTTCCGCCCATAGCAAATCGTCTTCGTGCTCGATAATTACTTTCAGCTCGTTTGCTCTTTGGTAGATATTGCCAACAGGAGCTTGCTGCTTTTTGGGCGATAGACAAATCCAATCCCAAATACCCGAAAGGGTATGGGCTCCCGATGTTTCGATAAATGTTTCTATACTTTTTTTCTTTAGCTCCAAACAAAGATAATTCAACGGATATAGCGATGGTTCTCCGCCTGTTATTACAGCGGCTTGTGCAGGAAAAGAAGATGCGCGGGCAACTATTTCATTTACTGCAACCGGAGGAAATGCTTTGGGATTCCATGTAAACTTGGCATCGCACCATTTGCAACCAACATCGCACCCGCCAAGGCGTATAAAGTAGGCGGGCTTGCCCATGTGGAAACCTTCACCTTGTATGGTATAAAAATCTTCGACAAGTGGCAGTAGCCTACCGTTGTCTAAAATATCAATAGCTGTGTTCATTCGACAAAGGTACTACTTACTCTCCAAATAGTAGCTTGTAATCACGATCTTTAGCCGGAATTGTCCATTCTATAGGAATGAACGACCATTCAATATCGTTTAGCAATGACGGCGTAACTGTTCCTTGTTGCTCTATCCATTGCATGAGGTAGTAGCGTAAATCTTTGTCGGTTGAAGAAGTAATACGTTTACTCAGCTCTTCTACAGCAATACCCGAGCCTTCTGTAAGGTGATCGCCGCCGCCGTTACCACGGTATGAGTTTATGGCAACTTTATAGGTTTTGTCTTCTACAAACGGGTTACCATCATACATCGTCATTATGGTAACTCTGTTTCCGGCGGGTTTGCTAACATCAACGGTATAAGTGATACCTGCGGCGGAATCGAAGTTATAGAATGCGTTAACCAGCTTACCATTTCGCATATTTTCGTCTTCACGAAGTAGCAGCAGATGGTCGTCTTCGCTCGTCATCTGGTTTGTCCATATAGCATAAGAGTGTTCAAGAAAACCGTCAATCTCTTTACCCGTAAGCGTCATCGTATAGAGCAAGTTTTCGTATCGATACAGCTTAAACATATCGCTTACATAAATGGGACCTTTTTCTATCTCGGTATCGAAAGAGAGTGGGGCTGTAAATGATATTTCAGCTCCAGTAATATCTAGCTGGATACGATGGATGAGATCAATAAATTCTGATGGACCAAAGAAAGCAGGACGCGATGAAATGCTATGCGTAAGTGTACCAACCTGACGAGAAACAAACTCTTGTACCTTTTTATAATCTTCGGCAAACGTTAGCATAAAGGCATTGTCAACTGCTACATTTTTTGTATCAATAAGTCGTCCATTTATTTTTTTATTTTCCAGTTTTCCTTTTTTTAACGAAACAATAACAGATACTTCTGATACAAACCTACCGTTGCTTGCGGGGTCTAATATAAGTACGCTATCGCCGGCACCATTTACAATGGTATTAATATACCTATCGTGATCGTGCCCGATAAAAACCGCATCAAAACCCGGAACATTTTTGGCCACCAGCAATGATGCGTTTTCATTCCTAGATGTATATTCGTCCTCGCCGCTATAGCTAAAGTTATGCCCAGCATGAAATAAGCCAACAATAACGTGGGGCATCTCTTTCTCTTGAACAACTTTCATCCATTTAGAGGCGCTTTCTACCATATCTTCAAAGTACATACCCTCCCAAATACTTTCGGGCAACCATTTAGGAATGGCTGGGGTAATAAGCCCGATAACGGCAATCTTAACCCCGTCTCTCTCAATAATAGTATAGGGTTTAAAGTACGGTTGTCCATTATCTGTACGTATCGCGTTTGCTGCTATGATGGGATGGTTACCTGCGGAGTAGAATTTATCATATACCGGGTGTCCTGTTTCAATATCATGATTACCAACGCTTGCAGCATCATACTTTAGGTAGCTCATCATACGAATGGCAAGATGCTCGGTTATAGTATCCATAAAATTATAGTAGTACACGGTTGGCTGCCCCTGAAGAATATCACCATTATCCAACAGTATGAGGTTTGGATTTTTTTCTCTAGCTTCCTTTACAACGGTAGAAACTCTAGCCAAACTTCCATCCATAGGCTTGTTTCCTATAAAATCATAGGGAAAAAAGGCACCATGAATATCGCTGGTTTGTAGTATTACCAGCTCAACTTTTTTGCTTTGAGACCATGCAGCTATGGCTATAGCCATACCGATGATGGAGAGAAGTATCCGTTTCATATATTATGTTAGCTGTAAGAATTGGTATCACATTTAGAATGAAAGTTTTTATTATTCAAATGTAGTAATAGAATTCAAATCATTCTAAATTTATATGCTAATGTTATTCCTCCATCTAACTTTTTTAATGGCTCGAATGTTTAATTTACAGCTTTTCGATATTTTTTATGCTCACTATTTTTGAAGATTTTCAAAAAACTCTTTTAAGCTAATATTATGAATATCCAAGACAGTTAAAAGTGTCTTAATTGTAATATTGGAGCCTTTTTCAATGCGCCAATACTGTACACGATTTAATCCATAATCCCAAGCAAAAGACTCGTGGCTTGAGTAGCCTTTTTGGATACGTAGTGCTTTTAACTTGTTGGCAATTTTTAATATTCTCGGGTCGACTTCGTTTTTTGCAACACCCTGATTTTGTTTCATATTCTATTGTTTTTTCATGAAATTACAATAGGTAAATATAAAGCTTTACCAATATAATAATACCGCATATGATAAGATTTATGCAGTTGATATTTTTTGGGAAATTTGTTTATATTTGCAAAAACAACTTTCAGTTTTTAGCTGAAGGGCATAAACTAAACTAAAACCTTATAATCTATGAAACAATTTTGTTGCTTGGTACTACTTGTGCTATTATGCAGTTTTACTGCAAATGCGCAAACGAGGATTACCGGTACAGTTACAGGAGCAGAGGATGGTAAACCTATTGCTTTTGCATCTGTTCTTGTAAAGAACACATCTACTGCAGTTACAACAGGAGAGGACGGAACGTACTCTATTACGGTTCCGGATGGTAATGCTGTTCTTGTTTTCAGCTTCTTTGGAATGCAATCTAGAGAAGAAGCTGTTGGCGGACGCAGCATTGTTAATGTGGCACTAGAAAATGAAGCTTTTACTCTAGATGAAAGTATGGTTGTTGCATATGGTGTTGCTAAAAAGAGTAGCTATACCGGATCTGCATCGTTAGTTAAAGCAGAGGCACTTAAGGATTTACCTACAACAAACTTTCAGGAAGCTCTTAATGGAAAGGTTGCTGGGTTGATGATGACTAGCTCATCAGGACAAGCAGGGGGAACATCTAGTATTCGTATTCGTGGTATTGGATCTATGAATGCCTCTAATGAACCTTTGTATGTTGTAGACGGTGTTCCTGTTTCTTCTGGAAATACAGGACAATTAAGTGATTATACTTATGCTACAAACAACATTATGAACACGATAAATCCATCGGATATTGAGTCAATATCTGTGCTAAAAGATGCGGCGGCAGCCTCATTGTATGGATCTCGTGCTGCAAATGGTGTTGTGATTATTACAACTAAGAAAGGAAAAGAGGGGAAGCCAACGATTAACTTGAAGGCATCGGTAGGTTTTACACCCAGCTGGGCTACAGATAACTATGAAGCAGCAGGTGTGCAAGAGCAGATGAATATGCTTTATACGGTTCTTTACGACTATAACATATCAGTTGGAAACTCAGCAACCTATGCTAATACTAACGCATTAAGCAGATTAAATACTAAATTCAGGAAACACGGATATGAGGTTTCTACGCCAGATGATAAAGGAGCATATGCAAATGTTCTTATTTCAGAATATGATAACTCTGGACGTGGAGGACAATATTTTGATTGGGAAAAGGCTTATTTCCGTACAGCAGTATATCAAGATTACGATATTTCTGTTAGTGGTGGTACTCCTACATCAACTTATTATACCTCTATGGGCTATACAAAAGATCAGGGTAGAATAAAGGTAAATAGCTTTGATCGTATTTCCGGAAGAGTTAACCTCTCTCAAAAGCTGGGTAAGATAGCAGAAGTTGCTACTAATGTTAATATATCACGTACAGATAATTCGGGATATAATGATACGCGTAATACCGGATCTAACTACTATATGCAATCACGTAACTTGCTTTGGGGGGTATACTGGCCAACAGATTATAAGACCGGAGATCCATGGACTGCTCAATATGGTAGCTTAGCTTATAATGGGCTTTACTATCAAAATGAGTGGGAAAATCAGTCTATTAATACTAGGCTTTCGGCAATGGAAACGCTTACTCTTCATCTTCTTCCGGGTCTTGATGTACGTTCTATCTTCTCATATGATAATTCTACTGTAAAAGACCATATTTATTATAGTAGAAAGCACTTTAGTGGCGCAAGTGCAGGCGGAACGGTATCTGAAATGAGAACTATTTACGAAAAAATTGTATCATCTACTACTGCTACATATAATAAGACTTTTAATGGTAAGCATAACTTAGGTTTGTTAGTTGGTTTTGAGGTAGAAGATAATGACACAGATTTTACTCGTGCTACCGGTAGCGATTTGCCGATAACAGGTGATCCACATACAGTATCTATGGCTGGTACTAAAGATTCAAGAGGATACAGTTGGGGAAATTCAATCGTTTCTGTACTTTCAAAGGCCGATTATAACTATAACGAGCGCTACTTTGCTTCGGCATCTTATCGTCGTGATGGTTCGTCTAAGCTAAGTGTAGATGATCGCTGGGGCAATTTTTGGTCGGTTTCAGGTGCTTGGAATATTCATAGGGAGCAATTTATGGAAAGCTTAAAGCCTACGTTAAGCGATTTACGTTTTAGAATATCGTATGGTGTTAATGGTACACTTCCTGGTTCAAATTATGGATACATGGGGTTAATGTCATATAGTGGATATAGCTATATGGGGCTACCTGGTGGAGCTATTACTTCTCTTCTAAACGATGAATTATCATGGGAAACAAACTATGCCACAAACATCGGTCTTGATTTCGGTTTCTTTAATCAACGCTTAAAAGGTACTATTGAATATTTTAACCGCAATACTAAGAATTTATTACAAAATGTACCTATTTCAACAACAACAGGATTTGATTCAATACTACAGAACGTTGGTGAAATAAACAATCGGGGGGTTGAAATTGAAGTATCAGGAGATATTCTAAGGCTACAGAATGGTTTAGTGTGGAGCGCGCATGCAAATGCGGCATTTACTTCAACTGAAGTGAAATCATTATATAGTGGCGCTGACATTATATGGTATGACCCAACAGGAAGCGACGATCGTGCTAAGTATATTTATAGAGAAGGTCAACCTGTATATGCATTTTATGGATATGAATGGGCAGGCGTAGATAAGACTAATGGAAAAAGCGTGTACTATGTTAATGATCCGGATGATTCGACACTTGGTGATTTTGTTTATAACGGACGCGGAGCAACCTATAAATATTCAAATGCTAATAACGTAATTATAGGAGATGCTACACCTAAGGTATTTGGTGGTTTTGGAACTAATGTTGCCTTTAAGGGCATTGATTTAGGAATAAACTTTACTTATAAAATTGGTGGAAAAATTTATGATGGTGCATACAAAGATGTAGCAGACGATGGTTACTATTGGGAACGTACCCGCGCTCAGAGTTATTATGATAATATGTGGACACCAACTAACACAAATGGTTCACAGCCTAGAATTGAAGGAACCGACCTTGAGGATGCAATGCAGTACAGCTCACGCCAAATTCATAATGCCAGCTTTTTACGTTTGAAAAATCTATCGGTTGGTTATACCATACCAAAATCAATTGTAAGTAAGGTTAAGATGGATAATGTTCGTGTGTATTTTAACGTATCTAACCTTCTGACTTTCTCTAAGTACAAAGAGGCTGATCCGGAAGTAAACGCGTATGGAACTAGAGGTTGGGAAACCCCAATTGGCAAGACGTTTGTATTTGGTATTGATTTGAAATTCTAAATTATTAGGGAGGATAATAGTAATGAAAAAAATATTATACATAATAGTGCTCTTCGTTTTTTCTGGATTGGCACTTTCATCATGCGATGATTTTTTAGATAAGCAGCCTACAAGCCAGGCTCATTCGGACGAGGCAATTAAAACACCTAATGATGCACAGATAGCATTGCATGGACTCTATCGTTCTATGACATCATCTAACTACTATGGTCGTAACTTTATAATGTATGGTGATGCAAAAGGAGGAGATATGACCATTCCTACTCAGGGTTTAGGACTTGCTGCTCTATTCCTTTTTGATCATAGTGCAACTAGTAACAGCTATTCTGGCTATTGGAGCACAGGTTATTTCTGTATTTTACAGGCTAATAACATACTCGAAAATATAGAAAAGTTGGAAGCAGCAGGAGAAACAGGTTTTGCTTCTGTTAAAGGACAGGCACTAACCCTTAGGGCTCTTATGTATTTTGACCTTGTTCGTTTAT
>JAVBOE010000058.1:0-40811 GCA_031550925.1 Bacteroidales bacterium | reverse complement strand
AAGATAACGTATATTTATCAAAAGGCGTATTGGCAAAGTCTAACGGCGAATTAGTTGCTAAAGTTGTACGCATGGCAAAAGAACTTGGTCGCGAAATTGCAACACCCGTAGAAGCAAGACAAATACTAGGATTAAAACCTTTATAATAACCTATTAAAAACAAAATTTATGCAAAAAAAAGGAAATAAATACGGTGTGCACCGTGTAATTGAACCTAAAGGAGTATTACCTCAACCTGCAAATAAAATCGACAACAACATGGATGAGATCTACGATAACGAGATCTTAATTGATGTAAAAACGTTGAACGTTGATTCTGCCAGCTTTACTCAAATTGAAGAACAAGCCGGTGGTGATGAAAAGAAGATTGCAGAAATAATGCTTGGTATTGTTGCTAAGCAAGGTAAACACCGTAATCCTGTAACCGGTTCCGGCGGTATGCTTCTTGGTGTTGTTGAAAAAATTGGTGACGCGCTAAAAGACAAAACTGATCTTAAGGTTGGTGATAAAATTGCTACCCTAGTATCTCTGTCGCTTACACCTCTTCGCATTGACAAGATTAAAGCAATCCGCAAAGATATCGACCAAGTTGATATTGATGGTAAGGCTATCCTATTTGAAAGCGGTATCTATGCAAAGATTCCTAATGATATGCCTGAAAATTTGGCATTATCAGCATTAGACGTAGCAGGTGCTCCTGCTCAAACTGCTAAGTTGGTTAAACCTGGCGATACCGTTCTTATTATTGGTGCAGGTGGAAAATCAGGTATGCTTTGCTGCTACGAAGCTAAGAAACGTGCAGGTGTTACCGGTAAGGTAATTGGTCTTTGCCATAGCCAAAAGAGTACAGAACGTTTACAGAAGTTAGGCTTCTGCGACTATGTATTCTCTGCCGATGCTACTCAACCGGTTCCTGTTCTTGAAAAAATATCAGAGCTAACAAATGGCGAAATGTGTGATGTAACCATCAACAACGTTAACATTAACGACACCGAAATGACCAGCATCCTTTGCACTAAGGATACAGGCGTTGTTTACTTCTTCTCTATGGCAACCAGCTTTACTAAAGCTGCGCTTGGAGCAGAAGGTGTTGGCAGCGATGTTACGATGATTGTTGGTAACGGCTACACTAGAGGTCATGCAGAAATTACTCTTCAGCTACTTCGCGAGAGCCCTGAGCTACGTAAGGTATTCACTGAATTGTATGCCTAAATTTACCAGGGAAGAGAGGTTGAAGAAACCTTTAACCTCTCTTTTTTTAATTTTTAAAGCATCAAGCTTAAACCAAATAAAATACGTAATACTTAGATGAGAAAAGGTTGCCGATACGGAACTCATAGAGTAATAGAGCCTATAGGTACACTACCTCAACCAGCGTTAAAGCTAGACAACACAATGTCTATATACGATAACGAGGTACTAATAGATGTAGAAACCCTAAATATCGACTCAGCCAGCTACACACAAATAAAGCATGCCTGTAATGGCGATGCTAAAATGATGGAAAAGATGATTCTTTCCATTGTTGAAGAAAGAGGAAAAATGCAAAATCCCGTCACAGGATCGGGAGGTATGCTTATTGGTACGGTGAAAGAGATTGGTCTTAACTTTCATAATAAAACGCTGAAAGTCGGAGATAAGCTAGCAACATTAGTTTCGCTTTCACTTACCCCACTAAAAATTAAAAAAATTAAACATCTATCACCCGATTCAGATCAGGTTGATGTAGAAGCACAAGCTATTTTATTTGATAGCGGTTTGTTCGCTATCTTACCTAATGACATCCCCGAAAAACTTGCTTTAGCAGCGTTAGATGTAGCAGGCGCACCTGCACAAGTTGATCGACTTGTAGAAGAAGGAGATACCGTTTGTATAATTGGCGGAGGAGGAAAATCGGGGGTACTTTGTTGCTATCAGGCAATGAAGAATGTTGGTGAGTACGGAAAAGTTATTGTTGTTGAATACTCTCCCGAAAACGCTAAACGCATCCAAGATATGAAGCTGGCAACTCATGTTATCGTTGCTGATGCCACAAATGTAATGGATGTATATAATAAAGTGATTGCAATAACAGGCGAGCGTGGTTGCGACGTTACCATTAACAACGTAAATATTCCTTCAACCGAAATGACTTCTATTCTCATTACAAAGGGACAGGGATATGTTTACTTCTTCTCTATGGCTACTTCTTTTTCTAAAGCAGCATTAGGGGCTGAAGGAGTTGGAAAAGACATCAACCTTATTGTTGGTAACGGATACGCAAAAGGTCACGCAAACCTTACTCTAAATATTATCCGAGAGTCTAAGGAAATTAGAGAACTCTTTGAAAAATTATATGTATAAATAACCAAACCTCATAAACTTAAGTAATAAAGCAATGGTAGAAAGTAGAAGAAAACAGATGTTTCCGGATGTTACAGACGAGCAATGGAACGACTGGAAGTGGCAAGTAAAAAATAGAATTGAAACACTTGACCAGCTAAAGAAATATATATCTCTTACTCCCGGAGAAGAAGAAGGCGTAAGAGAATCGCTTAAAACTTTACGTATGGCAATTACGCCGTACTATCTAAGTTTAATCAACCCAGATGATCCGCACGATCCTGTTAGAAAGCAATCAATTCCAACAGGAGCAGAGCTGCATCAGGCCGATGCAGATTTGTTAGATCCTTTGCATGAAGACGAAGACTCTCCTGTACCGGGATTAACTCATCGCTACCCCGATCGCGTACTTTTACTGATTACCGATATGTGCTCTATGTATTGTCGTCACTGTACACGCAGGCGTTTTGCCGGTCAAAAAGACGGAGAGTCATCTATTGATAGAATAAACAAAGCTATCGACTACATTGCAAAGACACCGCAAGTAAGAGACGTTCTTCTATCGGGTGGAGATGCTTTACTTGTTAACGATAAAATGCTTGAAACAATTATTCAACGTTTACGTGAAATCCCTCACGTTGAAATTATCCGTATCGGGTCTCGCGTTCCTGTTGTTTGCCCGCAACGTATTACAGACGATTTAGTCAACATGTTAAAGAAGTATCATCCTATTTGGGTTAATACACACTTTAACCACCCCAACGAAATTACAGCAGAAGCTACCGAAGCATGTGCTAAACTTGCAAATGTAGGTATTCCTTTAGGAAACCAGTCTGTATTACTTCGCGGCATCAACGACTGTACGTATGTGATGAAAAAGCTTGTACATGCATTGGTTAAAATTCGTGTACGTCCTTACTATATCTACCAATGTGATCTTTCTATGGGTCTCGAACACTTTAGGACACCCGTATCTAAAGGCATAGAGATTATTGAAAGTCTTCGTGGTCATACCTCCGGATATGCAGTTCCAACCTTTGTAGTAGATGCTCCGGGTGGTGGTGGTAAAACGCCGGTTATGCCTACATACGTTATTTCGCAAAGTCCTCTTCGCGTTGTTCTTCGCAACTTCGAAGGTGTTATTACTACCTATACAGAGCCAGAAAATTATAAGGAAGAATGCCATTGCCCCGACTGTGAAAAAGAAAAGAAAGAAGGTGTTGCAGCATTGTTAGCCGGAGAGCGTATGTCTATTGAGCCTGCTGTGCTAGAGCGTCATCAAAGAAGCAAACAAAATAAGTAAAATAGTTAGTGGAAGTTGAGGGTTGAGAGCCATTTGCCGTGCTCTTTTAACCTTCAACTTCCCTTTCTGCTTAACAGGTAGGATGCCTTTTATCAATGAAATATGGAAATATAGCAGTCTGTCTATCGTTGGATTAGAAAAGAATACGGGAAAAACAGAATGCTTAAACTACATACTAAACCGTATAAAAAACAGCGGAAAGATTGTAGGCCTAACTTCTATAGGCATTGATGGAGAAGGAATTGATCAGGTAACGCATACGCATAAACCGGAAATTGAAGTTTTTGAAGGGATGCTGTTTGTAACATCTGAAAAGCACTATAAAAGGAAGCTGCTGACAGCTGAAATTATTGATATTACTAGAAAAAATACCTCTTTAGGACGATTAATAGTTGCCAAAGCAATCTCTAATGGAAAGGTGTTACTTTCAGGACCAGCCGATACCATATGGCTCCAATCATTAATTGCAGAGCTACAAGAACTGGGAGCAAGCTTAACCTTAGTAGATGGAGCTTTATCCCGTTTAAGTCTGGCTTCTCCGGTAATTACAGATGCAATGGTTTTAGCAACAGGTGCGGCTTTATCGGCTAATATTCCTGAGCTAGTAAGAAAAACAACATTTGTATATACGCTAATAAATTTGCCGGAAGTAGATAACGAAACTAAATCCAAACTGAAAAATATCGATAAAGGTATTTGGAGTATCAGTAAGGACAACAATTTACACGATTTAAACGTAAGCTCTGCTTTCAGCATTAATACACAAACAACAAACCTACTTTCGCACGGGACACGCTTATTTATTGCAGGTGCTGTAGGTGATAAGTTGATAAACTTTCTGCGAATGCAGAAACAAATAAAAGAAGTTGAAGTTATTGTAAAAGATTTTTCTAAGCTGTTTATATCGCCGGAATCATATAATATGTTTATACGAAAAGGCGGTATAATAAAGGTTTTACAACAGCCTAAGCTATTGGCTATTTGTGTAAATCCCGTTGCTCCAAATGGACAACAGCTTAATTCGCAGGAGCTGATTGAAGCATTACAAGCCAATGTTGCCGTTCCTGTTTACGATGTTAGACAGCTGTAAAAACAATATAGTTAAGTAAGTATGCTACTTCGCAATGCCATAGATAAATGCCGTAACTTAGGATATATGATTAATGATCTGAACCTGCAATCTGGTTTGGCTCGTAGGGTATTGCTAGATAGTAAATTTATCACTCGCTCAGCAGAACTTCAACAAGTATTGGACGAAGTTGAGCAAATTCATGATGTCTATAAAAAAACTGAAAATTTCGAACTTTTTGACAATATAAAAACCAAGCTGTCTCAAGTACGTGATGTAAAAGGAACGATAGTCAACCTACATCAAAATGCAACACTTGATGATATTGAACTATTTGAAATAAAGCATTTATGCCTCACAGTCGAAGCCATTGGCAGCCTTTTAAACAAAGGAAAAATAGACACGATTAAATTTCCAGATCTAAATAATGCTATTGCTATACTGGATCCTGAAAACACTCGTATTCCTCATTTCTACATATACGATGCCTATTCTAATGAATTAGCATTGCTAAGAAAAAAGATAAAAGAAGAAAAAGCAAAGGGTAAACAAACAGACGAACTTTACCAGCAATCAGTAGAGATAGAAGATAAAATTCGAGCTGAGCTGTCGGATAAGTTACGTCCCTACGCTAAAGACATAGCAACAACTCTAAGCAATCTTGCCAAGCTGGATATACTAATTGCTAAAGCAGTTCAAATCTCAACAGAAAACTTAGTAAAACCTCTGATTGTAGAGGATAAAATTTCTTACAAAGAATTATTTAATCCTCCTGTAAAACACGCCTTAAAAAACGAGGGAAAATATTATCAACCTGTCGATATAGAAATTGAACATTCACCTTGTTTAATCACGGGTGCAAACATGTCGGGAAAAACGGTATTGCTAAAAACAATTCAGCTATCACAATACCTTTTTCAATTCGGTTTTTTTGTTCCGGCAAGCGCTGCATCTATCTATATTGTTGATGAAATAATGATTTCTATTGTGGATGGACAAGAAGAAATGAAAGGCTTGTCGTCTTATGCTGCCGAAATGCTCACTATCAATGATATGATTAATGTTGTAAAATCCGGCAAAAGAACGCTTTTACTTATTGATGAACTGGCACGAACAACCAACCCTACCGAGGGAAAAGCCATTGTCAGTGCAATGCTTGATTTTCTTCTTGATCATAAAGTTGGTAGTATCATTACAACTCATTACAGCGGAATAAAAACTTCAGCCCAAAGACTACGAGTTAAAGGATTTATAGAAGAAAAAGTAAGCGGACACTTAGATAAAAGTAATATCAACGATTATATTGATTACAGCTTGGTTGAAGATGATAAAGACGACGTTCCGATGGATGCTATTCGTGTAGCAACATTGCTAGGTATAAGCGACGAACTACTGGAAAGAGCAAAATTGCATATTACACGCAAATAGACTATCTTCGAACGATGAAATAGAATAAACCATTTACCTAAAAACCATTTAGTAATAACAACTTAAAAACAAATTTAACGTGCAAAAAAGTAAGTTAGGACTCGATTTTACAAAGGTTGACCGTGCTCGCAGCATGGCCAAATCTATTGCCGATGACGTAAAAAGGTTTTCTGACAAGTACACTTCTGTAGCGGTAGAAAGAACTCTTTGTCGCCTGTTGGGTATTGATGGTGTCGACGAAAATGAGGTGCCACTGCCTAATGTAGTCGTTGATAGCATTAAAGAAAAAGGTGCACTTGGACAAGGTGCTGTATTCTTTTTGGGCAACGCTGTTGTTGAAACAAAGCTCACCCCTCAGCAAATTACAGAAAAAATTTCCAACAACGAGTTGGATATTACACAGCTACCTATACATACTCGCGAAGAAATAACAGATGCATTACAACCTTATATAGAACAAAGCATTGAGCGCATAAAAAATAACCGCGTTCGCCGTGAAAACTATTTAAAAACTCTTGGAGAAGGTCCCAGACCTTACATCTACGTTATTGTTGCGACAGGCAACATTTATGAAGATGTTATTCAAGCGCAAGCTGCCGCACGACAAGGTGCAGACATTATTGCCGTAATCCGTACAACTGGTCAGAGTTTGCTCGACTACGTTCCTTATGGTGCAACAACAGAAGGATTTGGCGGAACATACGCAACCCAAGAGAACTTCCGCATTATGCGTAAGGCACTCGATGAAGTAGGTGAAGAGGTCGGTAAATATATCCGCCTTTGCAACTACTGCTCGGGTTTATGTATGCCGGAAATTGCTGTAATGGGCGCTCTCGAAGGGCTTGATGTAATGCTGAACGATGCACTATACGGTATTCTTTTCCGCGATATCAACATGCAGCGCACACTCGTTGACCAGTATTTTTCTCGCTTAATCAACGGCTTTGCCGGCATTATAATTAATACCGGAGAAGATAACTACCTAACAACAGCCGATGCTGTAGAAGAGGCACACACCGTTCTTGCTTCCGATTTCATCAACGAGCAAATGGCGTTAACAGCCGGACTTCCTGAGGAACAAATGGGATTAGGACATGCTTTTGAAATGGATCCTGATCTTGAAAACGGATTTTTACTTGAGCTGGCACAAGCACAAATGACTCGTGAGATATTCCCTAAAGCTCCATTGAAATATATGCCTCCAACAAAGTTTATGACCGGTAACATTTTTAAAGGTCATATTCAGGATGCTCTTTTCAATGCGGTATCAATATGGACAAATCAGGGTATTCAGTTGTTGGGTATGCTAACTGAAGCCGTTCATACGCCTTTAATGCAAGATAGATTTCTTTCTATCGAGAATGCAAAATACATCTTCAACAACATGCGTAATATTGGCGATGAAGTTGAATTTAAAGAAGGTGGAGTAATTCGTAATCGTGCACAGGAGGTGCTAAATAAAGCACTAGACCTTCTTGAAAGAGTAGAAAAAGAAGGCTTATTCACTGCTTTAGAGAAGGGAATCTTTGCCGATGTAAAGCGTCCGAAAAACGGAGGCAAAGGCTTAGACGGCGTTGCTGAGAAAACAGAAGGGTATTTAAATCCATTTATTAAACTAATGAATCCTTAGCTTGTATCGAAAAACATCTTGTAGTAATTGTTTTTCTTAAAGCAACATAATAAAATCAGAAATATGAGCAGCGGACTATATTCAACAGCATCAAAAGATTTTGACAAAACATTAGACCTTAAAAAGGTTAAACCATATGGCGATACCATGAATGATGGTAAAGTCCAAATGAGCTTTACTCTACCCGTCCCTATTGGCGATGAAGGTATTGAAGCAGCAAGACAGCTAATGCGTAAAATGGGTTTTGAAAATCCATTGGTTGTTTACTATGAGCAGCTAACAGAAGGTTTCACATTTTTCAGCTGCTATGGTAACTGTACACATACGGTTGACTACACATCTATTCACGTCCCCAAAGTAGAATCAACTAAGTGGGATATGCACCAAACCGATGCGTTTATAAAAGAACATATCGGTCGTCCTATCGTAGTTGTCGGTGCCAGTACCGGTACAGACGCGCATACTGTAGGTATTGATGCTATTATGAATATGAAAGGCTATGCAGGTCACTACGGGCTTGAACGCTACGATATGATCGAGGCTCTGAATATGGGTAGTCAGGTTCCTAATGAAGACCTTATTGCTAAAGCCATAGAGCTGAATGCCGATGCCATATTGGTATCGCAAACCGTAACTCAAAAAGATGTTCATATAAAGAACATGGTAAACCTTATTGAGATATTGGAAGCAGAAGGTATCCGTCATAAAATGATAGTAGCTTGCGGAGGTCCTCGTGTTACGCATGAGCTGGCAAAAGAGCTAGGTTATGATGCCGGTTTCGGAATGAATACCTACGCCGATGATGTTGCATCTTTCATTGCGCAAGAATTGGATAAAAGAATCAACGGATAAGAATCATAGTAATTAAACGCATATCACAATAACAGACATGGATAAGAATCAAATCAGAGAAGTTATTGCCAAACGTGCCGCTAAAGAACTTCAAGATGGCTACGTGGTAAACTTAGGAATAGGTCTTCCTACACTTATTCCAAATTATATTCCTGAAGGCATACATGTTACCCTTCAGTCAGAAAACGGCATGTTGGGCATGGGTCCTTCTCCCGAAGCCGGAAAAGAAGACAAAGACCTAATGAATGCCGGAGGTGGTTATATCACAGCGTTACCGGGTGCTTCGAGCTTTGATAGCGCTATGTCTTTTGCGATTATTCGCGGAGGCCATGTTGATGCATCTATACTTGGTGCGTTACAAGTAGATGAAAAAGGTAACCTTGCAAACTGGATTATTCCGGGCAAAAAGGCTCCGGGAATGGGTGGTGCAATGGATTTACTTTCGGGCGCCCGTAAGGTAATTCTTGCTATGGAGCATCTTGCCGGAACTAACAAAAAAATCCTTAAGGAATGTACTCTTCCACTAACTGCAGCAGGACAGGTTAATATGATTATCACTGAAATGGGTGTAATGGAAATTACCGATAAAGGTATTGTTCTTAAAGAAATCAACCCCGAATTTACTGTAGAGCAAGTGCAAGAAGCAACCGAAGCAACTCTAATAGTTGCAGCCGATTTAAAAAAAATGGAAGTTTAACTCTGAAATATCACTACTTAAAGTATGAGCAAGATATATATTGTAGCAGCCAATCGTACTGCAATAGGTAAATTTATGGGTGGGCTATCTCCCCTATCGGCTGCCGACTTAGGCGCAACAGTTATAAAAAACATTCTTACCGAAACCAAGATTGATCCTGCTGTTATTGACGAGGTAATTGTGGGTAACATACTTTGCGCCGGACAAGGTCAGGGCATTGCACGTCAGGCTGCCATTAAAGGAGGTATCCCAAAAGAAGTTCCTGCATACGGTGTAAATATGATCTGCGGTAGTGGAATGAAAACCATTATCATGGCATACAACAATATTAAAGCAGGCGAAGCACAAGTAATTCTTGCCGGTGGTACAGAATCTATGTCAGGTGCCGGATTTGTTGCTCCCGGTCAGCTACGTAATGGGTATAAGATGGGTAACATTACCATGATAGACCACATGGTAAACGATGGATTAACCGATGCTTTCAGCGGACAGCACATGGGTATTACAGCAGAGAATGTTGCTGAAAAATATGGCATAACTCGCGAAGAACAGGATAAGTTCTCCTATGCATCACAACAAAAAGCCATTGCTGCTATTGACGGTGGAAAGTTTAAAGACGAAATTGTTCCTGTAGAAATCGTTACAAAGAAAGAAACTATTAAAGTTGACACAGACGAGTTCCCTAACCGTTCAACCAGTCCAGAAAAGTTGGCTGCATTAAAGCCTGCTTTCAAAAAAGATGGAACTGTTACAGCTGGTAATTCATCGGGTATTAACGATGGCGCATCATTCATGCTGCTTGCGTCAGAAGAGGCCGTAAAGAAATATGGACTTACCCCAATGGCTGAAATCGTTGCTACCGGACAAGGTGGTGTAGATCCCAGCATTATGGGTATGGGACCCATTCCGGCAATTGCCAATGCTTTGCAAAAAGCCAACATGAAGCTTAGCGAGATGGATGTTATAGAGCTAAATGAAGCATTTGCAGCACAATCATTAGGAGTGATGAAGCAGCTTTGCGAAGACCATAAGGTAACACCTGAATGGCTTTCTGAGCATACTAACTTTAACGGAGGAGCTATTGCGCTTGGTCACCCGATTGGTGCATCCGGAAACCGTATCAGCGTAAGCTTAGTATATGAACTAAAGCATAGCGGTAAAAAATATGGTTTAGCATCACTATGTATTGGTGGAGGAATGGGTACTGCACTTGTTCTAAAGGCCTGCTAAAATACTCTTTAGAAACCTTTAAAAGTGTAAGTAGCATCTTTTTGCTGCTTACACTTTTGTTTTTTATCTTTGAATCTTAATTCATTAAAGAAACAAGACAATGATAAAAGCTGAAGATACATATACTTACGAAGTTATGTTTAAACAAGCAGATGTAGATATGTTTGCCAAAATTTCGGGTGATAATAACCCTGTTCATATCGACCCTGAATACGCTGCTACAACTATTTTTAAACGACCTATAGTACACGGTTTCTTTTCTGGAGCCGTATTTTCAAAAGTGTTCGGTACGCTTTTTCCGGGAGAAGGAACAATCTATTTATATCAGGATATGAAGTTTCTCGCTCCTGTTTTTGTAGATCAGCAGTACATTGCAAAGTTCAAGGTTCAAAGCGTTGACACCGAAAGGCATATTGGCGTAATAGCATGCTCGTTGGAAGATACTGACGGAAAAGTATATATCAGCGGAACAGCTAAGCTAAAGCATGATGTAGAGTTTGTTGAATAGACAGAAGGATACAAAGAGCAAAGACGAAAAGATTTTAGTGATATAAATCTTTTTCGCTTCACGAATAACGATTTACGATTAACGCATAAACATACAATAATGAAAAGACTTGAAAATAAAGTAGCCATCATAACCGGTGGTGCAGCAGGTATTGGCGAAGCAACTGCTACAAAATTTGCAGCCGAAGGTGCTAAAGTTGTTCTTTGGGATTTAGACGAAACCCGTGGTAAGGCTTTGACCGAAAAGTTAAACAAAGAAGGACAAACTGCTGTTTTTGACAAAGTAAATACCGCAAAATATGCAGAAATAGAAGCTGCCGCAGAACGTGTATTCAAACACTTTGGAGCCATTGATATTCTTATCAACAATGCAGGTATTACACGCGACAGCACATTAAAGAAAATGACTCCAGAACAATGGCAACAGGTTATTGATGTAAACCTGAGCGGTGTATTTTACTGTACTAAAATCATATCGGAGTATATGCTACAGAAAGGCTACGGAAGAATACTAAATGCTTCTTCAGTAGTTGCTCTTTACGGTAACTTCGGTCAAACCAACTATGTTGCAACTAAGGCAGGGCTTATTGGTATGACAAAAACATGGGCTCGCGAATTAGGAAAAAAGGGCATTACTGTTAATGCTGTTGCCCCCGGATTTATTGCTACCGAAATGGTTGCCGCCATGCCAGAGAATGTAATACAGTCAATGGAAAGCAAGGTTCCCATTGGCAGACTTGGCAAACCCGAAGAAATTGCTTCAGCATATCTATTCCTCGCTTCTGATGAGGCATCGTACATCAATGGCACAACGCTTAGTGTCGATGGGGGGATGACAATTTAATACGCAACATAACCAAACATGGGTGGGCAGACAGTCAATATCTCCCACCCTTTTTGTAAATATGACAACAAACAGCAGCTCAAAGAAGGTAATTATTTTATCTGCCCCTTCAGGGTCGGGAAAAACAACCATTGCTCAACATTTACTGAAAAAATTTCCTCAGCTTCAATTTTCAATTTCGGCAACTACACGCCCTATCAGAGGATTAGAAGTTCACGGAAAAGAGTACTATTTTCTCACAGAAGAAGAATTCTGCAAAAAAATTGACAATAATGAGTTCATTGAGTGGGAGGAAGTGTATGTTGGACGTTACTACGGAACTCTTAAGTCTGAGTTGGATAGAATATGGAACGCTGACAGCACTGTTGTTTTTGATGTGGATGTAAAAGGCGGGGTTAACATTAAAAAGCTTTTAGGTAATAAAGCTTTGGCTATATTTGTAATGCCCCCTTCAATTGAAGAACTCCGAAAACGTCTTGAGAATCGGAAAACAGATTCTGCAGAAGACATCGAAGCCCGAGTGCAATTGGCAGAGAAGGAAATGACATACTCAAAATATTTCGATAAAATAATTGTAAACAACAAGCTGGAAGATGCAATAGCCGAAGCGGAACAGCTGGTAGAAGACTGGTTAAAAGAATGAAAGATATTATTGCAGCCAAACAATTTATAGCAAAACGCAGGCCTCGTATATTACGAACTCTTGATACCTTCCCTCTAAGGATAAACTTTTTTCTTTTGGTAGCACTCTCTCTTATTGGCTATAGCTATCTTATTAGCAACCAATCGGCAGAGACATCTATGTTTTATGCTGTTCTTATTGTGCTGCTTAAACTTGTGCTTGTTTTTGTTGCAATACTCTTAATCTGCTCCCTACTTTCAACCTTAATACCATTCTCGCTTTTCTCACACAGGGCAAGAAATGAAAAAGACTTCCTTTCTGTTAACTTTGATACGCTTGATAATGAAAAGCAAACACAAACCATTGCACATGTAAAAATAGCCAGGCTCAGCTTTCCTATATTAGGTTCTGTTAGGCTACGCTTTTACTACGATGGCAACTATTCAACAAAACCATACTCTTTTGCCGCCAGAGGTTTCTCGTTTCTCTTTGCCAATAAAGCCGATCTGAAATGCAACCTCAACTTATTTGATATTCGTAGCTATACCATAGATTCTGTGAGAGTTCAGTTTAAAGATATGTTTCATCTTTTTTCTTTCTCTCATTGTTACCATTTAGACCAGCAATTCTATACTTTTCCGAATAAAGAGGATGTAGAAGTCGTTCAACCGACTCCCACACTTGCAAAAGAAACAAATCTAAGAACCGAGATCGTAAGAAGAGTTGAAGGCGAGATGCTCTTTTTTAAAGACTTTGAGCCCTCTGATGATATACGCCGCATTATCTGGAAGATATACGCTAAAACAAAAGAATTGGTTGTACGAGTACCTGAACTTCGTAATCCGTATGCATCTGAAGTTGGATTTCTTGCATCATACTACAACGGATTACTATTGGGTATTACAAACACTTCAGAGATGGGTATATTTCTGAATCATTACAAGAATATGGTTTGGAGCTTATATTCTGAACTTAGCTCAAAAAACGATATAAGCCTTAAGCTGCTGAGCGACCAAGAAGTTCATGTAAAGCTAATGAATGATGTAAACGAAGTACAACAAATAGTCAGCGCATCAGAATGGCAAAGTGGTAAAGATGTTAGCTCAATCTTTCGTTCCTATGCAGTTTCTATACTTTGTCTATCGGCATTATCAAATAAAGAAGATATAGAAAGCATTATTGGAAAACTAAATTCTTCGTCAGTTGTTATACTATGCAAGTTTTCAGAAACATTTGATATAAAAAATAAGGCTGCATACATCCGTATGCTATTTATGAGGCCTAAAAATAAAAATGAAGATAAACCCTTATGGGCATTATCTCCATTACGTGCCAGGCTGGCTAAAAACGAGCGGGAGTTGGAAGAAATTCTAAAAAAATCGGAAGCTAGTGTATTTGTTGTAAACGGATAAACGAAGTAAGTCATGGATAACACATCATATCAACCTAAATCGTACTCCAGAATGCTTTGGCGTTTGGTATTTTTATGCTTGCCAACCATCGCCTTCATGCTGTTGATGCTCCAGTCTGCCGATGCATACTATGCCGTACTTCAAACACAGCATGTACGATATACGATATACTTTGCTTTAGGAATTTTAAGCAGCTGTGCGCTTTTCTCAGGTAGAATGCGTTTTATTCCCATTACACTCATTCTGTTACTGCTATTATATATCGTACATCTCATACTTGATAACTTTGCCATAGGCGAATTCGATTCGTTCTTTTTATCCGTCCGCTTTAAGCTGTTTTATGTAATATTCATCCTCGGCTGGATTTGCGGATGGGGATTTGCCCGACTTCGCTACTTCCCAATAATACTATCGTTTTTACTCATACTAATAAATCTCACATTTGTTAGTAGAGTAGCGGAGGTAAACTTTGAAAAAATACTTCTATCATTTGCACCTATTCTGCTCTTCTCTTTCTATATTATTTACATGACTGAAGCCATACGTAATATAGAGACAAAGAAAAGAACGTGGTTCTACTTTTTGAAGCGATTAGTAGCATTTTCAGCTATTATGGTCATACTGCTAGGTCTTTCAAGCCTTTTACTGACAGGTACTTTCAGAGCGGTAGAAAAAGAGTGGGGTAACAGCGGAAAATCATCTGATGACAGCTTACTTTCAAGAAATGCAGATAGTACCTATAACGTAAAGGAATCGCTAAGACCAAGAGAAACATTTAATAGCGGTAAAGGTGACCCTATACCTGTTTTGGTTGCTTATATCGACAACTTTTTGGAAGGTGTAAATGGAGAGTCTATTCCTAATCCGTTATACCTTACAGCCTACTATCTTCCTAAGTTTGATACCTATACCGAAACGTTTGAGCGAGATTCCATCGTTCCTTACGACGATTTATTCAAGCCCGATCCTTCAAAGATTCCGCTATATTTTACCGAAACAGATTCATTGGTATTGGTAAATGCTATGGCTACCGAGTATCGGAAGGTTGTAACAACAGACGTTTATAAGATACAGCTGTCACCTAATGAGTTTGTATCTCCCAGCACTGCATTTTTCTGCCAGCCAATATCGGTTGAGAAAGATTTTAAGAAAGAGTTCTCATCGGCATATAGAACCCAATCATACGTAAGCGAGCTAAACAGCGCATACTTTGTATATCCATCGCGAGAGTTGGATATGCAACAATTCCAGATGCAGCGATTCAACATCTTGGATATGGCAGGAAATTACTCTTCAACTCCAAAAGATTTTTACGACTACTATACTGAAATGCCTACCGGTTCTTATTTTGATAGCATACAGAGCTTGGCAAAAGAAATCACAATACATTCTGAAACAGTAGCAGATAAGCTGTTAGCTATCCGCGATTTCTTTATGGCGAGAGACGACTACGGCGAACCAATATTTAAATATTCTGAAAACCCTGGCATCCCGGGTATTCCAAGCGCATCTAAACTGGCAAATTTCTTATTCGAAACTCATACCGGATATTGCGCACACTATGCCGGTGCTGCTTTATTCTTGCTCCGGGCTAACGGTATTCCATCACGTGTAACCGTTGGTTTTGCTACAGTTGATAGAAGCTCAAAAAATCCGGGGTGGTACTGGTTCTACGAAGACCAAGCACATGCATGGGTTCAGGTTTACTTTCCCGAATATGGCTGGCTAGACTTCGACTTTACCATGGGTAACGAAGATAGGGAAGAAGCACCAACGGCAGACGGTACCCCTCCTACACAACCTCAAAAAGCCTACTTTGCTGGAAAGGGTATGGTTACTGCGGTTGATACTGTTCGTAAGCAGCTGTCGCTAAACTTAAAGCGAATGATATACCACGACAGAGAATATAGCTACGAGTACGACCAACCTATACTGCTTGATATGAGGGTTGCTACCATTGAAAAAGATTCTCTTAAGCTGCAGCTGTCGCAAGTACAAAAGGGCGATAGCGCATTAGCCATATCGTTTGCTGAAGCACTCAGAGAATTAGCTCCATCACCCGGGCAATCTGCCATTGAAGTGTTAGACATGCTTCCGCACCTCATTCCAACAGATGAGCTGTATATAGATGGAAAAGAACAGAAAAAGCCGGAAGACTTCTTCCAACAGAATAAAAAAGAGCCCAGCTACTTATCATTAAAATCAATGGCATTAATACTTCTAATTATTGTTGTTGTTCTGATGTTAGCGCTATTAGCCACACCCACTATAATATTCAAATACTATAAGTCAAGGGCATTTGGTAAGAAATCGTTTGAGACAAAAACATTCTACAGCTACAGGGCTGCAATGTTCTTGCTAAATCAGCTGGGATGCTCAAGAGGCGACCTTACTCCTCTTGAATTTGCAAAGACTAAGGTTGACCCAACTTATGGTACCAACTTCGCATCATTTATGGTTGTGTACCTTAAGCTAAAATATGCAGGACAACCTTTGAATGAGCAGGAAAAAGAACTAGTACAATCGTTCTACAAAGAGTTTGAGGCGAAGGTAAAAGCAAACCACAAGTTTGGCTACAGGTTCCGCAGGTTCTTGAATTTCTATACCGCAATTAGAGAGGTAAGCAAAATACAATAAATAAAAAGAGCCGACTTAATTAAGTTGGCTCTTTTTATTTCCGAGAATATCCACATTTTAAACAAAGCGTATGATGCACGGAAAGAGTTGCACCACAATTAGTACACTTCCATTTTTCTTCTTCGTCTTTTAAAAAATTCGTCAAACCTTCAGCTTTAATCTTTTCTAAATTTTCTATTAAGCTAAAGCTATAGTTTTTTCGGTATCGTTTATCAAACTGCTTAAGTCGTGTACAAGGATAAATTTCGCATTCATAGCAAAGTTTTGATTTTGTTTTTGCTAAATACTCACAATTCTTAATACTGCAGTTGGTACAACTTTTCATCTTTTTGCTATCGTCACCCCAACAACCAATACATGGCTTCTTCTCCCGAAGATATACCATGCATACCCCGCAGTTAATTCCGCACGGAGCAATCAAACGCTTACTAAATAACTTTTTAGCCATCTAACTTCGCTTCCACTCCCCTACCTCTAAATCTTTTATCTCAGCATTCTCAATAGTAAACCTAATGGCTGTCCGTACCTGATGAAATCCGCTAATTCCGGCTGCACCGGGGTTAATATGCAACCAATCATTCTTTTTATCATACATCACCTTAAGAATATGCGAATGTCCCGAAATAAACAGCTGCGGTTTAGCATCCTTCAGCTCGCTTAGCACACCAGGTTCGTATCTTCCCGGATAGCCACCAATATGTATCATAAACACCTTCATACCCTCGCATGCGAATACCTGAGTGCGAGGATACACAATGCGTACATTAGCCCCGTCAATATTGCCATGTACGGCGCGTAAAGGTTTAAACACGGCTATTTTATCTGCCGTCTCTATATTACCAATATCGCCTGCATGCCACAGTTCGTCCACATCGCTGAAAAAGCGCATCAACTTATCATCAAAATAACCGTGGGTATCAGATAGAAGTCCTATTTTCACCTGTATTAATTTTAGATGTACTAAATTACAATAAAGTAGCGATATTTAGATTAAGCATTTATCTTTGCTAACATAAATATATTTTCAATGCACCTATTCTACGCACCCGACATAACCACACCGGAGTACACGCTAAACGAAGAAGAATCGAAGCATAGTACCCGTGTGCTAAGGCTTACCAATGGCGATATCATTTATTTGGTGGATGGTAAGGGCAGTTTTTACACAGCTGAAATTATTGATATCTCTTCTAAATCTTGTACAGTAAAGATAGTAGAAGAGCGACAAGAATATGGAAAAAGAAATTACCGCTTGCATATTGCAATAGCGCCTACTAAAAATATTGATAGATTTGAATGGTTTCTTGAAAAGGCCACTGAAATTGGGATTGACGAGATTACCCCATTGCTTTGCGAGCATTCTGAGCGAAAAACGGTAAAGCATGAAAGGTTTGAGAAAGTTGTAGAAGCAGCCATGAAGCAGTCGTTAAAGGTCTATCACCCCAAGGTAAATGAGCTGACAACCTTTGAGCAACTGGTAAAAACAACACAAGCCTACGAAAAGCTGATTGCCCATTGCCATGATACACCTAAGCCATTGCTAAAAAATGTTATCAAGCCCGAAAAAGATGTTATAATTCTAATCGGTCCCGAAGGTGATTTTTCTCCTAAAGAAGTTGAACTGGCAAAGCAATATGGGTTTAATGATATCACACTAGGAGATAGCCGATTGCGTACAGAAACAGCCGGAGTTGTAGCCTGTTGTACCATATGGATTTGCAATCAAATCTAGTCTTTTGTCATTTCGAACTTGTCGAGAAATCTTATAAACTATCACAAATATGAGATTTCTCGACAAACTCGAAATGACGATATTCTCCAATGTAAATTATCTTGTTATGAGTAAAATTGGGTATATTTGCTCTGACTACATTTTCTATCCCAAGTTATGAAAAAGATAACCTTACTTATTGCATTGCTCTTTAGCTTCAGCGCATTGTATGGTCAGCGAACTATCGAAACCAGATTGTGCTTTTCCGATTCCACCAAATTTGCTTTTTCAGGTGAATGGCAATATCTCTCAACTGATATATACCTCTTTAACGGCAACAAGTTTAATAAGGTTATTAACGACCTAAATGCTACCAATGGTAAGAGAAAGAAGAAAGGTCTTGCCGAAGAACAGCTGGAATATCTCTATATTACAGCCCAGCTGATCAACGTAAAGTTCTTTGGCGAGAGCAATATTACCTATCCGCTATACAACTTTCGCATCAATAGAGACAAGGAGAACAAGTACGAAACGTATGTAAGCGATAACATTGAGAGTATTCGTATTATAGATAACCTTCCGTTATATTCTGCAAGCGATAAGATTGATGCAAAAATTGATGTCAACGCTATAACACAAAACGATAGAGATAATATCTTAAGCTTTATCGGCTCTCAGCTGCAAGGCTTGGCAAAGTTGATGAATCCTACAAATGCCGTCTTATCATTAGTGGGAGAAATGGGTAGCTTTATAGAGTCGAACTCAAAAAAGAAAGAATATAAGTTCAGCTCAACCATCCGGCTTTTTGAGCAGAAAAACTTCGACACAAGGCTACATTCTCTAAAGGTATATGCGCTTGTATCACAGAATAGTCCGCCTATCCGAATTAACGACCAAAATATAAAGCGTTTCCTGGATACCTGTACAACAACAGAGCTTACCCGTCCAATGCTGGAGAAGCTGATAGGTTATCAGCTCTATCCGTTGATTGTTGTTGCCAACTATAAATCGCTCTACCGCATGCAAAGTATAAGCGGTGATGAGATTACATTTGCCAATATCGACAGGCGTAAGTTGACTATTGAGAACAACTATCGCAATAAGCTGATTAGCGAAGAAACATATCGACAAGAAAAAGACTTTATCGAGTTCCTTACTGTTTTTGCAAACTTTAAAAGCAAGCTGGAGCTATATACGCTAAATGCCCGAATGGGTAATGCAGATGCAGCAATGAATGCATTGGGTACTACTATTCAGCATTACAACTCTATACTGGACGAGTACCAGCGTATTCAGTTCAAGTATAAAGACAACACAACTTTTCAGAATATCTTCAAATCAGAATATACATCTATTGTAGATTTTGCGTCATTCTATTTCGAAAGTGATCATAACTTACGAGCTGCTAAGCAAATGATTGCCACTATGCGCAAGCTGAATATGGACGGAATACCTAAAGCTGTAAAAGAAAAGGAGGCAGATCTTGGAGATTTACGCTTTATTGATAACCTAACAGCCGAATTCAGGCAAAAAGCCAAAGAAGGACAGTACATCAATACGCTGATAAAAGACCTGGAAACAAATATTCTTGGACAAAACTTTAGTGCGGACATTTCAGCTCTATCCGGTTATCCTGCAACAACCGATAAGGCGGAACCATTAGTACAGCTGAGAGAAAAAGCGGCTAACACATATTGTACATTGTGTAAGCAAGAGGCAATGAAAGCCATTAAAGAGTATGGTGACAGGCTGGAAGCATACTACAAAGAGGTATCAAAACAACAGCTGGATTCTACTATCCGCGCAACAGAACCTAAGCTGCTGCTGTATTCCGAGCAAATCCGTTTAGCAACAGATAACCTCGAAAATCTATATACAGATAAAGAAGATGCCCATTATCAGCTCTTCAACCGTAAATCATTAGAGATAAAAAGAGATGTCGATAATTTGAGAGATTACATGGTTTTTGATATTAGCGGCAAATCTTCTGATGTGATAAAAGGATTAAACGAAAAAATTGAGCAAACTTCTATTGCAGTGGAAAAAGGATTAGGAGAGCTCAAAAAATACGATTCTCGACTATTTGAACCAATTACAAATATCAATACTCCCGACACCTCTATTAACAAAGGTATGGAGACAGCTGAACCGTAAAAATATTTTTTTCGCTTACATATTGTAACTATAAAATATTTTTATACATTTGCATCATACAAAAACAGAAATGAGATATCAGCTACATATTACACTTTCTAACACTAATTTTTGGTGGTGGCATCGTTGTTTAGCGAACAATGAGCCTGAGCGTGCTGTGTAGTAATGTAAGCACATAATAACCGCTAGAAGCCTGTTGTTCGTTGAGCAACAGGCTTTTTTTATTATAGAACAAAGACTTATAGACAAAAGAACATAGAACAAAGACGTTTAAATAACTCGCAATAATTAAACATTAATAATTAATAACTGCATTATGAAAAAATTTATTCTCAGCGAAAAAGAAATGCCTCAACAATGGTATAATATTGTAGCAGATATGCCCAATAAACCGTTGCCTCCACTTAATCCGCAAACATTACAACCTGCTACTGCCGAAGAGCTGTCTGCAATATTTCCGATGGCTCTTATTGAGCAAGAAATGTCTCAGGAGCGTTATATTGATATCCCCGAAGAAGTACAGGATTTATATAAAATCTGGAGATCAACTCCGTTAGTAAGAGCTTACAACTTAGAAAGGGCATTGGATACACCGGCAAAAATCTACTTTAAAAATGAAGGCACCAGCCCGGCAGGTTCGCATAAGCCGAACTCGGCAATTCCGCAAGCATATTACAATGCAAAAGAAGGAGTTAAGAAGCTTACCACAGAAACAGGCGGCGGACAATGGGGTTGCGCCATAAGCCTTGCTGCGCAATACTTTGGGCTGGAACTTGAGGTTTACATGGTAAAGGTAAGTTACAATCAAAAACCTTACCGCAAATCTATGATGAACGTATATGGTGCAGAGGTAATACCCTCGCCTAGCAATAGGACACAAGCAGGCAGAGATATTCTAGCTAAAGATCCTAATTCATCGGGAAGCCTTGGTATTGCTATATCAGAAGCCATTGAAGTCGCTCTAAAAGACCCTTATACTAAGTATTCGTTAGGCAGCGTGCTAAATCATGTTCTTTTACACCAAACCATTATTGGAGAAGAGGCTGTTAAACAAATGGAAATGGCAGAAGAAATGCCCGATGTAGTAATAGGTTGTTTTGGCGGTGGTTCTAACTTATCGGGTATCAGCTTTCCGTTTATAAAGAAGAATATTACCGAAGGTGCGAATATCCGCGTAGTGGCAGTAGAACCCGCATCATGCCCCAAGCTCACACGTGGTGTATTTCAGTACGATTTCGGCGATACGGCAGGCTTTACTCCTTTAATTCCTATGTACACGCTGGGACACAACTTTCAACCAGCCGATATTCATGCCGGAGGGTTACGCTACCATGGAGCAGGATCGGTTGTAAGTCAGCTGGTAAAAGACGGATTTGTTGAAACAGCCGATATTCCTCAGCTTGAAACCTTTGAAGCAGGCTTACTTTTTGCCCGTACAGAAGGAATTATTCCGGCACCTGAGTCCACACATGCCATTGCTCAAGCTATACGTGAAGCTAAGCAGGCAAAAGAAGAGGGCAAGTCAAGAACCATCTTATTCAACCTTTCGGGTCATGGTATGATTGATCTTTATGCCTACGAGCAATACTTTGCGGGTAAGCTTACCAACTACGATATACCCGACTCTGTAATTAAACAAACAACTGATGAGCTGAGGAAAATAATTTAGAAAGTTTACGCAAAGTTGGAACGTTCCGGAACCATACACCTCGTTCCAAACGTTCCAACTTTGATTAAATACAGAACCTTTCTACACGTGACCCCTAAATCCCCTGAAGGGGACTTTTGCAGCGTGCATCAGTCAACGACTTGCAGCTAAAGAGGAGATTTGACTTCGCCGAGCTGCGGTTCCCACTTCGTACGAAATGACAACATATTCCATTTTTTGCTATTTTTAGAGTAAAATAAATTAGTAAAGCATGAAGAGACTAATTATAGCAACAACATTACTAATGATTTACGGGACTATAAATGCACAAAATGTGAACACATTCAACAACAATAAAGTAGTTGCACACCGTGGTGCATGGAAAGCAGAAGGTCTGCCTCAAAACTCAATAGCATCTTTAAAAAAGGCGGTAGAGCTGGGTTGTGCTGGGTCGGAGTTTGATGTTCATCTAACTGCCGATAATGTTCTTGTTCTCTGCCATGATAACGACCACTTGGGTATGACAATTGAAAAAACAACCTATGATGAGCTGGTAAAACAACCGCTAGCTAACGGGGAAAAGCTACCTACCCTTCGAGAATTTTTAATCGAAGGGATGAAGCAAAATAAAACTAAGCTGATTTTAGAGGTAAAGTCTTCATCAACTGTAGAACGTACAGTGCTTACAGCAGAGAAAGCCGTTGAGCTGGTAAAAGAAATGGGTGCTGAAGATTGGGTTTTCTATATAGCCTTTAACTACAGCGCAGTCAAGCGTATTGCAGAGCTGGCACCTAAGACGCTTGTCGCCTATCTTAACGGAGATGCCTCTCCCCAACAGCTGAAGAGCGACAAAATATCGGGATTAGACTATAACCACAGCGTGCTGAAAAAGAATCCCAATTGGATACAAGAAGCAAAAGAATTAGGTATCAATATCAATGTTTGGACGGTAAATAAACCCGAGGATATGGACTGGTTTTTACAGCAAGGCGTCGATTATATTACTACCGATGAGCTGGAGATATTGTTTGACAGATGTATGCGATAATATATTATATGTCCTTATTTTTGTGTTTTTTATAGAAAACTTATGAACAACAAGAAGAATGATATAGTCGTGTGGATTGCAAGTATTCTCATCCTCGCAGTAATATTTCTAGTTTTATTTTTACCCTCATCTAATAAATCAGCTACAGCTAGCAATCACATAGATAAAAATGATATCAAAGCTTGGGAAAATGCAGTTGCGGAGTCAAATTACCAACAATATCTTGATAGCTTTCCTCACGGTTATTACTATAGTCAAGCAATAGACAGTATATATAAAACTGATAGCCTTGGGTGGGAATGGGCTCTACGCTACAATACAGCCAATCTGTATAAAGAATATTTATTACGCTATCCGCATGGAAAACATGCAGTCAAAGCCAATAAATATGCAATTGATTTAGAGGTTGATAGTTTAGCCTTAATTGCTACAGGAGAAGTTCCACCTAGCATTGATGAACTGGCTGATACATACATTGACGGTACCTCAAGAATATATGTTGCTAACATAATGCCCTATCCTGTTAAGATTCGTTTTAGTGGCATTGAAAGTAAAGAAATATTCTTAAACGCAATAAGGCAAACAAATGAAGATGTTAAAAAGTACGACGACACTATAATTATCCTCAAAAAAGGTATGTATAGAGTTGTATCAACTATTCAAAATGGTCCTTCAAGCAAGCCCTTTTACAGCTTAAGAAGCTACTCTGAGCAACCTCACTATGATGAATTTTTTTCTGTAGAGTTTGACTTTAGCAAAAAATAGATACGATAAAAGCAACCATACAAGCTACTCTATTTCTATGCTCTCTTCGCTTGACAAAATTTGTAATTCCACCAAATGTTTATAACAAAAGAAGCGTTACAGAATATCTGCAACGCTTCTTCCTTTATAATTTATATCGTTTCTTATTCAAAAGATTCTTCCATAACGGCTTTAAATCTGCCTAAATCATCTTGTTCAAAATTCATGATGTAAGCATAACGTTCGCTATTCCAAGCGGCACTTAGCTTAACGAATATCTCGGCAGATGCGCTAAAATCGTCATTACGCTGAGCATCTATAAGTAGCAGATAGCCCATAACTATATGGCCAGCCATTTCTACCAAGCGGCGAGCATGGAAATCAAGATATTCAGTATCGTTTACTTTCTGTACATCCTCAACAGCCTTTTCGTAGTCGTTAGTCATAGCAATAAGCTGCTTCTTCAAGTAATCGTGCTCGGGCTTCACAGGTGTTTGCTCATACTTACGGATTTGCGCAAGGTAAGCACCTGTAGTTACACCTCTAATGGCCGCAACAACTTGTAGCTGTGAAGTACCCTCGTAGATGTTCAAAATACGGGCATCGCGGTATAAACGCTCAATAGGATAGTCCTTCATAAATCCTGAACCACCATGTATCTGTAGCGAATCGTATGCATTTTGGTTGGCATACTCGCTAGAAAATAGCTTAGAAAGCGGCGTATAGATATCCGCCAGCTTTTGGTATTCTTTCAGGTCTGTACGCTCTTCGGGAGTAAGCTTGCGATCTTCGGCAACAATTCCATAAGCCTTATAAACATCCACAAAACGACATGTTTCGTATAGCAATGCGCGTGATGCCTGCAGCTTAGCCTTAATCTGCGTAAGCATTTCGTAAACAGCAGGGAATTTGATAATCGCCTTACCAAACTGAGTACGCTCGTTAGCATATTTTACAGCCTCGCGGTAAGCAGCCTCCGACAATCCTACCGATTGGGCAGAAACGCCAAGACGAGCGCCATTCATCAACGACATGACATACTTGATAAGCCCCATCTTACGGTCGCCCACCAGCTTAGCAGGAGCGTTAGTAAATACCAGCTCGCAAGTTGGAGAACCCTTGATACCCAGCTTATTCTCGATACGACGAACCTTTACGCAATCATGACTCTTATCGTAAACAAAGTATGAAAGTCCGCGAGCATCTGTTGTACCTTCTTCCGAACGGGCAAGAACAAGCTTAATATCAGCATCGCCATTGGTAATGAAACGCTTTACACCATTTAATAACCAAACGTTTTGCTTTTCGTCCCAAGTTGCCTTTAGCATAACGGCCTGTAAGTCGCTACCGGCATCGGGTTCGGTTAAGTCCATAGAGCAAGTTGCACCCTTATTAATACGAGGAAGATACTCGTCTTTAATCTCCTTAGATGCAAATTCGTGAATGGTTTCAGCACAATCCTGCAACCCCCAGATGTTAGCAAATCCTGCATCACCACGTGATACTAGCTCTGCCGCCATTACATAAGGTACCATCGAGAAATTAAGCCCGCCGTACTCACGAGGAAGAGACATTCCATAAAGTCCTGCCTGTGCTAAGGTATCGTGGTTTTCCTGCGTTCCCCTTGCATACTTTACATGACCATTAATAACCTCAGGACCTTCCTGGTCAACGCTTTCAGCATTAGGAGCAATAATGTTTGCACAAATATCGCCTACAATTTCCAGAACTTTGTGGTAGCTGTCTAAAGTATCTTCAAAGTCAACCGGAGCGTAATCGAACTTATCTTTATCTATAAATCCTTTTTCCTTAAGCTCAATAATCTTCTTCATCAACGGATGAGAGAGCTGGAACTGGATGTCTTTATTATCTGTATAGAAATTTGACATAGCTGTTTTGGTTTTCGGAACCGGGTGTAACCCCTATCCCAGTTACTACTTACTGTTTTTCTTATAGTATTTAATCATCTTAGGCACTACGTCCATCACATCGCCAAGTATAGCATAATCGGCAAGCTGGTTAATGGGTGCGTTAGGATCGTTATTGATTGAGATAATCATAGCGGATTGATCCATACCTGCCGTGTGCTGAATTTGTCCAGAAACTCCGCATGCAATGTACAGCTTAGGGCGAACAGTTACTCCGGTTTGTCCAACCTGACGAGCATGGTCTGCAAATCCGGCATCAACAGCAGCACGCGATGCGCCAACTTCTCCGCCTAAAACAGCAGCTAAATCAAACAGCACCTTAAAGTTATCTTTAGAACCCATTCCGTAACCACCGGTAATGATAATCGGAGAGCCTTTAATATCAATCTTTCTCTCCTCCATATGGCGCTCGATAATCTTCACTACCAAGTCGGCATCAGAAAGATATTTATTTACATCAACCTTCTTAACTTCACCATCTTTAGCCTTAGCATAAGGCTCTTTTTTCATTACGCCTTCGCGAACGGTTGCCATCTGCGGACGACAATCGGGGTTAATAATGGTAGCAATAATATTGCCACCAAACGCAGGACGAATCTGATAAAGTAAATTTTTGTACTCGTTACCCTTAGTATCTGTATGATCTCCAATTTCTAAGCTGGTACAATCGGCGGTAAGACCGCTATGTAACGCAGATGATACACGAGGGCCTAAATCACGTCCTACAGGTGTTGCGCCAAATAGCGCAATCTGTGGTTTTTCTTCCTGAAATACACCAATTGTAACCGATGAATGAGGTAACGTTAGATATGGAGCAAGACGGGCATCGTCTGCAATATGCACAACATCTGCCCCATATGGGAACAACTCTTTCTCAATTCCAGATAAATTATGACCAATAACTAAGGTCTCCAGCTTACAATTCAGCTGGTCGGCCAATGAACGGCCTTTGGTAAGTAGCTCTAAGCTAACATCGGCTACTTTACCATCTTCTACTTCGCAATATACAAATATGTTATTCATGTTTTATTCGTAAGATTTAAACGTTAAACGTGAGTCGGCTAGCCGATTGTATGGTTTGCTATCAATTCGCTCATTAAGCCGTCGATATCAGCATCAGCGGCAGTTAAGCGTTTTGCTTCTTTTGCCTGGAAAACCACATTTTCTATCTTCTTAACCTTAGTTGGTGAACCTGATAGCCCAAATTGTGCATCTTCTCCATCAACATTAGCAACACCCCACTCAACAATGCGTAGGTAGTCGCATCCGGGACGTTGAACGTAATCTTCAGCTATTTCCTGAACTTCAGAAACAGTCTTTGCATGTTTATACTTCATAACCGCCTTTGCATTACGAGGACGGCATTCCGGAGCCGAAGCGTTTACCGTTACAACCATTGGAAGTGAGCTTGAAACAACCTCAACACCATGATCTAAGCGACGCTTAATGGTAATGGTAGAACCATTCATATCCATAATTTCTTCGGCATAGGTTACCTGAGGCCAGCCTAACTTTTCGGCAACCTGAGGGCCTACCTGAGCGGTATCGCCATCAATAGCCTGACGGCCTGCAATAATAATATCAGGTTTCATCTTGCGAATAGCACAAGCTAACGCGTAAGAAGTTGCCAACGTATCGGCACCTGCAAACTTACGGTCAGTTAGCAATACTCCGCCATCGGTACCACGAAAAAGTCCTTCGCGAATGATATCGGCAGCACGTCCGGGTCCCATTGTAAGAATCTGAATAGTTGTTCCGGGGAAACGATCTTTCAGCCTTAATGCTTGTTCTAGCGCATTTAAATCTTCAGGGTTAAAAATTGCAGGCAATGCGGCACGGTTTACCGTTCCATCTGCCTTCATTGCATCTTTACCAACATTGCGAGTATCTGGTACTTGCTTTGCCAGCACTACGATCTTTAAAGATTTGGTCATAGTTTTTGTTATGGTTAGTTATTATGTTTTCTGATTATTTGCGACATTTATGCTTGTCCCATTCCTCCGCCAAAATTCATTGGTATTGCAGGAGCGCCACTATCAACTTTTATTGTACCATGAGCTGCTTCATACTTCGAAACGTTTTCTTGTAACGCCATAAGTAATCTTTTAGCATGCTCCGGCGTAAGAATTATACGGCTTTTTACTTGCGCTTTAGGTACACCCGGCATCATACGTATAAAGTCGATAATAAATTCTGAAGAAGAGTGGGTAATGATTGCAAGGTTGGAGTATATACCTTGTGCAACCTCTTCGTTCAGCTCAACATTTATTTCGTTCTTCTTTTCCATAAAACCTGTCTTTATTTTAGTAAGAATCGGTAAAGATAGAAATTAATTAGGAATTCACATATAGCTATATAAGCAATAGGCTAGCAGCAACTTATAAACATATAATAAAACTGTCCGATAATTTGTTTATCGGACAGCAATAAAAGCTATGCAGCTTGCTATTTTACTCATTCTTACTAAGCTTCAAGGTAAAATAAAATGTTGTTCCTTTACCTACCTCGCTTTCAAACCAAATCTTACCGCTGGTTTTCGACAAGAAATCTTGGCTAAGCATAAGTCCCATACCCGAACTTGGCTCATTCTTAGTTCCGCTGGTAGATGTAACGTTTGAAGTAAAGATAGCCTTCTGCTTCTCAGGCGGTATTCCTATGCCCGTATCTGTTATTGATACTACTAGATCGCCATCTTTAGGTTCTGCCGATATTGTAATTGACCCACCATTTGGCGTAAACTTTAAGGCATTAGAGAAAATATTCCTTAGCACCATTTTGGTAATTTCTCTATCGGCATATACTTCCACTTCGCCAACATTGTTAACAAGCGTAATATTCTTAGTCTTCAAGCCTGTTTCTATCAGCACCGTATTTTCATCTACTAAATGAGAAATGTCGAAAACCTCAGGCGCGGCCTTAATTCCATTAAGCTGAGATTTCGTCCAGTAGAGTATGTTGTCTAACAAGGCAAATGTGTTTCTTAAGCTATCATCAAGATTTGCCAAATAGACTGATGCTTGCTCCGGCGAAAATGCATTTGTTTTTAGTAGCTGAACCATTAAGTGAACCGAGCTGAGAGGACTCCGTAAATCGTGAGAGAGTACAGATAACAGTTTGGTACGTATTATATTTTCATCTTTTAGCTTTTGAGATTGAGCCTCTATTTGTTCATTCCTAACCCTAAGCAGCTTATTCATCTTAAGGTTATGGCGGTAAAAGAAGAAAACAACTATTAGTATGGCTCCAGCTAAAACAAGCCCTATCACAAAGTAAATACGTACTTCTTTCTCTCTGTTTAGCTCACTCTGTAAACGGTCTTGCTCTAACGCTTTTATCTGCTCTTGTTGCTCTAAGTTTTTCAGTAAAAGTTCATACTTACTGGTTTGCTCTATAAGCTCTTTATTAGTTGAATCAACTGCTCCTAGCTCTTGTTGTGTTACTTTAAGCTCCCTTTCTTTTAGTGCAAGCTCCAACTCTTTATTTTTCTTTGCAACTTTAGCAAGCTGGGCCTCGTACTGAGTCTGTTGTATCTGCACCTCAGCTTTAACATCCCGTTCAAGCTGAATGGCGTTATGGATACTTCTATAAATCTCAAAGTACTCCATTGACTTCTTAACATCACCTTTCAGGTCATAAGTTTCAAACAACAACCCATATGCTTGCAACAGCTGATCTTTATCACCAAGCTCTCCCGTAATAGGAAGGGTTCTTTCTAGTAAGGCGATAGATTCGTCATATCTTTTCAGCTTATTCAGGCTGATAGACATGTTTATCATAGTACTAACCTCAGCATAACTATCTCTCATTTTCCTCCTTGTCTCCAAGGCTTTGGTAAAATAAGAAACGGCTTCGTTATAATCACCCTTGTCATGATATAGCATACCAAGGTTGCTGTTGATCGTTGCTATTCCGCTTTCATTCTTTATCTGCTTATTAAGCTCTACAGATTTTTTGAAATACGAAATAGCTTCATCAAACATCTTTAAATCCCAAACATAGTATGCTGCTTGATTTAAATAATCTGTTGCTGCTCTATATTCTTTCTTACTTTCCGCTTCTTTTGCTAACGCAAGAGACTCATCAACGGTATAAGACCTACCGTTAACTACAACCTGCGCTTGTATAGTCCCAGCTACTATACAGAAAAATAAAAGCGATATAAGAAAGCGTAACCTCATGTACTATAAATCGCTCGTTTTAAATGTAAATAACTTTGATGATTCATTACCTAAAACATCTATAGCACGTACTTTCACGTTATATGTCTGAGCTTTTCCAAAACCTTGTATAGGCATTGTATAGGCAAATTCTTCTCCACCATTAATTGATATAAGTATAGAAGAAACTGTAGTTGCCTGATCTAGCGCACTTAAAAATAGTGTTACATATGAAGGATAAGTACCCGCCCCTTCTTCGTTTGTACTAATAGGGTTTGTACTAAACGAGGGGATTATCTCAGGTCCTTCGTTATCAACAAATACGCTAAAGAACTTCTCGTTACGATTATTAACATTATCGTATGCTATTGCAGTTATTTTATGTAAACCTTGTTCATACAGGGCAAAGGGGTTCATGTATAGTTGCTCTTCGCTATCATCTAATACATATGTAATTTTCTGCACTCCCGATTCGCTATCTGTAGCAGTAATTCTATTTGTAACCCTATTGCTTATATACGTTACATCTCCGTTTTTAAATGTCTGTCCTTCAAATGTATTCGTAATTATCGGTCCTGTTAAATCAACATAAACAACACCGCTGGAGTGTGTAGCCTTATTCTCGCCTGTATTATTTCCAACTTTATCTGTTGCATAGTATTGTATAACGTACCTTCCGGATTTATTAGGAAGATAGAACGGATCTGTATATTGCTGATATGGAGCCTCATTAATTGAGTACATAACCTGTTCTACCCCAGCCCGATTATCAATAGCAGTAAGCTTAACCTTTGTTCTTCCTGAGAAATATACCTGGTCTTCTACAATAAATTTATCTCCAAGAATATCTGCCGACATAATTGGCGCTGTTCTATCCAAATAAAATGTGACAGACCGCTCATACTCCTGATTATTCACATTATCAATAGAATAAAAAGATAGCTTATGCTCTCCGTTATCTAAGCTTGAAATAGAAATATGACCATACCCTTTAATATAAGGGTTATCATCAAAAGAGTAGTATGTAGAGGCAACCCCCGATAGAGAATCTTCTGCCGAAAGGCTAATCTGTGTTGTTAACGATATAACCTGATCTTCTGTTATTCCTACAATTTTATAGTATGTCTTAGGGGGAGCAGTATCTACAACAAATGATTCTTGCTTAGCAATTTCAACATTTCCCACGTTATCAACTGAATAATACCGATAGGTATAGCTTCCTTCTTTATCAACCGGAAACAAATGTTGATAAGGTATATAATCTGCTCCATTTAAAGAGTATAAGATTTCTCTTACACCAGACATATCATCGACTGCTCGCAAAGACATGGTTAAGTTTTTTCCATAAAAAACTTTTCCACTACCTCTATGTACCGGAGCTCCGGTTAAATAAATAGCTGTAACAGGTGAAACACCATCAGCGTATAGTGGAAAATTTTCAACTCTTTTCTCTTCCGAATTTAGATGCCTTAAATTATGTACACCATGACCATCAAGATATATAGGTGCATACTCCTTCATTTGCACCTCCTTAAGCTGAATCGGTACCGAATCTGAAGGTGTTGATACAAATACCCGTAAAGGCAATTCTGATTGAAGGTAAAATCGCCCTAACGAATCAACATAAGACCCTTTGGCATGTTCTTTCTGTTGTTGCGCAAAAGCGTTACCAATAGTACAACAGAGGAAAACAAGTATAAAAAAGAAATTAGACCTTCTCATGAACAATTCTGTTTGTTAATCAACGTTAACCAGCAATAAGTATCCTTTAAAATAAATGCGTTGTAAATCAGCGCAATATTACATATTTTCAAGATCAACTCTGCCAATAAAACTTATTTAACGTTAAAGACTATTAATATGCAAAGGTAGTAAAAAAGCTATATGCCTTATTATACATACCTTTGTTTGTTGATAAATAGTGGATAAATATTGCTAAATCACAAAAATAGAATAAACGATAAAGCTAAAAAATACAAAAGAAATCCTACTATTTATGCTATTCTTTTTAAGTTTGCATAAAATATATTTTTAATACAATTATGATGAAAAAAATACTACTATTTGCATTGTTGGGCCTATTTGCTGTTAGCTGTAATAATGATGATCCAACTGTTCTTGAAGAAGAGATGGTTGGTACATGGGAAGCCCAAGTAATTCCAAACTTTACTTATCCTGCCGATATGTATAAGTATATCCGTTTTGATGGAACAAACTACTACTCATCTAATACAGAAACGACACCTTCTTCTAATGCCAAGTCGTATACTATAACTTATAACTATGAGTTAAAGAAGTATGTTCTTGTTATATCTGGAGATAGCAGAGAATATCAAATCACATTAGTTAATAACGATTTGGATCTATCTTATGTAGTTACTCCTGCCGATCCAGAAAACAATGTTGCTGAAGTAAAACAGTCTTTACCTTACAAAAGGAGTCAAACGGCTCAGACTAATACACCCTAGGCAAATCTTGAGTAAGTAAAATATATAAAGGATGGGGTTTTTACTCTATCCTTTTTTTGTATGCTGATATTTCAAGACAGGATACCGCAAAAAATAAGAAAGAGATCTTTACTAGATCTCTTTCTTATTTGAGGTACCAAGCAGATTCGAACTGCTGTACACGGTTTTGCAGACCGCTGCCTAACCACTCGGCCATGGTACCGATTTCGGTTTGCAAAGATATAAAAATTTTGTTCGCTTAACCTACTTTCCTAGTCATTCTGTATTTTAATTGCTCCCTATGCTGGTTTACAACAAGTAGCAATATAATAAGCTAGAATTGCTCTAATAGCTTAATGCGTTTTTCTATAGGCGGATGCGTTGCAAATATACTTGAAAAGAAGCTTGACTTCCCATCTTTTCCTTTTGCAGCGTGTTCTATAAATAGCTGAGCAACATCTTCGCGAGTAACTGCTTCAATACAAGAATCGCCCGATATTTTGCGTAACGCAGAAGCTAGCGCTTTGGGGTTCTTTGTCATTTGCGCCCCTCCTGCGTCTGCCATGTATTCTCGCTTACGAGAAATGGCAAAACGAAGCAGTATGGTAATCAAATACCCCAACGCAGCTAACAGCATTACAACTATAACAACAAGTGCGCCACCGCCTTTATCGTTCTTACTACTCCTTGCCCAGCTACTATACAAAAAACTCCGAACCATAAGGCTTGAAAGGAAAGCAAAGATTCCCACAAAAATGATAGAAACAATTAATACACGAACATCTCTGTTGCGTATATGCGTGAGCTCGTGGGCAATTACACCTTCCAGCTCCTCATCGTTAAGCCTATCTAGCGCCCCTCGTGATAACGTTACCGTATATGTCTTTTTATTTATACCGCTTGCAAAGGCGTTTATAGAGCTGTCTTCAATAACATTAAGCTTAGGCATTTGAATACCATTAGCCATGCAAAGATTTTCGGTAAGATTATACACTCGCTTATTATCTTTTCTATCTAACGAATGTGAGTGAGCAGCCGAATTTATCATGCTGGTATGCGAAAAATAGGCAATGATAAACCATAGCCCACATGCGCCAAGCACCCAAGGTAAAGCTTGTAAAAATGAGTAGTTGGTAGTTTCCATAACCACGCTCGAACCATAGGTACTATCAGAATCTCCTACATTATAAATTATATAGAAGAAAAGCCATGTCAACCCTATAATTACAGTAGGGAACAGAATAAGTAATAGCGTAGATCTCAGGTTATTTCGCCGTACCTGAGTTTGTATGCCAACATAGTTCATAGTAATACTATAATTTTAGAAGCTAATTTTAGGCGGCTCGTCTAAACGAATACGCTCTGTTGTTCCTACATCAAACATTTTTTCGCGCTTGAAACCAAACATACCCGAAACAATATTTGCAGGAAATGTTTCTACCGCATTGTTATACTCTTTAGTTGCCGAGTTAAAGTAGCGACGAACAGCAGCCAGCTTATTTTCGACATCTGCTATCTCTTCCTGTAAATGCATAAAGTTTTGGCTAGCCTTCAAGTCAGGATATGCTTCAACAGCAACCTTTAAGCCTGAAAGAGCAGAAGTTAGCATATTTTCTGCGTCTATTTTTTCATCAATCGTTTTTGCTGACATTGCAGCAGAGCGAGCTTGAGTAAGCTGCACTAACGTTTGATTTTCGTGCTTCATATACCCTTTGACAGCCTCAACCAGCTGAGGTATAAGATCGTGACGCTGCTTTAGCTGAACGTCAATATCGGCAAATGCAGTTTCGCGGGTATTACGATAGCTTACCAAACGATTATATAGCGATATAAAATACAAGATAAGTAATACCGCAACCCCAATAATAATCCAACCTGTTGTACTCATAATAGTTAATGATTAGTTGTTAATGATTAATTGTTAATTTATTATCGATATTTAATAGGTTCAATAAAGTTATAAAATCCTTATACATTAAACCTTATACATTTAATAGTAGCCATAATCTTCAGAGCTGTCGGGCTCTGCTATACTAAACAATCCATAGACTAGCTGATGTGCCGCATCTTCGGGCGATTTACATACAATAGTTTTTTCGGTTATTATATCTCGCTTCCTCAGCTTTACGCTATAGGTAATAATATCATTCTTTCCATCGTTAGAAAAATATGCTATTACACGCGGCGTATTCCGACTAACTTCATCAACCCAATCAACATTATAACGCTTTATCTCTTTAAGCACCTTCTCTCTACTTTTTGTTCCGTCGTCATCATAGACCTCCAGATTAAACTTCATAGTTAATCCGCTAAACGGAATCAGCTGCGGATATAGTTCGTATAGCTTAGAGATATCGTCCTCGCTATTTCTGCATAGTGCTTTTGCTTCAACCAAACGAGCCTGAAAAAGCTTCTCATATTCAGGATCAATAGTCTCGCTCTTTTCTATATTCAGTAAAGCCTCCAGTGCATCTTTCTCATCTCCCCTCTCCAGCATCAGCTTTGCAGCAAAAAGCTTAAAGTATTTTCGTATAGGTAGCCGATCATCACTCTCTCCCTCCTTTTGAAACCGTTTAAGGAAAAATTTCTGACCGTAATCTTTCAACATGTACCATATCTCATCAAAAGATACGGTATTCTCTGATGCAAATATGCTGTAAAAAACATCCTCACGCTCAGGGTTCGATGCTATACGATTCAGCAATAGCAGCTGCTGAGCATCTTTCTCCATCGAAAGCTGAGCAAGCGTTAGAAGCTTTGTTGGGCTATACCAGTAGTTTTTGTTTTCGAACTTTAAAGCAGCAATTTCTCGTTCTTTCGCCATTAGCTCCAACGCTCCAATACTTATGTCGTAATGGCTTTGTCCCCAAGTAGTACCTATATGTATTTCCTTAAAATTCTTTGCTTTCTTAAGATATTCATTGCATTTATCCAGCTGCCCATTATATAAGTATGATCGTCCCAAAGCCATATTAGACCAACCCCATCCGGGTACCACCCCCATTTGCAGAATCTGATTCTTAAGCTCTACTATCGCGCTTTGAGGCTCCGCTTTTAATACCGATAGCATACCTAAGTATATATCCGATTCACGAATTCGTTTATCGCCATAATCCGACCACTGCGCTCTTTTAAAATAGTATGATGCCTCTTCGAAATTTCCATTCACATAACAAAAAATGGCATAGTTATTATACGGAAACACATTATAGCCATACATCTGCTGATAGTAATATGACGCAGAATCGTTATTTCTTAAGTAGCTATGAACTATAGCCGCATAATGAGCAACACTAAGCTCATCGCCCAAAACGTACATAGGGCCAAACACAGACTCGTTAAGGTCTCTGTTCTTTTCTATCTTAGCTTTGCTCTTATATAGGTAGGATAATGCCAACTTCTCATTTTCCTCTATGGTATTTTTCAAGAAAGGATACTTATCGGAAGTATAAAAACGATTACGATGTACCGTCCATGCCTTATAGGTATTAGGATCCAAAAAACCTTCCCGCTGAAAGTTCCAACTTCCGTAATGGTCAAGAAGTCGCATTACAGAGTCGGGCTGCTCAAGGTTGCTATACGAATCCATTAAAGCATACGCAAGCTGTGTATAGTCTGCTCTTATTTGTTTTAAAGGCTCATAATCTTCGCTACTCGTGTACTGTTTAGAAAGTTCTGCAGAAAAATCATTCTCAAGCAATGACATTGCTTTCTTTAAAACAGGAACAACATTACGGAAACCAATATAGTCTGATACTCTATCATACTTAAATAACGCCTCGTAGTAATAACCTACGTAATATGTAGGGTCTAGTCGAATAAACTCGCGCGAACGGAATAATGCCTCTCTATCAGACGGATTTAATCCAACACGCTTAACATCTACCTCGTACCTTGCTTCTGCTTTAGATAGCTGCTGAGCATTTGCCCCGCCTATAGAAATAAAAAGTAATATGCCTAGTATTAACTGTAATCTCATTTAGCACTAATCCTTTTCGAATATTTTAATTTATGCGTATAAATTCTGCTTGCTTAATCGCGATATCTCTTTCGATACAATCTCATTAAGAGCTGATAGCCTAGCTTCTTTACCTCTGTATATCATACGATGATCGAGTACCGGTTGTGCCAGCTCTTTTATATCATCTTCTACAACAAAGTTACGACCACTAACTAACGCAAATGACTTAAGGCATTTTAAGAAGTTGATACCACTTCGAGTCGAACAACCAAGCACAATATCGGGATGATTACGTGTACCGATAATGATATTGTTTACAGCACGAATAATTTCTTCGTGAATAAATACCTCATCTACATCTTTCTGTAATGCCTGTATATCTGCCAAAGACAGCACCTGCTTTACCTCTTCCAGATTCTTTGCTATACCTAAATAGCTACGGTATATCTCCATTTCAACCTCTTCAGCCGGATAGCCCATGTGTATTTTCATAAAGAAACGGTCGAGCTGAGCAGCAGGCAGCGGATATGTACCTTCCGATTCTACAGGGTTTTGCGTAGCAATGGTAAAAAACAGTTTCTCTAGCTGATGCGTTACATCGCCCACTGTAATTTGGTTTTCGGCCATACACTCAAGCAATGCCGACTGTACTTTGGGCGATGCCCTATTAATTTCATCAGACAGAAGAACATTACAGAACAATGGTCCCTTCTTAAACTCGAAATCTTTTTTGCTCTCATCAAAAATGTATGAACCAATTAAATCCATTGGAAGCAAGTCGGGAGTAAACTGTATGCGCCTAAACAGCAGCCCGTCATGGTTAGGCGAACTAATTGAATGAGCCAGCGTTCTAGCCAATACCGTTTTTCCTGTACCCGGGTTATCTTCAATAAGCACATGCCCTTTTGCCAAAAGGGTTGTAACTACCAGCTTAATCTTATCGCGTTTTCCTTTGATAACCGTTTCGATATTATCAATTAACGCCTGAATGTTACGATTAACCTCGTTTTGAACAACTTGTTGATCTTCCATTTATTCTTACTAATTATTAATTGTTAATTACTAATTATTAATTGTTCTCTATTCTATTTCGTTTAGCGTTTTTAAAATCAGCTGCGATACCTCTTCTATCTGTTTATTGCTAATATTCAAAGGTGGCGATATCCGAAATGCTGATGTACAGAATAAAAACCAATCCGATAAAATACCGTTCATTCTTCCTTTTTGCATAAACTTTTGCAACAATTCGTCATCACCCAACTCCACAGCAAGAATCAGGCCAGTACCCCTTACCTCTTTTATTTTTGGATGAACTAATAAGCTCCTAAACAGCTGTTCTTTCTCTTCTACCCTATCCATCAATCCTTCTTCCATCAATGCTTCCAACGCTGCAAGACCTGCCGCTGCCGAAACAGGATGACCTCCAAAAGTAGTAATATGCCCTAAAACAGGATTGTTAGTTAACGACCACATTATCTCTTTTGATGAGATAAATGCACCCATAGGCATACCGCCACCCATTGCTTTGGCTACAGTCAAAATATCAGGCTGTACGCCATATTTCTGAAATGCAAATAACGATCCTGTACGTCCAAAGCCGGTCTGCACCTCATCAAATACCAGCAATGCGCCAACTTCATCGCATCGCTTGCGAAGTGCTTGTAAAAAACCTTTTGCCGGAAGTACTATGCCTGCTTCTCCTTGTATAGCCTCTGCTACAACACTCGCAGTACGTTTGGTTATATAGCTTAAATCGTCAAAATTATTGTACTCTATTGAGCGAATATCTGGCAAAAGTGGTCGGTAGCTGTTACGAAACGACTCATCCCCAATTATGCTCAACGGACCTTGAGTACTGCCATGATAAGCATTACGAAAAGCTATGATTTCGGTTCGTCCGGTGTAGCGTTTCGCCAGCTTCATAGCGCCCTCATTAGCCTCAGTTCCTGAGTTGACGAAGTACACAGACGATAGCTCTTTAGGCAAATACGATGTAAGTAAAATAGCAAACTGTACCTGTGGAGATTGTATATACTCTCCATATACCATAAGATGCATGTATTTCTCTACCTGCTGCTGCACCGCTTTCACAATTTTGGGATGGCTGTGCCCCAAGTTGCTAACAGATACACCGGCAATTAAATCGACATAGCGCTTCCCTTCAGGCGAATATATGTATATCCCCTCTGCCCTCTCAACCTCTACCATCATCGGAGCATCAGATGTTTGGGCCACATGGCTTAGAAACAAGCTACGTAAGTTCATTGTAATGCCGTATAATTTTTTCCGATTCCCGGATGCTAATTTTTAACCATTGCAAAAGTAACGATTCCTGCTCGTCTTTACTTAGCTGCCAGCTGATATTTGCATTTCTTAACTTCAACATAAGGTAGTGAAGTATAATTGCTGCCGAAACAGAGATATTTAAGCTCTCTACAAACCCATGCATAGGTATTTTGAGGAACTCATCAGCATTCTGCTCAACCGTAGATGATATGCCTGTTAGCTCTGTGCCAAATATCAAGGCTGCTTTTCCCTTAGTCAAATCGAAATCTTCAAGAGATGTATCTCCTATGTGCGGGCTCGTTGCCACTATTCTATAACCTTTTTCTTTCAAACTATTGATAGCATCAAGTGAGGGATTACTACCATTATTATACTTATATAAGTTGAGCCATTTAGAAGAACCCCGAGTTACCATAGGATTGAGCTGATACTTATTTTTGTCCTCAATAATATGAACATCCTGAACCCCAAATGCATCGCATGACCGAAGTACGGCACTTGCATTTTGCGACTGATAGATATCTTCTAGACATACCGTAAGATAACGAGTACGAAAACGGAGGCTACTCTGCAGTACCTCCAACCTTTCTTCTTTCAAAAATTCCGATAAATACGCTATTAGCTGTTTACTCATGGCTGCAAGGTAAAACGAAAAAAGGAGAACTCCAAGTGTTCTCCTTTTCAACTTTTAGCAGCTGCTAAAACTACTTTACAAGCTTACTAAGTTCGCTTCCTGGTTTAAATTTAACCACCTTCTTAGCAGGGATTTGAATTTCCTTACCAGTTCTAGGGTTGCGACCTTTGCGAGCACCTCTCTTAGTTACAGAGAAAGTACCAAAGCCTACTAGAGCAACTTTATCACCTTTCTTTAAAGATTTTGCGGTTTCTTTAATAAAAGCATCTAGAGCTTTTTTAGAGTCAACCTTTGTAAGTTTTGCTGAAGCAGCAATAGCATCGATAAGTTGTGCCTTGTTCATAAAAAAAGTTTTAAAGGTTAGTAATTGTGCTGTGCTATGTATTTTTATGCAAATGTAACGTTTGATTGCATATTTCCAAATTTATAATCCTCATTTTTTGGTATCTACGTACATTTTTTTCCAACTACCTTATTCACAAATGTCGTAAACATACTAAAATTCAAGCAATTAAATAATTTTTTTCAAAAACATAAATCACAAATTTCTTTACTTTTCTTTACCTGTAACAGATACAATAGGTATTTGTTCAAATTTTCGAATAAATTTGCACGAATCCGAAAAAGTTGTACTTTTGCATTCCGATTTATTCCAGGAGAGATGGCAGAGTGGTCGATTGCGGCGGTCTTGAAAACCGTTGAACTGAGAGGTTCCAGGGGTTCGAATCCCTTTCTCTCCGCCAAGTGATTAAGCAAAATCAAGCAAAACCCTGAATTTCAGACGAATTCAGGGTTTTTTGTTTTCCGGCGGGTGGCAAAAAAGGGCGTTTTAAAGCACCTTGAACCTGCAAAATCGGTAACACTTCCTAACGAGTGAAAAATGTTACCTATTTGACAGTAACAGGTTATTATGTAGCATTTTGCGTCGTTTTGCATAGCGCGGTTTTCTCTTGCAACTCATACTTTTACACCAAACATTAAATGTTAAAAAAGTATGGAAAGAGTAACCTTTAAAATCCTGTTTTTCGTTCAGAAAACGCGGGTCGCAAAGAACGGGGAAGTTCCTGTTTTGTTGCGCGTTACAGTCAATGGCCGACGTGCCACGACCTCTATCAATCTCAAAGTCGATCCGGCAAAATGGAACGCCGTCGCCGGAAAATCAATCGGTAACACCCGCAAGGACGATGAACTGAATGCCCGTATCGACACTATCCGGGCGCGGGTAATGCAGATCCATCGCCGGATGGAGTTGGACGGCGAACCTATCTCCGCTCAAAAAATCGTGGATAAGTACCTCGGCAGGAACGAGAAGCCTGTCATTATGCTGATGGACATATTCCGGGAGCATAATGAGAAGTGCCGCAAACTATCCGGCAATGGTATGGCTCCGGGCACGGTCGAACGCTATGAAACCTCTTACAAACACACGGCGGCTTTCATTGCGTTGGCTTATGGCAAAGAGGATATACCCGTAGCGGATGTGGATCACAAGTTTATTACCGATTACGAGTTTTATTTGCGAACGGAACGCAATTGCAGC
>JAVBOE010000001.1:0-12656 GCA_031550925.1 Bacteroidales bacterium | reverse complement strand
CGGGAGACCAATACAAACCATACTCTGATAGCCGTACTCCCTTTACTGCAAAGAAAAGCGATGTGCCAAGATTTACAGATAATGGAGAAAAACCGGAAGTATCTTTAGATGGTAAATGGCAAATTACTACCGAAAATTCGGCAAAGCAAATTGGTTTATTCACACAAAAAGATGCTTACCTAACAGGTTCTATACTTACAGCATCCGGCGATTATCGCTACTTAGAGGGAACAATACAAGGCAAGAAATTCCATCTTTCTACTTTTGGTGGATTAACACCGTATTACATCAAAGGAGAATTTTCTGATGCAGATAATTTTTCGGCAGAATTCATTACACCAGCTGGTGTCAGCAAGTTTAACGGTACCCGCGATGATAACGCTACCCTACCCGATGCCTACTCTATGACTTCGCTTAACGAAGGATACTCTAAGCTAAGCTTCTCACTTCCTAACCTGGAGGGTAAAACAATTTCTATCAACGACCCTCAATATCAAGGTAAAGTGGTTGTTATTTCTATACTTGGAAGCTGGTGCCCCAACTGCTTAGACGAAGCCGGATTCCTTGCTCCATGGTATAAAGAAAATAAGAGCAGAGGTATAGAGATTATAGGCCTTGCGTTTGAGCGTAAAGACGATTTTGAGTACGCGCAAAAACAGCTTAACCAGTTCAAAAAACAGTATGGTGTAACATACGAGGTTCTGTTTGCAGGTAAAGTTGGTAAAGAGTCTGCAGAAAAGGCTCTACCTGAGCTGGAGAAGATTCCGTCTTACCCAACCACCATATTCCTTGACAAGAAAGGTAACGTACGTAAAATACATGCCGGCTTTAACGGACCTGCTACAGGCAAGTACTACGAAGAGTTTAAAGCAGAGTTCAACAAAACAATAGATGAGCTGTTGAACGAAAACTAAACCATTCTCGTTATTTCGAGCAAAGCGAGAAATCTCTTGAAAAGCCGCAATGTGGTCAAGTATAGAGATTTCTCGTTTTTATTTTTTAAATTTGGATTTATTCCGATCGAGAGAGTTGTTGGCTTTGCTCCGTAGGAGCAATATCTTTGTAGCATAACATAATGGTAAATAACCTCTGCTCCGCTAGGAGCAATATCTTAATAACATTGTAAGATGCTGCTCCTAGCGGAGCGATACTTGCTATCCTCTATCTTTATGCTACAAAAATTGGCTCCTAATGGAGCCTTTCATAAATAAAAATCTACAAGTCTTAAAATCTTTAAGTCTTGTAGTCTATTTAAAATCTACAAAAGGGTGAAAAAGCCCTACAACCTCGCATAATAATAACCACCCATCAATTCTCTATTCGTATTTTTACTACTTTGGCTACATCTTTGATTTTGTTTTACAACCTTATGCTTATCAGTATGAAAAATATCTTTGCAACCCACAGTCAGAATGCTGTTATACGCACATTATTCTTTGTTATATTGCTTTTTGGCAGCTATAATTTGGTAAACGCTCAGACCAAAGAGGAGATGAATATTGCTATGCAAAAAGCCGAAACTATTGGTCATATTTTCTTAGGTAATTCAAAGCCACTTGACGATGATTTTAATGCGCAACAATACTGCTATATCGCAATCCAAAATTCAAATGTCAGGATAATGAGCAAAGGCTACTACATAGGTTTCGTAGCTGGCAGATCTATTTGGGTGGTACCTGCCGGACACCAAACCTTAGAGCTTGTATATCTCAATCCACTTAAAAAAGAGATTACCAGACGACAACATCAAGAAAATATAGAGATAGTAACAGTAAGCTATCAAATTGAGGAAAGCGACATAGCAACAATCGAAGCAACTTTTGAGCCGCGAGAGCTACATTCTATCAATACAACATATCGCAACAAAGTACTCGTTCCAACACTCACCGAGAATAATATTCCTAACATTGCTGAGGTTGTAAAAGACATCGACAAAAGAATTGTTTACAAGGAAGATTATGATCAGTATGTGAACTGGTGTAGCAAGCATCGTGGAGAATTAGACGGAACTTACTTGGTAAAAAACGGTACTTTGCAGATAACCTTTTCGGGAGATAGGTTCAACATTCGCGATTACACCTCATTCTCAGCAAATACGGCTGTTTACGAAGGAAGATACTGGTTTAACGACCAAACTATAATTTTGTGCGCAGATTCTTTACGAAGTGTAACGCAAACAGTGAGAGGTCGCCCGGGAAAAGAACGGATAGAAAGCATACAATCCATACAAACCTTGTACTACAAGCTGAACAACACCACCATTGAGGTTTTAGATACATACGGAGCAAAGCTATCGGAGGCAGGACTGTACTCCAGAAGCTCTATTGCGGCTGCAGAAGAGCTTGCCCAAACAAATATAAGTGGTCAAAGTATCAGCAACACCGATAGCGGAATGGCTTCAGCCGATATTGCCTGGCACATTGAGAATGGAACGCTAATAGTAAGCGGAAAAGGAGAAATTCCGGGTAACCCGTCGTGGACAGTTGCTCTGCCTCAAATTACCGATGCTATAATAGGCGATGGAATAACAGGCATAGGTCACCATGCCTTCGCTATGTCTAAAATAAGCTCTATTGTCATCGGAAAAGACGTAACAAGCCTTAAAACATACGCTCTGTTTAACTGTAACGATCTTACGGTGGTAGAGGTAAAAAATCCGGAACCTCCAAAGGTTGGAGCATTTGTTTTTATGGGAACACCTATCGGAAAGGCTAAGCTAATTGTTCCCGCCGGATCAAAAGCCGCATATTTGAAAAGTAGCAGCTGGAAAAAATTTGGTTCTATTGAGGAGCGGTAAGTTACAATTAACCCGAGTTCGATTAATACTTACGATATGTGATATACAGACAGCAATATGCGAAAAGGCATCACGACACAAGTATCATGTATCACGAAAAAGAAGCCCTCTAGTTCACACCGATTTGTAATTGGTGTTCTATTTAGAAACTGTTTAAATTTGATTGTTTAACCCATTTGCACTAAACATTGGATGTGCGGTAAAGTCCCCTTTAGGGGACTTTAAGGGCTAACTACAAGTAGCTGAAAAACAATAATATGATGATGCAATAAAATTTAAACAGATTCTTATTTACATACTGATTATAAATCTGTACGAGCATAAAGAATTATCAAATTACCACATTTATAAATTAACATATTAGCATTATCTTTGTCTGGTAAAACATACTTTTATGAAAGACTTAGATAACCTGGCACATATTGCAATAACCAACGAGAAGCCGCTCTACATCTTGCCTAAAATGGCAAACAGGCATGGCTTAATTGCCGGAGCAACAGGAACAGGTAAAACCGTTTCACTGCAAAACCTGGCCGAAACTTTCAGCCAAATGGGTATCCCTATTTTTATGACGGATATTAAAGGCGACCTTTCGGGTATTTCTAAGGTTGGTACTCCCGATAACAAAAACGTATCAAAGCGTGTTGAGCAGTACAAGCTAGAGAATAGCGGATTTCAGTACCAAGGATTTCCGGTTTGCTTCTGGGATGTGTTTGGCGAGCAAGGACACCCGCTGCGTACCACCATTACCGAAATGGGGCCAATCCTACTCTCTCGTCTAATGAACTTAAACGATACGCAAGCCGGTGTGCTGTCTCTTATCTTTAAAATTGCCGATGATAACGGATTGTTGCTAATTGACATGAAAGACCTACGTGAAATGACTAAATACGTAGGCGATAATCGCAGTCAATTTACAATCGATTATGGAAATATTTCGCCTGCAAGTATTGGTTCTATTCAGCGTGTATTGCTACAGCTGGAGGAACAGGGGGCAGATAAGTTTTTTGGAGAAGCGGCTTTCGATATCTCTAACCTGCTGCAGCGAGATTTTTCGGGGAAAGGGTTAATCAATATACTTGCAGCAGATAAGCTGATGCACTCTCCCCGAGTTTATTCTACGCTACTCTTATGGCTTCTTTCCGAGCTGTATGAACAGCTACCCGAAGTTGGCGACTTAGACAGACCTAAGCTGGTATTCTTCTTTGACGAAGCACACATGCTATTTAACGAGGCGCCAAAGGCATTGCTCAAAAAAATAGAGCAAGTTGTTCGGTTAATCCGCTCGAAAGGTGTTGGTGTTTACTTTATAACGCAAAACCCTATTGATATACCCGATACCGTTCTTGGGCAGCTTGGAAACCGCATACAGCACGCTTTACGGGCATTTACCCCACGAGACCAAAAAGCGGTAAAATCGGCAGCGCAAACATTTAGCATCAACCCAAAAGTAAATGTAGAGAAGGTTATTACAGAGTTGGGTGTTGGCGAAGCGTTGGTATCTTTCCTTGATGAAAAAGGAAAGCCTACACCTGTTGAGCAAGCCATTATTCTGCCCCCCCAATCACAAATCGGACCAATTACGCCGGATGAACGTACTAAAATTATTCAAAGCTCGTTGGTGTACGGTGTGTACGAGAAGGAGGTTGACAGAGAATCGGCTTACGAAATTCTGCGACAACACGCTATTAAACGGGCTCAACAAGAAGAGCAAGTGAAACAGCAAAAAGAGGCTGAAAAAGAAGCTAAACAAGCCGAAAAAGAAGCAAAACAAGCGTCTAAGAAAACAAGCAAAACAAACGAAGGCGGATTAGGCGGAATACTTGGCGAAGTTGCCAAACAAACACAGAAAAGCGTAACCCGTAATGTTGGCAACCAGCTGGGCAGAGAAATTGTACGCGGGCTGCTGGGCGGTCTTTTTGGGAAGAAGTAATAATGTTTAATTATCAATGTTTAATTATTAGGGCTGAAAGTTGGAGGTCATACTAGCTGAACAGCTTCAGTACACTAAATTAACCCACACTTTCTATAAGAAAAGCACGTCATATCTTGCTATGCTTGATATGACGTACTTTTTAAACATTAACAATTAATCATTGATAATTACTAATTAAGCCTATATTTTTTCGCCCGGATGTTCCTTTTTAAAGTTCACAATATAATCTCTTTTCATTTTCTTCATTTCTTTTGAGAGGTAAAGAATACCAAAAAGATTAGGAAGAGTCATCAGCGCAACAGTTATACCCGAGAAGTTCCAAATAATAGTAGTATCGGTAAACGATGCAACGAAGAAAGCAAAGCAGAAGAATATACGGAAAGGCATTACCCATTTATTCCCTCCTAAGTAGGTTACAGCCCTGTCGCCATAGTACGACCAGGCAATGGCTGTAGAAAACGCAAATAGCAGCAGCCCTATTGTAACAATATATTTTCCCCAGTCGCCAAAGAAGCTGCGGGTAAACGCAATGGTACTTAACGGTGCGCTATGCAATAACGATTCGCCCGTTATTTTTACGCTAGTAGTAGTTCTCCCCTCACTAACTGTTATATGTCCGTTATACGGCTCGTTACCAACGCTGAACCGAACATTCTCTGCCAACGATCTGTTGTGAATAATTGAGACATCGTTTACAAGCTTTCCGTCAACAATCTCCAGCTCTCCGGTAAACAGGGCAAGCGTATTGGTTCCACTGATATGCCCGCTCAACATTTGAATATGCGCTTCGTTGTTTCCATCGTATGCTTGCTCTAGCACCTGCATATCGGTAAGCTGGAAAACATTCTCGTGCTTCTCATTCCATACACCCGAAGAAAGTAGGGCAACACCCGTAAGAAAGCAAATAATAATAGTATCGATAAACGGCTCCAGTATGGCAACCATTCCTTCGGAAACAGGCTCTTTTGTACGTGCTGCGGCGTGTGCAATTGGCGAAGACCCCTGCCCTGCCTCATTAGAAAACAAGCCTCTATTAACACCTCTATTCAATGCAAATGCTACACTTGCCCCAAGAAAACCACCTGTAGCAGCTGTTCCGGTAAAGACATTCGTAAATATGGATGCTACAGCAGGTAAAAAGTTATCGTAGTTATAGACAATAATACCCAAAACACCAATAAAATATATCACAGCCATAAAAGGTACCAACAACGATGTAACCTTTGCAATACGTTTAATACCGCCAATAATAATAAGCGCTAATAGTATAGATAAAATAAGACCTACAATCATGTGATTGAAGCCAAACGTTTGGTACATCGAGTTTGTAATACTATTAACCTGCGGAAGGCTACCAGTACCAAACGCGGAAAAAATAGTAGCAATAGCAAAGAAAGCAGCCAGCCATCGCATTTTCAAACGATTTTTCATGTAGTACATCGGACCTCCGGCAACTGTTCCGTCAGCTGTAAACTCTCTGTATTTATGAGATAAGCTAACCTCTACAAACTTTGTTGTCATACCAAAAAAGGCAGTAACCATCATCCAAAAGAGAGCAGACGGTCCGCCCAAGTGAATGGCCAATGCAACCCCCGCAATATTACCGGTACCAACGGTTCCGGATAACGCTGTTGCTAACGACTGAAAGTGCGAAGTATCTCCTCTGTCGCCCTTTTTATCGTACTTTCCCATCATTACCCTACCGGCATGACGGAAGTATCTTATTTGAGGGAAACCAAGATAAATGGTAAAAAAAAGGCCTGTACCTACAAGTGCAAATACAAACCATTGAGAGCTACCGATAAAAGAATCGATGTAAAGCAAAAAATCGTTGAATGCTTCCATATGGTTAGGTTAGTTTTAGGTTTGGTAGGCAAGATACATTTTTTAGTCATTAGAACAAAAAAATGCTAAAAAAATATGCCAATACAGTACGATACACAATCTAGCCTACTTTCTAAAGAATAAGGGCAAGTCTTAAACATTGAACCTTTTTAAAACACCTTCAACCTTTAGCTATCAATTTCGGCAAGAGGAATGGTAACGGTAAATATAGCGCCGCCTTTTACAGCCGATTTAAAGCTGATTGTACCACCAATATTTTCGATAATATTTCTTGATATAGCCAACCCCAAACCTGTACCTCCCGATTTGGTTGTAAAGTTAGGTTGGAAAAGATATTTCTGCTTCTCGGGGCTAATACCATGACCGTTATCCTCAATTCTAACCGTGCAGGTTTTATCTGATTTTGTTACGTCTATATCAATAACACCCTGCTGCTCTCCAATGGCTTGAATGGCATTTTTAATAAGGTTTGTAAAGACTCGTTGCAGCTGCTCTCTGTAGCCCATTACAACAATATCGCTATCGCTAACGTTGAGGTTGATTGTAATGTTCTCGTATCCGGCAAAAAGTGTCAACTGTTCGCAAAGTAAAGTCGGTATGTTTACTTTAGCCTGTTCTGCCTTAGAGAGCTTAGCAAAGTTAGAAAACTCCGATGCTGTTAACGCAAGCGTATCAATCTGTTCCATTAACGATTTTGACAGATCGTCCACCTTATCTTCCCACCCCGGTTTACTATCCTTTTTCATTCGCATTACATGCTGAATGCTAAGTTTCATAGGGGTTAGAGGGTTTTTAATTTCGTGCGCTATCTGCCTTGCCATCTCGCGCCATGCAGACTCTCTCTCGGTTTGCGCAAGCTGTTTAGCGCTTTCCGCAAGCTCTGCAATAACACGGTTGTACTCTCGCACCAAATCTCCCAGCTCATCTTTACCATCATACGCTATAGGCTCCGGATTGCCCGACAGGTCTAGCTTACGCATACTTACCCGAACAGCCTCTAACGGACGTGCAATACGGTTTGATAAAGCTACGGCTATAAAGAATCCGACCAAAACCAACAGCATGAATATGTTGAGTACGGTTAGAGTAAGAGAGGTTATCTCCTGCCGCATCTCCGCCTGCTTAGCAAAGTAAGGCAGGTTAATAATGGCTAGCTCTTCATCAGTGCTGTTATAGTAAGGGGTGTATGCCGAGTAGTAATCCATCAACCCGATAACTTCTTCGTCAATAAAGCGCGATAGGTTTTCGTATTTCAGCGTTCTGTATGCCCGTGGATTCATCTGTTCACCTTGCAATCCCTTATTAAAGATTTCGGTACGAGAGCTTGCAAGCAAATTTCCTTCCGGTGTGTATATATTAATATCCGTGCGATATACGTTAGATAAGTCTATCAGTAAGCCCGACAGCTCTTCTCCCTGAGCCTCCAGCTCTTCTTTGCTCATACCTGAGAACGATTGATCGAACTCAGAAAGCACCATGTTCATACGCTCTTCTATTCCCGAGATTGTATTTTTCTTGTACTGCCCGATATTGTACCAAAGCATACTAACGCCGGTTGCCACAAAAAACACAATGAGAAGCCCCAGCAGCATACGTGTAATACGCTGCTTGAATGTGGTTCTGCGCGATTTTCTGATTGCAAAGAATCCGCCTATCCACATGTACAGGCAAACCCCAATGTAGAAGAACAGGAATACATACGAGAATGAGAGGATATAGTCGGAATAGCGCAGCTCTTTAAGGCTTACAATTACAATGTTATGCTCGTCATACTTCATCAGCAAATGGCTGTATCCGTTGATAGAATAAAACTTGTAACCGCCTAAATCGATACCGGCATCCGATTCCTTTAGCTCGTACCCATAGCTATAATCACCATTAATCGAAACGCGTCTTCCATCATAGTATATGGCGTACGAGTAATCTTTGTTTGACGAACCTCCCAGCTTATCTTTCTTTTCCAGTAACAGCTCGGGGTAACCTATCTGCTGACTTTCAGACTTCGACCTAAGGTCGATAAACATTGCTATCTTTTTTCCCTCATCAGAAAATGACGGATACACAATTATTCCCAAATAGTTGATGCGCCCATTATTATGGTTAAGAAAATGAAAGTTACCTACATGATTACCGCCTGTTGCTCTTATCATCTTGTCGTAAAACGCCCAGCAATTCTGCAACCCATCTTCTTCGGAAACACGAATCATGCCATCATCCCTACACACAACAACTTGAGTGAGGTTATAACGTTTAAAATACCCGCCAAAGTAGTCGTTCAGCAAACGCTCGTTTATAGCATCTGCATTCCTTTCCGGATTCTGTACCCTATCAGCCAGCACTTCATCAGCCTCCAGCTTATCGCCTAAATCTTTGAAAAGCGCCTCTGCAATAGGGTCTCTCTGAGTTGAAAGGCTAAGCGCTACAATCTCTCGTTCTTGTAGCTCTCTTTCATTTACCTCTCTAATAACAACAAGCAACACATACAACGATGTAAGCACTACCAAACAAAATAGATAGGTTGCTTTCTTCAGCTTTTTATTGAAAAGAAGGTATGACAAAAAGAATGTTAGCGCGAAAAACAGTAAGAAGTATAACGAGCTAAGATTTAGCTTACCGAACAATAGGTAAAAAATAAGTAGTAAAAATATTGATATTACAATTAGCCACTGCACCTTCAACTCCGAGTAGAGCATAACAAAATAATGCTGTAGTAAAAATAGCGAACAAAGCGCCATTGCTAAGATTGCATATACTACAATGGTATAATGCGAGATATCTGCTAAACGGTACGGCTCTAATGGTAAGCTGGAGTTAGACAAAAGTGAAATAAAAACATCATGTATAGCAATGGCAACAATGGTTATAACAATAATAAAAACACTTGCGTATGCCAACGTTTTCGACTTGCTAAATCGCCTTACTATGCTATTCTTTGCGTTTAATCGCTTACGATAAAGCACTACTACAAACAGCATAAAGAATATAACGTTAAGCAATAGGTCTCCTAACGAAGGTAGCAGATCGGAGAATGCGTACAAATGTGGAGAAAACAGCTGACCGCTTCCTCCTAAAAGCGTTGGGTTATAAGAAAGATATATACGTATTACAATAAGTACGACTAAAAACACAGCTATTGAAAGGAATGGATGCCGATAGCTGCTGGTAATTAGCGACAGATATGCAAAAGCCGTCAGGATAATAAGTACTGCCAACCAACGAAGCTGACGCGGGTATTTTACCTCCTTATCAACATCAGACACATCTATGCTTACCGTAAAAAGCGGGCGACCATCTATGCCCGTTATAACTTGCCCCACATCACTCAATGAAGCCACAAATGTTGATGACGGAAATGGTAAAGACGGATTAAACCTACTCTTCAGAAACTCATTTTCGTAAGTATAATCAGTCCTAATCCAAATAAGCCCAACAGCTTTGTAATCACCCTTTATATATGCCCGGGCAATGTACGAACCTTCTTCATCGCTGGTTTTTGCAACATCGCTCCAGCTGCTGCCCATCTTTACAAAACGAGCTACTGTATCTATTTCTTGCAGCTGTTTTTCTGTAATAGCATCCTTTGAAGACCAATATACCAAAGAGTCTGACTTAAACCCATAAAGTAAAAGATCGCTGCTTTCTTCAATATTTATAAACGCTTTACCAGAGACGAAAGGCACAGAGCTGTCATTAGAAATACTATCTAACCATTGGTAGGCAATACTTTCTATCTTTTGCTGATAATCATGTATGCTTTGTTCTATCTTGCGAATACTTCGTTCACTTAATGCCGATGCCGAAAATCCGTCTGTGAGATACGAAAAAACATGTAAAGCCAACCCCACAATAAACATTACACCTATTAGGGCGTATGCAGCCCCCTTCCTATCCTTCCCCCAAAAGGGGAAGGAATACCCCCTCCTTTTGGGAGGGTTGGGGTGGGCTTTTTTATTTATGATGATACGGCTCATTTTTAATAATGCTAAATGCTCTGTATAGCTGCTCTGTGGCTATTAAACGTACCATTTGGTGGGAGAATGTCATCCGGGAAAGTGCAAGCTGCCCTGTTGCCCTTTTATACACACCCTCCGAAAACCCATACGCCCCGCCAATGCAAAACACCAACGATTTAGTTGAGGCTAGCGCTTTTTTCTCAATGTAACCCGCAAACTCTTCTGATGAGTACTCTTTACCCTTTTCATCCAGTAAAACTATTTCGTCTGTGTCTGATAACGATGCCAGGAGTAGTTCGCCCTCTTTTTCTTTCAGCTGCTCTTCGCTTAGGCTCTTGGCGTTCTTTACATCCGGTATTATCTTAAGCTCAAAAGCAATGTACTTCTTAATACGTTTTACGTATTCGGCCACAGCCTCTTCCAGCCATGCCTGATTTGTTTTACCTATAGCAAGTAGCGTAATCTTCATATATAGCAAAGATTAAAAAGAAGTATTGCGTACAGCGTATTGTGATATGCGATATCTTTTTCGCATATCGCTGTACTCATATCGTGATACCATCTTTTTCAATATGTAAACGTACATGTTTTTTAGAATGTACACAAGTTTTCAGCATTCTACATCCATTAAAACAGTCAATTACAAAATTTATGCCGCAGCATTATGGAAATTTTGAGCTTTCAACATCTATAAGATAAACCGCTGCCCCTAAATCCCCTAAAGGGGACTTTAAGCCAGCGCCTTTAGAAAGTCCCCTTTAGGGGATTTAGGGGCCAAAACAAGCTCTTTATTTATACCTTGTTGTCATACGCAGAAAATAACAAGTAGCAACTTAAACCATATAACAATCTCAAATATCATCCTATTATGAAAAAGTTACTATTAAGCCTTACCATTTTGTTTTGCTCCTTGCCTTTGTTGGCAGACAACGAACAAGTAGAAGTTGATGCTAAGCTGAAATCGGCTACTATTCTGCAAATCGGGGCAGAGCTAACCCACACCGCTAAAGCAACTCTGACAACCGGAACAAACGAGGTAGTCATTAAGAACATCAGCTCTACTATTGATGCTAACAGCCTGCAAGTAACCTGCACAGGCGGAGTAACGGTTTTAGCCTCCGAATTTTCGACTAACTATCTGACAACAAAAGAGGATAGCCCCGAGGTAAAGAAAATTCAGGACTCCATTGAGGCCTGCGAAAACGAGCTAAACCGACTAAAAACCGCTATTGCTATTAACGATGATGTAATGGAGCTGCTAAAAGCAAACAAAAAGGTTGGTAGCGAGCAGACTGGATTAAACGTTACCGACTTTATCAAAATGATGGAGTACTACGAGAATAAGTCGGTTGAGCTGCAAACAGAGCGACAAAAAAACCAACAGCAAACAAAAAAGATAAACGAAAAGCTGAGCACCCTACGTAAACAGCTGGAGCAAGAAAAAACAAAAAACACCAAGGTATCTAACGCACTTAAGCTAAGGCTATCCAGTCCAAGCAATGGTAGCAAAGACATAACCGTAACATACTACACAGTGGCTGCCCAATGGACTCCATTCTACGATATACAGGTATTCGAATCTGATAAACCGATTAAGATTATCGGTAAGGCGAAGTTTATGCAAACCACCGGACTGGATTGGAAAGATGTTAAGCTATCCTTGTCCACAGCCATTCCTAACAACGGAAAAACAGCCCCTAAATTTTCTACATGGTTCCTGAGAAATATTATTAATCAAGCTCGTTCTTCCGGCTACGGCTACTCCAACTTTAGTGCCGCTCAAAACACTATATCACAGAAAGATATTTCATCTTTATCAGGATTGGCTTATGGAGTTCAAGTTGAACAGGATGAAAAAATGGTAATTCGTGGAGCAGGTAGCATCAGTAATAACAACCAACCTCTATATGTTGTAGATGGTGTACCTATGAGCGCAGAAGAAGTGGGAAACATTGATCCTTCTTACATAAAATCTATGGATATTTTGAAAGACGAGTCCGCTACTGCCTTATATGGGGCAAGAGCAGCCAGCGGAGTTGTACTTATCACATTAAAAGATAACGATGACTACATTACACAAAACGAAACACAAGCAGAGCTTACTTACGATATTGATGCCCTTTAC
>JAVBOE010000072.1:0-8249 GCA_031550925.1 Bacteroidales bacterium | reverse complement strand
GCAGGAGTGCCGCTACGACGGTGGAGCGAACTGCGGTTCTCAGCACTTTCCCTTTCCGGATACCGATCCAGGAGGATCAGAGGGAGGTGTGAATCTGCCAGATCTACCAGCACCAACAGATCCTTGTGGACAGGCAAAAGCCCTACAAGAAGATGATATTTTTAAGCGGATTATGACAGCGCTTAAAGTTCGCTCTAACAATGAAAACAGAGAAGTTGCCAACTACTACGCAGAAGATGATATAGATCAGAACGGCATACTACAGGTTAAGGGGGTTACGGGAAACGAAGGAGAGCCTTACATCAACTTACCAATGCCCGATTTGCCGATAGATGTCTTTATTCACGAACACTATGAGGGATTGAGCTCTATCTTTACCGGTGCCGATGTGTACGCTCTTTACCAGTTGCTCGATAACGATAAGCTAAGAAATCCTAGTACCTTTACCTTTGGGTTGGTAACGGAGCAGGGCTCCACTTACCTTATGATGATAGAAGATGTTGAGCAGTTTAGAAGGTTTGGAAATGATTACTTTGTTGGGGCAACATCGGCAAGGCAAGCAAATAACCTTCTTGATTATGCTTTACAAGCATCAGGTATAACCAGCAATGGTAGTATAACAGCAAACGAAAAAGGATTTTTAACTTTTTTGCAGGCTTCTAATGCTGGACTTGTTTTGTTCAAGGGCAACTCTACCGATTTTAGCTCATGGGAAAAGCTGGGAAGAAATAGCAGTGGAAGTGTTGTTAGTGTGCCCTGTCCATAATCATACTAAAAAATAAATTATGAAAACAAAAAAGATACTTTGTTTAGCGATCCTTATGTTTAGCACATCTGTTATATATAGTCAGGAAGCGTTTATAAAAGAAAAAGACCCCAATGCCTATAAATTTATAGGAAACTGGAGTTATGAAGCAGGTAATAAAGTCTTTTCTATTACCTTTTGGCTAGAGAATTATCCATTGGGCAGAAAAAATGATGGGAGTGCCAATAGAATGGAAGTGCTTTCGGGGATATGGTCTATAAAAGATACTCAAGGAGAAACGACCCATCTTCAAAAATATGCGGTTATGTCTAATACAAGACAAAATCCTAATATACTTGAAGGATCTATATATGATGATAGGTATGGCAAACGCTACGATTTTACGCTGCAACTGATAGATACGAATAGGGCTGTTTGGAAGATAACAGGAAGTAAGAAAATGAGCAACCCTGAGAACGGAGCTATTCTTATTTCTCCTCCCACAGATGTAATACTAACGAAGATGGTTCCACCACTTCCACCCCCGCTAGATCCAGATCCGAACTGGCCGCCAGATCCGAATGACCCCAACCCGCCGGGGCATCAGATCTACTAGGCTTTTACTATAACACTAAAAATAGCGGACTTATCACTAAGTCCGCTATTTTATGGTTATCACTATGCTTGCTTGCTACTTAAAAAGCTATTGCTCTGAGGCTATTACGTCTTTAAAGGTTTTAAAACCATAGCCTAAGTCTTTGAGCTTTTCGATAATCTCTCCCAGATGCCTGTATGGGCGGTCATTATCGGTACGGTCGGGATAGTCCATAGCATGTATCAGAATGATAGCGCCGTTGAGCGTGTGCTGTTTTTCAAATTCCCAGATGTTGTTTATCAGCTGCTCGGCAGAGCGGTATGAGGAGGATTCCGGTCCCATCCAGTCCATAGATGTTACCAACCCTTCAGTAGGATTTGCCAGCTTATAACCCAGGTCGCGGAGAGCGTCCGCGCTGAACTGGTTGTAGTATTCATAGGGAGGTATCATCCAAAGGTATTGATCTTTGGTCAGTCCAAATCTTTCCAGCTGGGCTTCCATCTGTGCTATATCTTTGGACAACGAATCTACCGTTACGAGATTTTCATTGCGATCTTCATAAGAGCATAGCAGAAGATGGCTATATGAATGTCCCGAAAGGTAATGCCCTTGGTCTATAATATCGCGCATGGTTTGCTGGTATCTATCTATGGTAAAGCATATACCGGTAGGAAAAAACGAGCCTTTTACTCCGTGCTCTGCCATAGATACCAGCACATCATCGGCTCCGTCGAAGTTTTCAAAATACCCATCGTCATTCATGCTAAAATGACCGGTAAAAACCAGGTAAACCGATTTTTCGTTGGGATTTATCTTAGTGGCAACACCATATTGGTCGGTTACAAATTCGAGCTTTGGCTGTTTCTTTTGGCCGCACCCTACAATAGCCAGCATTAAAACGAAAAGAGAGAATGAATAAAGGGCTTTTTTCATAATCGAATTGTATTTTGGTATTTATTGAATTGAACTCAAAAATACAAAAAGAAACAATACGGGCTTATCCGATAGTCGGATAAGCCCGTATTTACTTATTAAGTTCGTTATATTTTATCTCGTCAAATAGTAGTTGAGAGAAGAGTTGATTTCTTTTCCTTCTTTATCTAGCATTTGAAGGGTGTTTACATTCACTATTTTGTATAGTGTAACCACATTAGGGTCGTCAAAGCCAATCGCAATAATATTAAGGCTCTCGTTAATTTTCCACTTGCCGATGGTTTCAAATATGTTGTTCTTTCCTTTATACTCCATGGTTTGACTATAGGTATAATCTTTATTCAACGTCAGCTTAACATCAATACCTTCGCAATCGGCGCACGGGATAATACCCTCAAATGTACCTGTATAGTATTCTAGAAGGTCGTTCATATTAGCGGGTGTAGCACCGCTTACTTTTGTTTCGTTAGCAGAGCTTTGAGTGGGTGCTTGTTCTTGTTTTTTTGTACCACTGCCGCAAGAAATGGCTGCAAAAGAAATAGCAGCGGCAAGCAGTATAATTAAATACTTTTTCATAATTCGGACTATTTTAGCTGTTCGTAAAAGTGTTTATATAAAGAACAGCAAACTAGCGAATAAGTTTACTAAACAAGCTTCGGAGTTTGATTTTTTCCACTTTTAAGAAAAACAGGCAGAATATAGCCACAATAGCGATAGATATAACCAGCTTCAGCATATAACCCTGAATATGTCCATCTAATAGCCTGTAGCCAAAGAACAGGGCAATACCTAGGGCAAAGTAAAGCGTAATGTTTTTCCAATCGTAGGGTATAGGATATACTTTTCGTCCCAACCACCAGCTAAGAACAACCATGCCTAAATAGCTGATTAAATGACCCCATGCCGCAGCGTAATACCCGTATATTGGCATAAAGATAAGGTTAACGAATAGCGTAATTAACAAACCAAATAGCGTAATGTAGATAGTATATTGAGTTTTACCCGATAGCTTAAAGCACATCGACAGGTTAAACGATATACCCAACAGCACATAGGCCATTAGCATAATGGGGACAATATCTACACCCGAGCGGAAATCGCGACCAAGGATAAGGCTAAGCAAATCGATGTTGGTAGTAAGCGCTAAAAATACAAGAATGCAAAATACCGAAAAGTATTTCATTACATCGGCATATGTTTTGCGTATGTTTTTTTCTTGAGCATTGCCAAAGAAGAATGGCTCTGCGGCATAGCGGAACATTTGCACAAACAGGCTCATAGTAACAGCCAGCTTTACGTTTGCGGAAAATAACCCCAGCTGATCTTCCCAGCCCGGTGGTTGCGGGGCAAGGTAACGAAATAGAATTCGGTCTATTGCTTCGTTTGCCGCTCCGGGTAATCCTGCCACCATAATAGGAAGGGAGTATAGCATCATCTGTTTCCACAGCGGAAGCGAGAAGCGAAGCTTTATTTTCAGAAGCGAAGGAACGAATATCAGCATCGCAACCAGGCTACTTAAGAATATCGCGAATATAATATACTGATATCCGGGTGTTGGCGGTAAAAAGTTAAGCAAGAACGAATCGGGGTTTGCCGTAAAATACGCAGGCAGACATAAGAAGAAAAGCAGGTTGAACCCTAACTCCGAAAAGATCTTGATGGTTTTAAATGTCGCGAACTTTGCAGCCTTATGCTCAAACCGCAGCTTAGCGAACATTATAGCTGTAATGCTATCAAAGCAAAGCGTTGCTCCGATGAGTATAATACAAATGTTATCTTCCGGTCGTCCGAAGAGTGTTGCTATTTGGTTTGCCCCAAAAAGGGTAAAGAGAAAAAACAGTATAGATAGAAATGATATCCACGTTAAGGTTGTGGTAAGTACTAGCTTCGGGTCTTTTTCTTTATTAGCATAGCGAAAAAATCCGGTTTCCATACCAAACGTAAGAAAGACCTGCAGCACTACAATGTAAGCAAAGTATTCGCTAAAAATACCATAGCTGCTTGTCGAAATTTCTCGCGTATATAGAGGAACAAAAAGAAAGTTTACCACTCTGGCAAGAATGGTACTGGCTCCGTATATGGCTGTTTCGCCTGCTAGTTTTTTAATCGATGCCACTTGCTAATGTGCTAATTTGTAAATATGAAAATGTAATAATGATAGGTTCTATAAAGTATCTTAGAAGTCTAAGCATTATTAATTACTAATTGTTAATTATTAATTGAGTTCTAGTATTCTATCCCGTTACGGTTAAATAATAAAAACCCGAAGTTAAACAAAAAGTAGAACTGGTGATCGTCTTTATCATAGTAGTTCAGCGAGAAGCTTAACGGGCCGAATGGCGTATTCCATACAAGCGATGCTTGACCAGACCATGCAAACGTGTTTATCGGATCGCCGAAAGATGCTGTATTATCGGCATTGCGAACGATATCTTTATATGGAATAAATGTATATACTCCCGTATTTATGTAAAACTTTTCTGTAAATAACAGGCTAGGCATTATACCGCCCGCAATATATGCGTTAGAGCGATATTCGGGAACAAAGATAGTTTTACTATGTACCGTTGGTTGAAAAACCGGAGACATGAGAACCGTTGATAAATAGTTAGAGTAGCTTACTTTGCTCGAATATACCGCATCTACCATATATCCTAATGATATCCGATTTCCTATACGAAAATACTGCTCGTTATAAAATCTTGCCGCCCATATGGTATTAAAATCATCGTTAATCCGAGCCAGCTTGGAGGTTGTTCCCGGGCGATAGTTTTCTCTATTGTGATTATATCTGCCTGCCAAAAGAATATGCTGCCCCGATGTGGGGAATTGCGAGCTGTTTAGCGTATTTCTTTCAAGGGTAAGAGATGTAGTATGGTAGCGTATTATCGATTTATCGGCAATATCTGTAGATGTAAAGTTGGTTTCTTGATAGTATTGCCCTTCAAGTTCGCCTGTTGTATAGGTAAACTTAATAGGTGTATTGTTAGTTGCGGCAAATCCAAGACTTGCGCGGAAGTGATAATCGTTGGTTTTGATGTAGCTGGGTTTATCTCCAACAACAAATATTTCGGGGCTTCCGGAGTAATAGTCATACCGATTGTAGATGCTGAACAGCTCGTAAAATATGGTATGCTTAATTGGTATATCTTGTCTTATACCAATAAGCCCAGACCCGTATAGCCTTCCGTAATAAAGGTTTCCCTTGATTATGGTTTGCAGACGTCTCCACGTTCTGTATTCTAAGCCAACATAGCCTTCCTGAGCATTTGATGAAGATATGTTCCCTCCTATTGATAGCTTAAATCGAGGGGCTGGATTTACTTTTAAGTTTAGGTTGAAGTAGGAAGATACCGAATCTTTTGATGCTGTTGGAAAAATGGTAGAAACAGTTTCGCTTCCGATCATTCTAAAGTACCGATCTTTCAATTTTGTAAAGTCAAATGGCTGTCGCTTGGTTCCGCGAAAAATTTGCTTTATATAGTCAACCTGTTTATCGTTTACTTTTCCATCTACGTTAACCCAGTCAAAAGTCAACTCCGGTTCTTTGTCTTTAAAGGCTTGCCGTTGCTTGCAAAGCTCTTTATAGTCACGTCTGGCCGATATTCTTTCTTTTATAGAGTCAATTTTCTGAATGGTATTATCGTAGCCAAACTTTGCGAATTCTTGTACACGATCAAACGCAAGCAGGCTGACATCTGTAAACTTCGATTCAATTAGTATGCCGTGTTTTTCGTCTAAGGTGTAGTCGGTACGCTGCATAACCATATTTTCTAGCTGAAGTACCAAATCTTCCTCATCTGCTTTAAGCGAGTTATTAGCGCACTTGCTGCCTATAATAAAATCGGGATTGAACTCTTCAGTCATTACATCTTGCGGAAAGTTGTTATAAATCCCGCCATCAAAAAGGAGCATAGAATCAATCATTACCGGTTTAAACGCCAGCGGAAATGACATGGACGCCCTTATAGCGGTACCTAAGTCTCCGCTTTTTGGAACGTATGGCTTCTTATGGTTTATATCGGAAGATACAGCTCTGAACGGAACGAACAGGCTATCAAAGTTTTCTTTTGCAATGGCATTAGAGCTGGCAAACAGCTGTAAAAACGCAATATCCATCTGGTAGGCGGAAACAATACTTGTTGGCATTTGCATTTTTGGCTTTCCTTCTTTAAAATCGAAACGAATAGAAATCATTTCGGCATCAGGATCCATTTTTTGAGAATAGTTGGTAAACATTTCTTCTTTCGTTCCTGTGTACCAAGTTTTAAACTCTTTCGACGAGAAAAGCCTCATCATATCGTCGGGCGAGTAGCCAATGGCATATAAACCGCCAACTATGGCACCCATAGACGTTCCGGTAATATAATCAATAGGGATATCGTTTTCTTCCAGCGCCTTAATAACCCCAACATGTGCAAGCCCTTTTGCTCCGCCACCGCTAAGCACCAAACCTACCTTTTCTTGGGCGTTCAGTACACCTGCAAAGAAAGTGATAACCAGTAGTATGTTTAATTTCAGAAACCTCATTTACATAGTGGACTAATAGACTATAAGACTTAATGATACAAAGACTTCAAGACTTTTATTATTTCAACCTACAGTTCATTCTGAGCGTTACGAGAACCGTCAGTTCAGCGAAGCCAAATCTCCTCAATGGCTGCAATATGTTCAATGACACACTTGCCAAAAGTCCCCTTTAGAGGATTTAGGGGCTAAGTGACTTGAAGCATCCTTTTAGCGAAAAGCTAGCAACACAAGTTAAATATACAATTGATTTTTATAATGTTCTTATTATCAATGAAAATCTTAAAGTCTTTGTGTCATTAAGTCCTGTAGCCTATATAAAAGCTTGTTTTACCAAACTTTTAGCAGAGAGAAAATTCTTATTTTGCTCAAGTGCAATATTAACAAAACTATTTATTGTGTACCTTTGCTCGATATGAATTAATTGCAAAACTAGTAATATTTCAACCGTTAAAGCTATGAAAACTAAGTTTATTTTACTGGCAGTAAGCGTTGCCTGTTTCGTTGCTTCTTGTGGAGGCGGATCATCTAAAAAGACAACAGAGGGCACAGATGCTAATGTAGATCAGCAATCGAAAGCGATAAAAGAGGTGACTATTCCCGAAAATCTTTCAGACGAACCTATTGTTGAGCTTCAAACATCTATGGGTAACATTAAGGTTAAGCTGTATAAAGACACGCCTTTACATCGCGATAACTTTATTAAGCTGGTAAGCGGAGGTTTTTATGACGGAGTTCTTTTTCACCGCGTAATTAAAGATTTTATGATTCAGACGGGCGATCCGGAATCTATAAACGCTTCTGCCGATATGAGTTTGGGTGCTGGCGGACCAGGGTATAATATTGAGGCAGAAATTTTGCCTAACCATTTTCATAAAAAGGGTGCTTTATCGGCTGCAAGAAAAGGAGATAATGTAAACCCTAAAAAAGAATCAAGCGGTTCTCAGTTTTATATTGTTCAAGGACAGGTGTTTGATGATGCGACACTAAACTCAATAGAAGAAAGAAACGGGATTAAGTTTACAAAAGAGCAGCGCAATATTTACAAAACACTAGGGGGTACGCCACATCTTGACGGGGACTATACTGTTTTTGGAGAAGTAGTTGAAGGTTTAGAAGTAGTTGATGCTATTGCCGGTGTTGTTACCGGAGCAGGCGACAGACCTGTTTCTGATGTTAAAATTATTAAAGCGGTTATTGTAGAATAAAAACAGCCCCACCCAGCCTCCCCAAAGGGCAGGGCTGTTAAGTTATTTGGTTTATTATTGATTTTTAGATTGTTATAATGAGCATATACAATAAAATGGATTTGTTATTGTTCATATTCTTGATGTTTTTTTGAACACTTATGTTCATTTTATTATGATTCTGAGTTTTTATTTCTCTTTATAACTTCTTTTACAATTAAAATAATACGACAAAAAAATTATAAATAAATCAAAACCAATA
>JAVBOE010000104.1:0-3777 GCA_031550925.1 Bacteroidales bacterium | reverse complement strand
ACTATCCCGAAGCAATAACAGATATGCTATGGATAGATAAAGAGCAGCTACGCACGGTAGTGCAATCGCTCGAAGCTAAACTGGCTGCGGGTAGCTATCGCTTGCCGAAGGGTTACAGAGCCATGCAGCTCTTGGTTTACGAATACTGTATGAAGAAGGACTATATAGAAGAAGTTCTTTAAGAAACTTTTGAAGGATGCTTTTAAAGCCCTACATTTGCAGTGACTAAAACAATACTACTATGAGCGAGATTTCAAATTGCCCGTTGTGCGGAAAAGATAACACCTATTTTGATGGCGCGTTAAACGTTTGTCCCGATTGCCACCACGAATGGACAGAGGACGAAAAGCAAGAAGATTTAGACGAAAACCAAGCAAAAGATTGCAATGGTAATATGTTAGAAGACGGAGATTCAGTTACTGTTATCAAAGACCTTCCTGTCAGAGGATCTTCAATGGTAATAAAGCAAGGAACAAAGGTTAAAAGTATTCGCCTGACAGAAAATCCTGAAGAAGTAGATTGCAAAATAGAAGGCAGCAGCATTGTTTTAAAAACCTGCTTCTTGAAAAAGTCATAATGATTTGTTTGTAAACGAAGCATTTCTTTAACCGCGTAGAGGCTTGTAGAACACCCACCCCCAGCCCTCTCCAAGGGAGGGTGATTCCCTCACCCTTTGGGGGAGGGTTAGGGAGGGGGTGAACGTTAGGTGCCTTATGTTCTATGTGGTTCATTCTGTCCCTTTGCATATCGCAATACACATTCCCTCCATTTATGCTATATTTGTTTATCAATCTAAAACAATCGTTATGAGAGCTCTTATTTTATATATTACGCTGGGAATGGCGTTTCTGTCGGTTTCGTGTAGTAATCGCCCTGAAGTTTCTGTTGAAAATCTGAAAAGAATATGCGGAACGTTAGGCTCTGACGAATTTATGGGGAGAAAGCCGTTTACAGAAGGCGAAATACTCTCCATAAATTATTTACAAGAGGAACTGAAAAAAATAGGTTATGCTCCGGGCTTCGGAGACTCGTATTTTCAAGAAGTTCCTATCCTGCAAAGCACATCTAAGGTAGTTGGCGATTGCTACGTTACCATCGGCAAAGAGCGCGTGTTGCTGAACGCTCCCGACGAGATTGCCATTCATGCACCATATCCTTCGGAGAAGGTAAGCATAAAAGATTCGGAGCTGGTCTTTTGTGGGTTTGGAATAGAAGCGCCGGAGTACAACTGGAACGATTTTGAAGGAATTGACGTAAAAGGAAAAACAATAGTGGTGCTTGTAAACGATCCGGGCTTATATACAGATGACAGTACGCTGTTTAAAGGAAAAGAAATGACCTACTATGGCAGATGGACTTACAAGTTTGAAAAAGCAGCGGAGCTGGGAGCCGAGGGTGTGATTATCATTCACGAAGAAACAGGTGCCGGATACGGCTATAATGTGCCAAGAAATAACGCCATAAGCTCTCATTTATATATTGACGATGAGTCGGTGTGGAAGAGATGTAAGCTGGCCGGATGGATAGCTGCCGATGCAGCGGAGAAAATCTTTTCTAAGCTGGGTTATAGCGTTGATGAGCTTAGAACGTTATCGGCTAAACGAGAGCTCAAACCGTTTAGCATGAACACAACCATAGCAGCCAGCTTCGAAAATACCTTGGTAAAAAATGTTTCGCATAATGTTGCCGGAATACTGAAAGGAAGCGTAAAGCCCGAAGAGGCTATCGTAATTTCGGGGCATTGGGATCACTTTGGAATAGGTGAAGCGAGTAGGGGAGACTCTATCTTTAACGGGGCTGTAGATAACGGTACCGTTATGGCATGGGCGTTCGAAATAGGGCGGTTGATGGCAGAGAGCAAAACAAAACCGGAGCGGTCGGTTATTCTTTTCTTTCCAACGGCCGAAGAGCAGGGACTTATCGGCAGCGAATACTATACGCTGCATCCCATTGTGCCTATAAGCCAAACAGTGGCTTGCTTTAATAACGACATTATGATTCCCAGGGGCGAAATGAACGATTTAACTATCATCGGATATGGCTATTCGGAGCTGGATTCGCTATTCAAAGTTTATGCGGAGAAGCAGGGAAGATATGTTGTTCCTGATCCGAATCCCGAATCGGGGCTGTTTTTCAGAAGCGATCACTACTCATTTTATAGGGCAGGGGTAGCATCCTCGTGGGCGTTGGGCTGCTACGACAGCAAGGAGAATGGCAAAGAGTGGGCTACAAAAACGTACAACGATTTTGTGAAAAACGTATATCATACACCCCATGATAACTACGATTCCAACTGGGATTGGTCGGGGGTTATTCAGGATGTTGAGCTGACCTATGAGCTTGCCAAGTATCTATCACGATCAGATAGCCCGTTTCCCAAGCTTACAAATTAGGAGTGGAAAGATGCTAATGCTGGAGTTGTCGCAAGTCGCCAAACAGTATTTCTTGCTCATCGAAAAATTCTAAATACAAAAGATATGAATGATATAAAAATAAAAAATTTTCTCGAAGAGCTAGCTGTATCTATTAGCAATAAAGAGCTTATTAAGCTGCAACTCTCTAATAAAAGAGAGAAGTCTTCTGATTTAAAAAATCTCATTGTAACGATAGTCAGCTTAAAAAAAGGATGCTTTTTAAATTTTATATATCGCTATAACACCAAGGATATCACTAAAAACTACACTGATGAAGAGGGACTCGAGCTGATAAAAAATGCTCTTGAAAAAGATTTTCTCAATGCGGATTTCTATTCCAGCACACAAGATATTAGCTTAATAATACAACCTAACGGAAAAACGCAGCTTAAAGTAAAAAGCCCTACACTAAAAGCTCCTGTAATTTTTAGTCATGATAAAGCAAAAGACAGGTTGATTAAAGCTACAAATAATATTTATCTCAGAGAGCTAGAAATTGTAAACGCTAGCTGGGAGGTTCGAAGGGAAATGAACGATAAGTACAGGCAGATTAATAAATATATTGAGCTGCTAAAACCATACCTAACAGAGCGACTATTTAATGAGAAGTGTCATATAGCAGACATGGGGTCGGGTAAGGGTTATCTTACATTTGCTCTATACGACTATATTACAAACACCTTAGGTAAAAAGGTACAAATGACAGGTGTTGAAGTTAGAAAGGATTTGGTAGATACCTGTAATGCCATTGCCAATACTTCGCACTTTACCGATTTAAGCTTTGTTCAGGGAACCATTAAGGAGACCAACCTTAATCATATCGATGTTTTAATCGCATTGCACGCCTGTGATACGGCTACAGACGATGCGATTTATCGTGGTATCGTTTCAAAATCTTCACTAATCGTGTGTGCTCCGTGTTGTCATAAGCAAATCAGGCGAGAGCTTAATGCCGCAAGTCCGTTGAATAGCATAACAAAATATGGAATTTTAAAAGAACGGCAAGCCGAAATAATAACAGATAGTATCAGGGCTTTGCTAATGGAATCATATGGCTACAAAACAAATGTATTTGAATTTATTTCAACGGAGCACACTCCTAAAAATGTAATGATTGTTGGAGAAAAACGAGCCACCGATAGTATTGATAAGCAGCAGATTTTAGAAAACATTTCTTCCATTAAACAAATGTATGGAATTAAGCAGCATTACCTTGAAACGCTTTTAGAAAAATGATGTATAGTAGTTTCTGTAAAAATCCGTTACCTAACATTAAGAATCTAAAATTACAATACATAAACAATGTCAAGAAGTATCCATATTACAAAGAAAAATTTTAAGGTGATTACAAAAAAAGAATTGT
>JAVBOE010000062.1:0-35154 GCA_031550925.1 Bacteroidales bacterium | reverse complement strand
AGAAAACACCCTTCTTTTATCCTTTGTGAAACTTGCATCTTGCAAAGTCCATTCATAGCTATATTTATTGAAATTCATAATTCCTTATTCTTTGCTCTCAATTGCTTTTGCAGCTCCTTAAAATCAAGCGTTAGCACGTAGCTCAACCTAAACTGATGGTGATCGTTTTCGCTTAGCTTCATTTCCGGTACTATCAAGCCGTCTTTTACGTAGTTAAGCACCGTTTTAGGGTTCACGCTGTGTATTTTGGCTAGCTCGTTAGTGCCGATCAGCACGTTTTCAAAACGGTTCAAAAAGGCATGCAGCTTGGCTTCCGTTACGTTAGAGATAACCAGCTGCTGCAAATCAGCTAACGATGCCTGTATCAGTACGTTTGTTTGTCCTTTCATGGTTCTTGCTCTTTTTTATACCGGCTATACCTGCCAGCACCATCAATGCACATAAGCCGGATGTGTAGAAATGCCATGCTGCACCGGCAAACAAGGCACAAGCCAAGGCTATTAAGCCAATCGTGGCAAATGTTATTGTAAAGGCTTTATCTACTGTTTTCATGCTGAATAATCGTTTCGTTTTGCAACTATGGTTCTTCTTGCTCTGTTGTTGTACATTCTGTTTTCTCTTATTTCCGGACGATCAAACGGAAGGTATAAGACGAACACCAGCAGCAGAAAGGATGAAATAATGAGCTTCTTAACCTCATCGAAGTTTTTACCCACCAGCATACACCAAAAATGGGCGGTAATCTCCTTATCCTTTTGCAAGCCCAGCTTATGCTTGATGTTTTTCATGTGAGATTTGGCAGTTTCATAGCTGCTATTCATAATTGCAGCGATCTCTTTTATTTGTTTACCTACTCCGTTAAGGTTGTACACCTTGTTTTCGGTAGCGGTTAAGCCATCCACCTCGACAATGTTATTGGGTTGCATATTGCGCCTGTAATTTTTGATTTGCTTCTTTGCGTGCATCCAATATTTTCAGCATTTCTTCCAGCACTCGCTTTTCGGTGTTGGTTAGCTCTGCAAAGAAATCTTTCTTCATTGCCGTTTGGTAGGTAGTCATTGTAGCCCCGGCATTTTTACATGCTTGTGTTTTATCGCCGTGCTTAAATTCGGAATCTATCCGTTCTTTCCAAATCTCTAAAACATCTTTTACGCTCATAGCCTTCTTTTTTGGTTTGCACCCCCTTTTTGGGGATTTTATTTACTATATTTGTTAGTTTACTTTGCGATTGCTTTTAGTTTGTTGCTAAAAGACAATGCAAATATAAACTAAAATGGTTTATGAAATACATTTATAAACCATAAAAGTGTATTTAGCTTTTATTTAACTATCATGGGTGAATTAGACAAATACAATAATGTGCCGTATATGTCTTATTTAGAGAAAGTAAGACGAGAAGGAGAGCAATTTGAGATTGAGGAAAGACGACATCAAGAAAGCCTTAAAACTTCTAAAATGAGCATGAGAATCGCAATACTTGCTTTGATTGTAGCAGTAATAGGGATAGTTATTTCTCTTTTAAAGTAATCAATTAAGCTATTTTTGTTTATGAGCAGTGTTAACGATAGAATAAAGCAGATTAGGGATAAATTTTGCAACGGCGATAATGCAGAATTTGCCGAAATATTAGGTGTTAGCCCCCAATATGCCAGCAATATTTCAAACGCTGGCAAGCACGTTGGAACAAAAACATTGAATAAAATATTAAAGCTTTTCCCAAGCGTAAGCCCAATTTGGCTAAAAATGGGTGAAGGTGATATGATTAAGCAAGAACCAGTTAGTCAAAACATCGTTGTTGGTAACAGTAAAGGCGTGGCTATTAACAGTGAAGGGGCTAACATAATGGTAAATGAACCAGCAGAAGAATACTACAACCGCCAAAAACAGATAGAACTGCTGAAGGAAAAGGTTAAGGACTTAGAACGCCTACTGGAAGAAAAAGAACGCACCATACAGCTGCTAATGAAGAAAAGTTAAATATTCCACCAAAACAGCTGAATCATTATAATCAAAAATAGCTAATAAAAAACTTCTTAAACATTTGTTGTTAAATAAGTTGTGAATTTGTAATAATTTATACTATTTTGCTCTTACTAACGTAGGGGCTTGTGAATAAAGCGGAAAATACTGACAGGTTAAAAGGTTTAACGGTTGTTGTTGAGAATAGCAGCGATGTACATATATGCAGTACCGGAACCGAAAACCAAAACGTTGAAGCCCTTTTAAACAAAATCACCTCGCTTGAACATCAGCGCGACAAGGCTGTTAATATGTGCAATAAAGCAATGGGAGAGCTTAACAGAGCGATTTCCCTGCTTAAGATCAAAGACAATCTTATAAAGCATATTAACAGCAATGGAAGAAGAAAACATACAGAAGGCTAGTGAATATTTAGACCGGTCAGAAGAAATTACCAACGAAACTTTTGAAGGTTTAAACCAACCTGCAACACCTAGCATCACCCAAAACGGAGATCATAGCACGGTGGTTGTTCAAAATGGAAAGGATGCTGTAATTATTACTGATCAGCAAGAACAGCTTAAGCTGCTTAAAAAAATGATACGCGACCAAAAAACTTGCTCTGAAAAAGCAATACAGAAAATGGAAGAAGCGTTGAGTTCTGCACAAGAAGCTTTAGAAGCACGAAAGGAAGAAATAATTCTGCTAAAGAAAATTCTCGAAGATAACGGGATTGATTTTTGACTTCCCTTCCGGAAGCCTAACGGCTTCCCTTTCGGGAAGTATATAACAAGCTACCGACATATATATGGGAGCATATAATGCCGTAAAAGCGTTTTTTTGTACGCAAATGTATGCAGATGTATGTAAAAAAATGGCTATTACGCTCGATAACAGCAGGTTGCTGTTTTGATGATTTCATCAAGTCGTAAAGTGCTAGAAACAAAGAGCTTGAATAGAATTGCAAGTATAAGCATTATTTTTAAACCACCAAATGGTAAAAAGATGGGTATTGTTACCGTAAAAACCAAAATTTATACGCAAACATACTTATTCATTGCGCCAAAAATAGCTAAAGTGCTGAAATGCTATGTATTGCCGTTTTGTGGTTTTCATCATATTTTAGGCAGAAAAAAAGTAAGACTGGCAAATGTTGCCCTTTGTGTTGCCTCTAAAACTAAAAATCGCTAACTATCTATTGATAATCAACGATTTATAGTTTTATTTAGTAGCCCCAACAGGACTCGAACCTGTATTTAAAGTTTAGGAAACTTCCGTTCTATCCCTTGAACTATGGGGCCTCAATATCCGAAATGTAGTGCGTTTCGGATTATTTCTTCGTTACGTCTTTAACGCCGTCGTAGGCCCATTTAAGATAGATAGCACCCCATGTAAAGCCTGCTCCAAAGGTGGCTAGAATCAGGTTATCGCCACGCTTTAGCTGCGATTCCCAATCCCAAAGACAAAGGGGTAGGGTGCCAGCCGATGTATTTCCGTAGCGGGTAATGTTTACCATTACCTTTTCGGGGGGTAGCCCCATGCGCTTACCTGTAGCATCAATAATGCGAAGGTTTGCTTGGTGAGGTACCAGCCAATCAATTGTTTCGTTGGTTAGCCCGTGTTTTTCCATCATAGCTGCGGCGGTGTCGGCCATACGTGATACGGCAGCTTTAAATACCGGTTGACCTTCCTGATAAATAAAATGCTGACGTTTCATGATGGTTTCCATTGAAGCAGGATGAACAGATCCTCCTGCCGCTTGGAATAGGTATCTACGTCCCGATCCGTCCACATGTAGCATAGCGTCAACTAGCCCATAGCCATCGGTACTGGGTTCTATAAGAACAGCACCCGCGCCATCGCCAAATAACGGACAAGTAGTACGGTCGGTATAGTCTGTAATGCTTGACATCTTATCGCCACCTACCAGCACAATTTTTTTCCGGTAACCCGTTTCTATGTATTGTGCCGCTGTGTGTAGCGAGAAAAGAAAGCTGGAACATCCGGCATTAATATCGTAGCCAAACGCGTTTAAGATACCAACTTTATCGCTTATGATGTTTGCTGTTGAAGGGAAAGGCATATCGGGTGTAACACCGCAGTAGATAAGCATATCAACCTCATCGGGGTGTGTACCTGTTTTGCGGAGCAGCTCTTTTACGGCCAGCTCTGCCATATCAGAAGTTCCCTTTCCCGGTTCTTTTAGTATTCTACGTTCTTTGATACCAATGCGGGTCATTATCCACTCATCGGTAGTATCAACCATTTTACTTAGCTCTTCGTTTGTCAGTACGTAATCAGGAACGTATCCTGCTACACCTGTTATAGCTGCGGTTATTTTAGTCATAAAAATGCCTCCTTAAATTTCGACACGATATCAACCTTAATGGCATGTTCTGTTTGTAAAATCATATTCTTAATTGCCAAAGGGGTCGAGGCTCCGTGTCCGATGATAATAGGTACGTTTACGCCCAATACGGGTGTTCCGCCCTGTAATTCGTAGCTGAATCTGTTAAAGTAGTCGCGCTTTATATCCAGCTTCTGAGCCATGCCGTATAAGCTTTCCGATTGTTTTAGCAGCACATTGCCAACAAAACCGTCGCAAACAATTACATCGGCTCTCTTTCCGCTAAAAATCTGATGTCCTTCTATGTTACCAACAAAGTTATACGCTTCATCCTTCATCAGCTCGTAAGCTGCTTTGGTTAGCAGGTTACCTTTTTCTTCTTCCGCTCCAATGTTCAGCAATCCAACACGCGGATCATCTATGTTTAGCATGTGCTTGGCATAGATAGAACCCAGTATTCCGTACTGAGCCAAGATATCGGGACGGCAATCGGGGTTAAGTCCAACATCAAGAAGAAGACCTTCCGCCCCTGTAAGAATAGGGATTTTAGCAGAAATACATGGTCTGATTATGCCAATGATAGACTTAACGGTATATGATGTTCCCACCAGCATAGCTCCGGTATTTCCGGCGCTGGCAAAAGCATCGATATCTTTGCTGTGTAAGGCATTGAAGCCAACTGTGATACTCGAATCTTTTTTCTGTTGAAAAGCTTTTGCGGGGTGATCCGACATTTCGATAACTTCGGTTGTATGTACAATATCGAAGCTATTATGGTCGAATTCGGCTTCCTCGCAAATTCGTACAATTTGTTCTTTATCTCCGAAAAGAACGATACATGTGCCGGGTAATAGCTGGGTATAAACTTCTATAGCTCCTAAAACAATATTTTTAGGAGCATAATCGCCACCCATTGCATCAATCCCTATTCTCATCTAGGTTGTTTTTTGGGGGTTATATGTTGGTTGCCGGAGCATTTGCTCTGCTTACTTATACAGCGGCTTGCTTCTCAATAACTAAGCGACCTCTGTAGAATCCGCACTCGGGGCATACGCGGTGGTAAAGTACTGCCGATCCGCAGTTAGAGCAGCTAGAAAGCGTTGGTGCTTCTGCTTTGTAGTGTGTTCTGCGTTTGTTTCTTCTTTGCTTCGATACTCTATGTTTCGGATGTGCCATTTTGTATTCGTATTTTTAGTAGTTAGTATTTTTCTTTTTTTAGACTATAAGACTGATAGACGTTAAGACTAATAGACTTTTTGTATATTGTAAAATCGGCTGTAGTAATTCTCTTATCTTTTGTCCTTAAGTCTTTTGTCTACATGTCTGCTTTTATTCAACCATTAAATCTTTCAGCTTATCCAGCATTTCTTTGTTGCAGGTGCTATTACCGTTGGCATCGTTAGGATGTACTTTTTGTAACGGCAGGCTTAACCCTATGCTTTCGTAACAATACTGCGATAAATCCAGCTCATCGTCTGACGGATGCAAGAATAGTACATCAACATCGTCTTCGTCCTGTTCGTAGTCTTCGCCAACCTGTCCTCTTGTGCTTACAATTACCTTGCCTTCGAAACTAATAGGTATGTAGAATTCATCAAGGCAGCGGTCGCACTCAACAGCAACTTCGCCGTTGATAACAATATCGCATTCCATAAGGTTGTTCAGCTTATTTAGCTCTACCTGAACAAATACGTTGCCTTTTTGCACTACTGCGTTTTCAAACTGCGAAAAGAACCTGTCGTCAAGCTCAAATTCAAACGAATGTTGACCAAGACTTAATCCTTTAAAAGGGATTATAAGGCGTGTCGAACTATTCACCGTATCCTCATACTTAAATTAGCCTGCAAATGTAAGAAAAAAATTTTGAAATGGATTATAGGCTGGTAATCTATCTGAATTTGGTTGATATAAAATAAGTTAAGTATATAAAAAGTATGTTTAACTTGGGCTGCTAGCTTGTTACCAAGGAGATTTAGGAGTAATATAGCAAACTTCTGCAAATAGGCAATATTAAAGCCTTTACTATGAAGTCCTGTAACACTTTTTTCTTCATACTTTTTGGCGCCCCAACGGCAAAGTCCTCACGAATACCATAATTCATTTAATGGATTATGAGTAAAAAGTATCAAAAAGTGCTAGAAAATTTTAACGCGCTTCGCCTATCGGCTTCGCTTGAACGGAAAATTTTCAATAAAGACTTTTCTTTTATAGCGAATTGCATTCCACATTGGCTATTTAGCTCTAGCAAGAAAAGACCTGCATACAGCTTATTAGCGCATGGCCACCCACCCTAGCCCTCCCCAAGGGAGGGAGATTCCCTCACCCTTTGGGGGAGGGTTAGGGAGGGGGTGTAGCGTCGGGCGGCCTTGATCTTTTGCCTACTTTTATTCATAATCCTTTCTTATTTTATAAGGAATTCATGAGGGCTTCGCCGTTGTATCAAGACAAAAGTAGGGAGAGAAAATGTTCTTCTACAGCTGTAACTAACGTAAAGCACTGTTTGTGAATATAGTTTTCACATCAAATTTAGACAGCTTCTTAAAGCCCCCTTTTTAGTCGAGCTCAGGTTAACAGCTTGATTTATAACACATCCTGTATAGTAGCTAACGCCATGCGTAACGCTAATCGGTAATGTGTTTAATTTTTAACAAAAAATATATTTTAAATGGCTTTACAATACAAATAATGGTGTAAATTTGTAAGGGTGCAGTTGCGCCTTATTTGTTGATAACCAAATTTTTACCCAAAAACCCATTGAATGATGAAGAGAACAAACCTAAACCTGTTGCAGAATCAGCAGCAGCTTAGCATTTCGGAAATGAAGGAAGTAAAAGGTGGCACAGGTGGTGGCTGTACTGTACACACTCCAGATGGTTCTATATCTGGGCTTTCAGAAAGCGACGCTAAACTATCGGGATTTCCTTATGAATGTGGACACTCTCAAGTGTAGTAAGCTGAGAATAGTAGCATTGGCTTTTCTGCTCTTGTTTACCGCGTGTAGTAAGCAGGAGCAGAAGAGCCTTGTGCTTATTTTTGAAAACCCCGAACCTTACGATGCGGAAAGGGATGGTAAATATCGTAGTGCAACTTTTAACCTACCACTTAATAGCCAAAATGTTACATTTGTTGGCGACAATGGGGTTTTATACAAGTTTGTTACTACCAAGCCATACGATACGCTGGTTATCAGTTCGGTAAATAGAAATACTGTAGAGCTGCTACACTACTATAGTTATCCTATCTACACCGAGCATGTGTTGCTACAGGCGAATGATACGGTGGTAATACGCTATAAAGGCAAAGAAAAGCCCACCTACACCAGCCTTTGCAACGAGGAGAACAACCGGCTTTACCAGCTGCGTGACGTGGTTCTAAAAGATTTTTTATATGATAACCCTGAGTTTGTAAATGAGCTGAGGAAGGGGTATTTTTTGCACTACGTGCTGCAGAAAAATCCGCAAGGCAATATTAATACATCCTATACGTCACCTCAAAACTTAGCAGAGGTACACTATGCTTCTATTCCTAAAGTGCGTCATACGCTAGATTCGTTGGTTACCTTAGGTTTACTGCCCACCGATTACGAGAGCTACTACCGCTACTACCTACGCAGGGCTGAGATCATTCCCGAATACGAGCGACAATATGTCGAAGCTGAATTTGAACTTACCCCGCAGCAGTATGCCTTCTTTAACGACAACTACGTCGGTTACATATCGTACAGGGATTATATTCATCGCTGCACAAGAATATTTGCCCGCAACGGGACGGAGTGGGAAATTCCTTTGTTCGAAACAAAAAATATATCTAATGGAGCAACACTAAACCTCCCGGACAAACGGGCGGTTTTCGACCGTTTGGTGGAAATGCAGCAGAACGGAGATAACCGTATTTCAGATATTTCTTATGATCTAATGCGCTACTACTGCGTAGAAGAAATTGGTAATAGCGGATGGTATCCCGAAGGAGATGGCGCTGCTTACCTTGAGAAGTATAAGGCCTTAACCACCCGTTTTCTGGAGCGCGACGCGGCAAGCTCTTTCAGCTTTTGGGGTATTCCGTTCAGGATACTTATCTTTATACTGCAGCTTAATATCTGTATTGCTATATTTTATTCGCTATACCGTTTGTTTCTGTATAAATCCACAGCATTTATAGCGTGCCGTGTATTTTTGCTATCGGGCATTGTGCTGTCGCCGGTAATAGCCTCCAGCCTGTTAAGCGCAAAGGTGCTTTTGCCCGAAAGCCTGCTGCAGCTGGGGCATGGTCTTAGCATTATAGGTTGGGTTGTTATGGGTATATATACTGTCTGTGCACTACATTTGCTGTATATGCTGGTTAAGCGGGCAATATATGTTTACAGGCTTTGGAGCGATAGCTGGCGGATAAAAGACAGCAGCTTCTTGCTGTGTATTCTCCGTGATATTGTTGCTTCTCCCGCAACATTTTTCCGTATGGTATTTATAAGCTGGGGAGATTATTTTGAAGCTGCCGACCGCGAAAATCGCGAATGCATACTGGAGCACGAAAGGTATCATGCTAAGTATATGCACAGCATAGATGTGGTTGTGCTAATGTTTGTAAGGCTTTTCTGCTGGTTTAACCCGTTCTTTAAAATGTACGACAAAGAGCTGCGGCTTGTTAACGATTACGCTGCCGATAGGCGTGTGGTGCGTATTGCGGGCATAAGGGCATACATGCGTATAATAGTCGATATGCAGGGTCAGCAACAGGAAGAAAATGAGCTTCTGAGCTACGGCTACGATGGGAATAAGAACATGGATAAGCGCATTGCCATGATACGCCGCTACGACGAGTTCGACTTCGGCTGGTTAAGGTTTCTGTCTATTATACCTGTTTGTATATTGCTGATGCTTATATCTCCCAGCGTTGTGGTTGAATACTGTCATCTACCTCAAATTATTACAACTCTTTTATAACGTACATCCCTGTTGTTTTTTCTTTTAGCAGGGCTTGCAAGCGCAAGATTTAAGTAGCCCCTAAACTATCCGTCATTTCTACCTTCGGTCGAAATGGGTGCGCGCAACCGATACTAAGGAAATACTTTCATGATTACTTTGGGGCATTCGTTGCTCCCTGTTCGGCTTAGGCTGAGCCTAAGCCGAGGTATATATTCAGGCTGGAGCCTGAAACAATAAGCGGGCTGAGGCCGGAGCCTCAGCCCAACAAGGAGATATAGATGTGAATTTTTCGCAAGAACATTATACTAAAAAGATTAAAACATTAACACCTATGTATATTGCAAATATTTATATATGTTATATCTTTAAGAATAAATAATTAGCTATTTTACTTAGCCATGATTCAGCAAAAGTATTTTCCTAGAGATCGTATAAAATAAGGCTCCCTACGATTATGAGGGAGCAGCTATGCTTTTTTGATAACTTCAGTACTAACTAAAATAGAACATTATGAAAAAAATATTAGTTGTTTTAAGCGTTGTTTTATTTGCAAGTAGTGCTAGCTATGCACAGTTTGCTACTGTACAGCTTAGTGGCCCAAATATTCTTGTTTCGGGCAATATGCATTATGTTGATGGTAATACGATTTATACACTGACAATTCAAGGAAAGCCTATTAAAAATGTGGTTAGCTGGACTTGGGTAAGTAATGATGCTGATTCCGGACCATATCCAATTCCGTACTATACCTCGATTAATAGTGCGGGTGTGGCTACTCATTCTTTTATAACACCAACAAATTATAACCCTAATGGTACTTTTGCATTAAGCGGAATTTTATCTATAGGAGTAGAATATACAGATGGTACATGGGGTATTGGTTCTGTGCCACTTTACGTTCGACCAAGTGCGACTAATCCCGGTGGTGGTGGTTCAGACCCTGGAGATGGTGAAAGTGGAAATCTATAACATTAACATTAGCTGAATTACCTAAAGGTCGGTAATATTTATCCGAATAAAGCGAGAAATCTGCTAAATAGCAGCAGATTTCTCGCTTTGCTAAAATGACGATTTTGAGCTTTAGACTTCTTGTTTCTTTTCCAATATATCTCTTATCGTATTTGCCTTTTCCATTGCGGCTTGTAAGCCTTCGGAGTCTTCGCGCTCAAGCATCTTTTTGAATACCTGTAGCTGATGGATATATTCTCGTAGCACATCCAGTACGTTGTACTTGTTTTGCAGGAATATAGGTAACCACATTTCCCACGAGCTTTTTGCTAAACGGGCAGTGCTTTCAAATCCTCCGCCTGCCAGATCGAAGATGTGCGAAGTTTCGCGTTCTTTCTCCAGCACGGTTAACGCCAACGCAAACGACGAAATATGCGACATGTGGCTAACGTATGCGGCATGTATATCATGCTCTTCGGCCTCCATATACTTTATAGGCATGCCAATAGCCCGATAGAGATTCTCTGCCAGCAATACAGCATCTTTGTCGCTTTGTTCGCCATTGCAAATTACGGCTGTTCGTCCTTTAAACGCGTTTTTCTGCGCGGCTTCCGGACCGCTATTTTCTGTTCCCCACATAGGGTGTGTGGCAACAAAGCGTTTGCGGTTGGGGTGCATGGCTATAGTTTCGCATAGCTCCAGCTTTGTCGAACCCATATCCATTACTGTTTGCGTTGGTTTAATCCTGTTTAGCAGCTTTACGGCTAGTATGGGTATGGCGTTTACCGGAACGGCAAGCACTATAAGATCGGCTTCGTCTAGCGCTCCGTCTATGGTGGCAATACGATCTATAAGACCCATTTTGAGTGCTGTTTCGGCGTTTTTCCTGCTTTGGTCAACACCTATAATTTCGCTACTTAGCTTGTTACCTCTTAGAGATAGGGCAAGAGACCCTCCAATTAATCCTACTCCTACAATTGCTATTTTCATGAAAAGTTAACTGTTAATCGTAAATGGTTAATAGAGTTTCGCTATACGATTCACCCTTCACATTTTACATTAGTAAATAAAAAATCCCGACTTTAGTATGGTCGGGATAGTAAATATTCTGATTATTGAAATACTACATTACTATATGCAATAAACATCCCGACCTATTTTGGCGTAATAGGAATATGAATAATATCCGTAATAGCTGGTCGAGAATTGCATTTATTTTTATGTTTTGCAGCGCAAATATAATAATAAAAAATAACGCAAATGTTTAATGAATATGCTGTATTTGGCATATAAACCCTTTCAGCTTCTCTAATACGGTACTTATTGTTTGATATATTTAAATATCTTTGTGAGGATAACCTTCTATTCTGTAATAAAAAACCTATACCACCATGAAAAAAATTATTTACTGGTCGGTGTTACTATTGACCGGATTTAACCTCTCAAACCTTTCTGCGCAAGACATGAAATACCAGCTACCTCCTAAAGATATTGCTGATTTAGTGGCTGCAAAGCTAACCCCAACCGTAAGCGTTAATAATGACGGTACATGGATGTTGATTATGGAGCGTGATGTTTTTGTTCCGCTTGAAGACTTGGCTGCTCCGGAGCTAGGACTGGGAGGCGAGCAGATTAACCCTGCAACATTTGGCCCAAGTCGCGATCGTTATATTATGGGGATAAAGCTGAAAAATATAGCTACCCTCAAAGAGTATGATATTATAGGCATGCCAACAAACCCTAAGTTAACCAGCGTTCAGTGGTCGCCTAACGGTAAGTATGTGTATTTTTGTAACACAACGGCTAATGGCATAGAGCTATGGCGAGTTTCTCCTGCCGATGCTAAAGCCGTTAAGCTAACTAACCGTAGGATTAACGGTACCGTTGGTGCTTATACCTTTATAAATGATGATGAGCTGATTGTAAATACCGTTCCTGCGGGTATTGGTAATCCGCCTACCGCATCTAACATCCCTACTGGTGTTGTAGTGCAAGAAAACATTGGTAAAGCAAGACCTGCGCCAACCTTTCAGAATTTGCTGCAAAATCCGCACGACGAACAGCTGTTCGACTACTACTTTAGCTCGCAGCTGGTGGTGCTGACTCCTAGTGGCGAACGTGAGCTGGGCACTCCGGCTATTTACTTAAATGTTGACGTTTCTCCCAATAAGGAATATATACTTATTGCTACCATTAACCGTCCGTATTCGTATCAGATACCAATGTATCGTTTTCCCCAAAAACATGAAGTATGGGATATGAATGGAAAGGTGGTAAAAATGCTTGCCGATAACCCGTTAGAAGAAAGCATTCCTATTGGCTACGATGTCACATCTGCTTATCCTCGCAACTTCTCATGGCGTAGCGATGTGCCTGCGACGGTTGTATGGATACAGGCGTTGGATGGTGGAGTAGGTCGCTCTAAGCTGCCATACATTGATGAAGTGTTTATGCTTCCAGCTCCTTTTACCGGCGAAAAACAATCGTTGTTGAAAACGCAGTTCCGTTTTCGTGGAATAATTTGGGCTAACGAAAAGCTGGCGTTGTACATGGATATGTCGCAGGCAACAGAGCGCACACGTCTCTATCGTTTCGATCCTTCTTACTTGACTAAAGAAGCGGAAGTGCTGGTAGATCGCTCAACTAACGACCGCTATAACGATCCGGGTATGCCGGTTCGCATACAGAACAGCTATGGTCGCTCGGTACTATATACCGGTAAAGCTAATACCGAATTGCTATTTATGGGTAGCGGCGCATCACCCGATGGCGACATGCCATTCCTTAGCAGCTTCGATTTAAAAACAAAAAAAACGACAACGTTGTGGCGTTGTGTTGCTCCTTATAACGAAAGCGTTGTGGATATTATCGATCCTGCAAAGCGTGTATTTGTTACCTCTAGGCAATCGGTAGATCAACCTGCAAACTACTTTTTACACGATCTGTCAAAAAAGAAAGTAGCTCAGCTTACAGAGTTTCCGCATCCATACCCGCAAATGGTAGGGGTAAAGCAAGAGCAGATAAAGTATAAGCGTGCCGATGGTATTGATCTTACGGCCGTGGTTTATACTCCAAAAGATTACGATCCTCAACGAGATGGACGTTTACCTGTATTAATATGGGCTTACCCTCGCGAGTATAAGTCGGCATCCGATGCCGCTCAGGTGCGCGGTTCTAAGTATTCGTTTACCCGCCTTAGCTACGGTTCGCCCGTGCTATGGGTAACGCAGGGATTTGTTATTATGGATCAGGCTGAAATGCCTATAGTAGGTGTGGAAGGAAAAGAACCTAACGATAACTTTGTAGAGCAGCTGGTAATGAATGCCGAGGCGGCAATTAATATAATTGACAAAATGGGGGTTGGCGATCCGAAGCGTGTTGCCGTTGGCGGACACTCATATGGCGCGTTTATGACCGCAAACCTTTTGGCGCATACCGATCTGTTTAAAGCAGGTATTGCACGCAGCGGCGCGTATAACCGTACGCTTACACCTTTTGGCTTTCAAGCAGAACGCCGCACATATTGGGAAGCACCCGATGTGTATAACGTTATGTCGCCTTTTATGCATGCCGACAAGCTGAAAACCCCTATACTCCTTATACACGGTGATGCCGATAACAACACCGGTACATTTACGCTTCAGAGCGAACGCTTTTATGCGGCACTTAAGGGCAACGGCGGAACAGCGCGTTTGGTGCTGCTTCCATACGAAAGTCACGGTTACTCAGCGCGCGAAAACATTATGCACATGCTATACGAAACCGATACATGGCTTAAGAAATATGTAAGAGACTATCAAATTAATAATTAACAACTAATAATTAATAATTAGCAACATAAACCCAAAACAACAATGAAAAAAATATCACTCATGATTTTAACAGTAGGGCTATTGGCTGCATCTTGTGGTGGAAGCAAGGTTGAGTACGATAATCCTTTACTTCAAGACTGGAAAACTCCTCACGGCGTTCCCCCTTTCGATCAAATTAAAACCGAACACTATCTACCTGCTTACGAAGAAGCGATTAAAGTTAATGCTGCCGAAATTCAGGCAATTATCGACAACACTGCCGAGCCTACATTCGAGAATACGATTGTAGCATACGACAAATCGGGAAAGCTGTTAAGACAAGTATCTTCTGTATTTGGTTCGGTTAGCGGAGCAAATACTACCGATTCTTTGCAGGAGCTGGCAAAGCAAATTACGCCTATGCTAACCAAGCACAGCAACGAAATTCGTTTAAATGCTAAGCTGTTTGGTAAGGTTAAAGCCGTGTACGACAAGAGAGAAACGCTTAACCTACAGCCGGATCAAATGCGCTTGGTTGAAGAAATGTACAAAGATTTTGTACGTAGCGGTATCGGTCTTCCCGAAGACAGCCAGGCGCGACTTAAAGAGCTGAATAATAAAATTGCCGATTTACAGCTCGCGTTCGGTCAGAATCTTTTAGCAGATACAAAGGCATTTAAGCTGACTATTACCAACGAAGCCGACCTGTCGGGTCTTCCCGAAGGTATTATTGCCGCCGCCGCTGCTGCTGCAAAGAAAGAAGGGATGGAAGGTAAGTGGGTATTTACGCTGGATAACCCAAGTGCATTGCCGTTCTTACAGTATGCTGATAATCGTGCTTTGCGCGAAGAAATCTATAATGGATATATCAATAAAGGAAATAACAATAACGCAAATGATAATAAAGCCATTATTGAACAGCTGGTTGCTTTACGTGCAGAAAGAGCCCACCTTATGGGTTATGAGAACTATGCTGCGTTCGCATTAGAAGATCGTATGGCTAAGAATGCCGAGAATGTTTACGATTTGCTTAATAACGTATGGACTCCTGCTTTGGCAGTTGCAAAACAAGAGCTGGCGGATATGCAGAAGCTGGCTAATAAAGAAGGTCTTAAGGGAGAAGTTCAAGGCTGGGATTGGCGCTACTACAGCGAAAAAGTAATGAAAGAAAAGTATGCACTTAACGACGAAATGCTCCGCCCATACTTTGCGATTGATAATGTAATTAACGGTGTTTTCTATGTTGCCGAAAAGCTTTATGGCATTACGTTTAAAGAAGTAACTAACCTGCCGAAATATCACGAGGATGTTAGAACTTATGAGGTGTACGACAACGATGGTAGCCTGCTTGCCATATTCTATGCCGATTACTATGCGCGCCCGGGTGCTAAGCGTAGTGGTGCATGGTGTGGTGCACTTCGCGGACAGAGCTACGATGAGAATGGCAAGCGCATAGTTCCTATTGTTACCAACGTATGTAACTATCCTTCGCCTACCGATGGTAAGCCTTCTCTATTGAATGCTGATGAGGTAGAAACTACATTCCATGAGTTTGGTCATGCGCTACATAGCTTCTTTAGAGATGTAAAATATTCAGGTATAGGTGGTGTTGCTCGCGATTTTGTAGAGCTTCCGTCACAAATAAACGAGCATTGGGCATTCCAACCGGAAGTGTTAGCAGTATATGCAAAGCATTACCAAACAGGAGAGGTAATTCCAGCCGAATTGGTTGAGAAGTTAGAGGCAAGTAGCAAATTCGGACAAGGCTTTAAAACCGTTGAATATACAGCGGCATCTATTCTTGATATGGATTACCACGTACTTAATGAGGTTCCTGAAAAGCTTGATGTGCTTAAGTTTGAAACAGAGTCGATGCAGAAAATAGGTTTGCTGAAACAGATACCTCCTCGCTATCGTAGCACCTACTTTAGCCATACTATGGGTGGTGGATATACTGCAGGGTACTACAGCTACCTATGGTCGGAAGTGCTGGATGCTGATGCGTTTGACGCGTTCTTAGAAGCCGGTAACATTTTCGATCAGGCTACAGCTAAGAAGTTCCGTGATGAGGTTCTTTCTCGCGGCGGTTCGGAAGACGAAATGGTTATGTATATTAACTTCCGTGGCTCGGAGCCCAATATCGATCCGCTTCTTAAGAACAGAGGTCTAAAGTAAACCGTTATAACATTGTATATAAAAAGGACTGCCGATTGGTAGTCCTTTTGTTATTTAACCTCAATTCGATATAAAGGGTTAATGTAAAAAGTAGATAGAGGGCGAGTATTTTAGTCTCATGATATGCAAAAGGGAGTCCCTAACCCCAAAAGGAGTTAAGAAATTTAGGTCTTGTAAGGGTTTTGTAGAATAGTTTGTCCCATAGGCTGTATCGTTAACGGCTTTTGGGAATTGACTTAAAAGCCTGGAGCCCGCGCTGTTGTTGTCTCTACATTACGGTTGAACGGGGAATACGCCATCATGATCATTAACACGAACATGAATGCTACTAAAAAATAGATAATATAGTGTAAATCAATGATTTATATCTTGTTATCTATACATTTTTAGCAATCCCCAAAATCTATACTTTTGACCAATCCCTAATATTTAACACAAAATGTTCAAAGCAAACGAATGGTAAAGAACGTTACAGGCACCACAGCTCTTTAGCTTTATTCGTATATTGCTAGCTGTTTATATTAAAAGTTTTACATTTGCACTTTTTGTATCGATCAAATGCTAAAAGTGCGAACATATTCATTCACAGTTCTAAAGATTGCTATTGTTGCTTTGTTGCTATCCATAGTAAGTATGGCAAGCGCGCAGCAAGATATAGAGAAGAAAGGATGGCCGGCTGGTTGGACAGCCGGAGGTTCTTATCATACTGGTACGTTACTCGTCCACCATAACTACATGAGCATTCTTAAGGAGCAGAGTTCATGGATGGTTGAGCTATATATGGCAAAGCAAGCCGATGGCAGCCAGCCTTGGCACAGCTTTTTTGGCTACCCCGATTTTGGACTTAAGCTGTCGGTTATTGATTTAGGTAGCCCTACATACATGGGTAAAGCATATACGCTGCACCCTTTTATGAAGTTTTACCTGCTTAAAAGTAACCATAGGTTTAGACCCTCAATAACAGCAAGCGCAGGACCAGCATACGTTGAAAAGATTTTCGACCGACATAGTAACTATAAAAATTCAGCTATTGGCTCGCATGTAAACGCTTTTCTTCAGCTTCAGCTCGATCTGAATGTTCGCCTTACTGATAACACTTATGCTTTTACAGGCTTTGCTCTTTCGCATTTCTCTAACGGCTCATTTAAAAAACCCAATTCCGGGATAAACATTGTTACAGCAAAAATAGGAGTGGGGCATTCTTTTAAGCAACCGCAAAAGCAACCGGTAGTAAACGGCTATCAAGAGGCTGGGGAGTTAGCACTCAGAAAGTGGAGCTATAGAGCAATAGTATCAGGGGGATTAAAAAGAATAGATATAGGAGATGACCAGCATGGTGTACTAAGTATGTCGTTCGAGGCTTCTAGAAAACACCTTGCATTTACACGTTTTAATGGCTCGTTTGATGTGTTTTACGATGGTTCCGATTATCATACCATTCATAATGCTTTATACTACGATGGGAATATCAGCCATATACAAACTACGAAATTGGGACTGGCTGCGGGCTATGAGCTGTTATTTGGTAAGACTTCCACTAACTTTCAGCTGGGTTTATACCTTTATGCCCAGCAAAATGAGAGCGGCATTGCCTACCAACGGTTTACTATACGTTACATGCCTATAGATTGCGTTGGCATTCAGTTTGGGTTGAAAAGCCATAATGCCGCAGCAGATTATATTGAATTAGGATGCATATATAGAATAAGATGAAAAAGCAGCTAACATATATAACGCTTATGCTCCTTCTTGTAAGCTGTGATAGCGAAGATGCGTGGGATATTGTGAAAACTCGTGGAGATCGTAAGACAGAAGTACGAGAAGTAGGGGCTTTTACAGGTATTACCGTTTATAATGGTATAAATGTTATACTGGAAAAAGCAGATAAATCTGAAGCTATACTTGATGGATGGTCTAACCTACTGTCTAAAGTGGAGCTGTCTTTAGCAGCTAACGGAATGTTGACTATTAAGGATAGTAATAAGTTTGATTTTGTTCGTAATCCCGATAATAAAACCACCATACGGTTATACTATAACGGAGAAATTAATAATATAACCTCGCATAACGATGGGATAATAAGTAATGTTGATACATTATATACCTCAGGTTTAGTGATACTAAGCGAAGACGCATCGGGAAGTATAGAGCTGGTTGTTAAGACAGGAAGCATAAGTATTGGCACCAATAACCGTAATGTTGGAGATATCAGCCTAAAGGGTATTTCGTCATACTTGGGAATTACTAACTGGGGTAATGCACCAATTCATGCCGAAGAGCTGGAAGTGTCAACTTGCGATATTACTCATCGCGGTCCCGGCGATTTTTACGTAAATGTTGCAAACATATTAAATGTAGCTATCTACTCTGTTGGCGATATATACTGTAAAGGTAACCCTACCATAACGGTCGACCGTAAGGGTAAGGGTAACGTTTATCCCTTTTAGCAGCTGCACGAAAATTGCCTGTTTGAACTCTTCGATCAAATGTATTGCTAATATATAGCTTACTAAACAGTTGCATATCCATTTTTATAATATTCTCATTATCAATAAAAATCTTAATGTCTTTGTGTCTTTAAGTCTTGTAGTCTATATAGCATTAAAATTTAATTTCTCCGTATAGAAAAAAAGCTTACTTTTGCGTTTCGTAAAAACATTTAAACCAATGGCAAAAAATCAAAAGCCCACAAAAAAGCAAGAACATCATATTTCTGTAGGCGAAGTTGTTGAAAAGACAGAAGACTTTGTAACCAAATACCAAAAGCCGATAATAATAGCAATAGGTGCTATTGTGGCAATTGTGCTTATATACATTGGCTATAAAAAGCTATACAGCGAACCGCGTAATGAGGAGGCTTTAGCGCAGATGTACATGGCCGAGCAGCAATTCCAGATCGATTCATTCCGTGTAGCCCTTAACGGAGAGCCCGGCAGCTACTACGGTTTCCTTCAGGTAATAGAAGATTTCGGTTCTACCGATGCCGGAAATCTTGCGCAATACTACGCCGGTATTTGTCAGCTTCAGCTAGGTAGCTTTGATGAGGCCATTAAACATCTAAAGAATTATAGCAGCAGCGATGAAATAATACAAGCTAGAGCTTATGCTGCCATTGGAGATGCTTATGTAGAGCTTAACAACTATAACGAAGCAGCCAGCTACTTTATGAAGGCCGCTAACTATAAGGATAATACCTATGCGGCATCATACCTGATGAAAGCGGCTATGGTATATGAACAGCTTAACCGTTATAATGATGCCATTAAGGCATACGAACGAATAAAAACAGACTACCCCAATACAATGGAAGCCCAAGAAGCCGACAAAGAAATTGTAAGGGCTAATATCTTGTCGCAAAAGAATTAATAGCTATAATGAAAAGTTAAACCAGGAGCGCCCATGTTCTTGGTTTCTTTTATTAAAGCCCCCAAACCCCCAAAGGGGGATTTAGACCTCTGCTAGTATTGTTACATTTACATATTATTATATTTGCATATTAGTATATGGCCACATCTTTAAAAAACTTATCGGTTGTAGAGGGCGAAGTGCCTTCGGCAAAAGGAATGAAATTCGCCGTTGTTGTTTCGGTATGGAACAGCGCGGTAACAGAGGCTTTAGCAAAGGGAGCGGTAGAAGCCCTTTGTCAGTATGGAGCCGCTGAGGAAGACATTATTGTTAAATCTGTACCGGGTGCGTTTGAGCTTACATTGGGCGCCCAGCTTATGACCGAAAACACCAGCGTTGACGCTATAATTTGCTTAGGCTGTGTGATTAAGGGAGAAACTCCGCATTTCGACTATATTTGTCAAAGCGTAACGCAAGGTGTTACTCAGCTTAACATGGCTTACAATATGCCGTTTGTTTTTGGCTTGCTTACTACCGAAAATATGGAGCAGGCAGAAGCAAGAGCCGGAGGAATACACGGGAATAAAGGCACAGAGGCTGCTGTTACAGCCATTCGTATGGTTGCGCTTCAGCAAGAGATGGAAGAAAAATAATAAAGTACATATACATCGTATAAACTATCAGTAAAATGGGAAGAGCATTTGAGTTTCGCAAAGAACGTAAAATGAAGCGTTGGGGTAACATGTCGAAAGTGTTTACCAAGTTAGGAAAGGAAATGACTATCGCGGCTAAATCCGGCGGCACAGACCCTGACACAAATCCTCGCTTGCGCGCTCTGATTCAGAATGCAAAGTCGGAGAACATGCCTAAAGATAATATCGAACGTGCTATTAAGCGTGCGGTAGAAAAAGATCAATCCGACTATAAAGAAATGGTTTATGAGGGCTATGGTCCTTATGGTATAGCGTTCCTTGTCGAAACAGCTACCGATAACCCAACACGTACGGTTGCCAACGTTCGCAGCTATTTCAATAAGTATAACGGCTCGTTGGGAACTTCGGGCAGCGTTGAGTTTATGTTTGAACGTAAATGCCACTTCAACGTGAAGATGAAAGAAGGAGTGGATATTGAAGAGCTGGAGCTGGAGCTGATAGATGCTGGGGGCGAAGAAGTTTTTGAACAAGATGGTATGATTGTTATATACGGAGCATTTGAATCATTCGGCTCCATTCAGAAATTTCTCGAAGATAACGGCTACGAAGTTGAGAGTAGCGGTTTTGAGCGTATTCCAACTGGCGAACTTAAAGAGTTAACGGCCGAGGAGCAAGTGCAAATAGATAAGCTAATCGAGAAGTTTGAGGACGACGATGACGTACAAAACGTTTACCACAACATGAAGTAAATGCAGTAGTAAAATGTTTTAATGTAATATAGCTGTGTACTAGCCCGATTGAATCCAAGCAATCGGGTTTTTGTATATAACAAGGGTTATTTGAAATGACGGGAGTATTAAACTTCTTTATGCTAAGTCCCCCTTCGTTTGGTGAAGTTTATAATAACAAATAGCGATTACTCCTGCTCAATAACATACTTGTTTGCTGCTGTAAACCTTGTTTTTAAACCCCACTTTTCTCTAATAAGCTGTACATTTGTAGGCTATTAAACAAAAGTGTATTTTTACATGTTTATATGCATGATAATGAATTATTTAACTGGATATTATTAACAATAAATAAATCTATATAAAATGAAAATTTCGCACATTGAGCATTTAGGCATTGCTGTTAAATCGTTAGAAGAGGCTATTCCTTACTACGAAAATATTTTGGGAATGAAATGTTACAGCATCGAAGAAGTTGCCGATCAAAAAGTAAAGACTGCTTTCTTTATGGTTGGACAAACCAAGATAGAGCTTTTAGAAGCTACCAGCCCTGAAAGTACTATCGCAAAATTTATTGAAAATAAAGGTGAAGGTATTCACCACCTTGCATTTGCTGTTGCAGACGGCGTACAAAACGCGTTAAACGAAATTGAAGAAAAAGGCGTTCGCCTTATCGATAAAGCTCCTCGTAAAGGTGCTGAAGGTTTAGAAATCGCATTCCTTCATCCAAAATCAACCTTAGGCGTTCTTACCGAACTTTGCGAAGATCCTAAGAAAAAGTAAAAACTTAAATTCTAAAATATAAACACCCTTAAAATAATGAGCAACCAATTAGAAAAAGTAAAAGAGTTAATTCAGCTACGCGAAAAAGCTAGGCTTGGCGGTGGCCAAAAGAGAATTGATTCACAACATCAAAAAGGAAAATATACTGCTCGCGAGCGTATTGCTATGCTACTTGACGAAGGTAGCTTCGAGGAGTTTGATATGTTTGTTCAACACCGTTGTGTAAACTTCGGGTTAGAAAAAGAAACATACCTAGGCGATGGCGTTGTTACCGGTTATGGTACTATCGACGGACGCATGGTTTATGTTTATGCTCAAGATTTCACCGTATTTGGTGGTTCATTGTCAGAAACCATGGCGCAAAAAATTTGCAAGATCATGGATCAGTCAATGAAGATGGGTGCACCTGTTATCGGAATTAACGACTCAGGCGGCGCGCGTATTCAAGAAGGCGTTAACGCATTGGCAGGTTATGCCGAAATTTTCCAGCGTAACATTCTTGCATCTGGTGTTGTTCCTCAGATCTCAGCTATTTTTGGTCCTTGCGCCGGTGGTGCTGTTTACTCACCTGCGCTTACTGACTTTACTATCATGACTAAGGGTACCAGCTATATGTTCCTTACCGGACCTAAGGTTGTAAAGACTGTAACAGGCGAAGATGTAACTCAAGAACAGCTTGGTGGTGCAAGCGTACACGCTTCAAAGTCAGGTGTAGCACACTTTGCAGTTGATAGCGAAGAAGACGGACTTGCTCTGATTAAGCAGCTGCTAAGCTTCCTTCCTCAAAATAACTTAGAAGAAGCACCTATCGTTGAAACCAACGACCCTATTGATAGATTAGAAGATTCGTTAAACAATATTATCCCAGATAGCCCTAACAAACCATACGATATGTATGAAGTTATTGGTGCTATTGTGGACGATGGTATCTTCTTAGATGTACAGCGCGATTTCGCAGCTAACATTATTACCGGTTTTGCACGTTTCAACGGTATATCTGTTGGTATCGTTGCCAACCAGCCTAAAGTACTTGCAGGTGTGTTAGATATCAACGCGTCTCGTAAGGCTGCGCGTTTTGTACGTTTCTGCGACGCGTTCAACATTCCGTTGGTAACGCTTGTAGATGTACCCGGATTCTTACCCGGTACAGGTCAAGAGTATGGCGCGGTTATTCTTCATGGTGCTAAGCTGCTTTATGCTTATGGCGAAGCAACTGTTCCGAAGATTGCTGTTACTCTACGTAAATCATACGGTGGAGCATACTGCGTAATGAGCTCTAAGCACCTACGCGGCGATATTAACTACGCTTGGCCAACTGCAGAGATCGCAGTTATGGGACCATCGGGTGCTATCGAAGTACTATTCAACAAAGAAGTTGCTGCTGCCGAAGATCCTAAGGCTATGGCTGCTGAAAAGGAAAAAGAATACCGCGATGCGTTTGCTAATCCTTACAATGCTGCTAAGTATGGTTACATTGACGATGTAATAGAACCACGTAATACACGTTTCCGTATAATCAGAGCATTACAGTCGTTAGCTACTAAGAAGTTAGTGAATCCTGCTAAGAAGCACGATAATTTACCATTATAAGCATTAAAATGGAAAAGAAAATATCGGGAGAAGTTTATGTTGCCATAGCAATGGCACTATGCCTTTGTCAACAAGATGAAGGTCCTCATGATGTGGAAAGCGCGGTGTTAACCTTTAACAGGAAAGCAACAGATACACCATGGGGCTCGAAAATACTTACCCTACGTCAAATTCCAACAGTGAAAAAGTAAGAGAAATGAATCAGTTTAAAATAACAGTAAACGGTAACGACTACTTCGTAAACGTTGAAAGCATTGAGGGTAATGAAGCTCAGGTAGAAGTTAACGGGTTGTCATTTGACGTTAATTTTGAGAATGCAAACGGAATGACTTTTACTGCACCGGTAAGCAAGCCAAAGCAAGAAGTGGTTGCTGAGGCTCCGGCTGCTAAGGTTGCAAAACCTGCTCCAGCAGCGAAACCTGCTGCGGCACCAGTAGCAAAACCAGCTGCGGCGGCTGCTACAAGCGGTGGATCGGCTATTGTATCTCCGCTTCCTGGTGTAATTATTGACATTAATGTTAAGGTTGGCGATGAAGTAAAATCCGGACAAAAGGTTTTAGTTCTTGAAGCCATGAAAATGGAAAACAACATTAATGCCGATAAAAACGGTAAAGTTGTTGCTATTAAAGTAAACAAGGGCGATTCTGTTCTTGAAGGAGACGATCTTATTATTATAGGATAGTATATACTAAATAAGAGAGAACCTAACATTTTAGGCTCTCTCTTATTTGTTATAGCTGCAAGCTGTTACAGTTATTGCAATATTTTTCATATTCTACAACAACAATTGCTAATTTGAAAAAAATATTTGCTTTATCTTTTTTACCTTTGTATTGGTGCAAAAGTTTTCTAAAGCAAAAGAAAGTCCAATAAGGACTTATTGCTATTATATAGCTTTCATATTATTCTAAGAAATACCTTGTTATATAAGTTGGTATTTTACCAAGCTTATAAAGATCAGATTTTTTGCATGCATAGGCAAGGTAAATTTTGATACAAAACATAGAGACTAAAATATATACACACTTACTTACTTAATCAGATGAAAAAAATAGCAAAGATCATTTTTACAACAAGTTTTTTGCTGCTATCATATTTGGGATTTTCGCAGAGCGCAACCGATCTTCGTATTAACGAAGTATTGGTAACTAATGTCAGCGATTTCCAAGATGATTTCGGAGAACAAGAAGCATGGGTTGAAATTTTCAATACATCATACGGAACAGTCAATATAGGCGGATGTTATCTTACAGATGACATGAATAATCCCACTAAATATTTTATACCTAAAGGAGACGTACTTACACGAATTCAACCACGCCAGCATATTCTATTTTGGGTAGATGATTTAGGCTTTAGAGGAACATTCCACATAAACTTTAAGTTTGATCCTACTAAGAAAAACTTTATTGCCCTGTTCGATTCTAATGGTCGTACGTTAATTGATAGTATGACAATCCCCGTACTTCTTCCCAATCAGTCGTTTGGGCTTCCGGAAGATGGAATACGTTTTGTGAAGGAAAAAGATGCTAGCGGAAAGAAGGTAACTGTTGATATGGCTACCGTATTATCGCACACAACTCCCAGTACAAATAACCACTTGAAAGATCAGGACTCGGCAAATCAACGATTTTTGACGAATGATCCTACTGGATTGGGTATGGCTGCTACTGCCATGATGGTGGTATTTACTGCGCTTATTTTACTATATGGTGTGTTTAGAACTATCGGACATTATAATGTGAAGAAGAGCAAGAGAAACGCTTTGAAAGCGCAAGGTCTTCCTACAACTAATGTTAAGGAGAGTACGGTTGTTCCCGGAGAAGGTTCTGGAGAAGTTTATGCCGCAATTGCATACGCTCTTTATCTATATCAAAATGAAATTCACGATGAAGAGAGTACAATTCTTACGATTGATAAGGTAACGCGAAACTACTCTCCATGGAGTTCTAAGATTTATACATTACGTCAAACCCCCACAGTTAATAAAAAATAGTCAGCAATGAATAACGAGTTCAAAATAAAGATAAACGGTAACGAATACAATATTACAGTTGGTAGTGTTGAGGGTAACATTGCTAAAGTAGAAGTTAATGGTATGCCTTACAGCGTGGAGGTTGAAGGCGAGCTTAATAAGCCTAGCTCACGTCCTAAAATAGTAAAACCTGCTGCTGCACCTAAAGCAGTTGACTCTACTGTAGCGAAACCTTCTGCCCCTGTTGCTTCGGGCTCAAGCAGTCCTGCTGCAGCATCTGGTGGAAAAGGAACCGTTAAATCACCACTTCCCGGCGTTATTTTAGAAGTTAGCGTAAAGGTTGGGGATGAAGTAAAAGCAGGGCAAAAGGTTGTGCTATTGGAAGCAATGAAGATGGAGAACAACATCAACTCTGATAGAGACGGTAAAGTAATTGAAATAAAGGTGGGCAAAGGAGATTCGGTTCTCGAAGGTGCAGACCTTATTGTAATAGGATAAGCATATGAGATTTTTAGAAGTTCAAGGAGAAGGGTTTTTTCAATTTTTAGGTGATAACCTAAATACATTCTTATCGTACACGGCTTTTGCGCATTTTACGGTAGGTCACGTTGTAATGCTCCTCGTTGGTTTATTCTTTCTTTACCTCGGTATTAAGAAAGAGTTTGAACCAATGTTGCTTGTTCCTATAGGATTTGGTATTCTTATCGGAAATATTCCGTTTGATACAGCTGCCGGATTTCAGGTTGGTATCTACGAACAAGGATCGGTTTTAAACATTCTTTACCAAGGTGTTGTACAGGGTTGGTATCCTCCGCTCATTTTCTTGGGTATTGGGGCCATGACCGATTTCTCGGCCCTTATCTCTAATCCTAAGCTTATGCTTATTGGAGCCGCGGCGCAGTTTGGTATTTTTGGAGCGTATGTATTAGCTTTGCTATTAGGCTTCTCTCCAAACGAGGCTGGAGCAATTGGTATTATTGGTGGTGCAGACGGCCCTACAGCTATTTTCTTATCATCTAAGCTAGCTCCGGATTTAATGGGGGCAATTGCCGTTTCGGCATACTCATATATGGCGTTAGTTCCTGTAATTCAGCCGCCAATTATGAGGCTGCTTACCGGAAAGAAAGAGCGTTTAATTAAGATGAAGCCACCCCGTGTTGTTTCAAAAAACGAAAAGGTACTATTCCCCATACTCGGTTTGTTGATGACGACGCTCATTGTGCCATCGGGTCTTCCATTGTTGGGTATGCTGTTCTTTGGTAACTTGCTTAAAGAGAGTGGCGTTACTCGTCGTTTGGCAGATACAGCTAGTGGACCGCTAATTGATGTTATCACCATTTTATTAGGATTAACAGTAGGTGCTTCTACTCAGGCAACTAAGTTCTTAACCATGAAATCGCTTGGTATTTTTGGACTAGGTGCGTTGTCATTTATCATTGCTACGGCTGCCGGAGTACTATTTGTGAAGTTCTTTAACCTGTTTCTTAAGCAAGGTAATAAGATTAATCCGCTTATTGGAAACTCTGGAGTATCGGCAGTACCCGATTCTGCACGAATCTCTAACCACGTAGGTTTAGAGTACGATAAAACCAACTATCTGCTTATGCACGCTATGGGTCCCAACGTTGCGGGAGTTATTGGTAGTGCAGTTGCGGCGGGTATCTTGTTAGGGTTCTTATCATAGCTGTGTAAAAACAGCTTATCATAGTTTTTGGTTAAGAGGGGCAGCAATGCTCCTCTTTCTTTTTGTGGTAGTTTGATGGTTTTTGAATACTTTTGTAATTGGAAGCCCACCCCAACCCTCCCAAAGGGAGGGTTGGGGTGGGCTTTTTCGAATTAAATATTGATATTTTGACAAGTAATAACTTAAATAACGTTCAATTTGATTTAAGCGACAATCCTAAGCTGGATGCGCTTTTTAACCAGCTCTCGGCTATTGTCGAAGAGCTAGGTGTGCAGGCTTATGTTATTGGCGGATATGTGCGCGACTACTTTTTGCAGCGTCCCTCAAAAGATATTGATATTGTTGTATTGGGCAGCGGCATACAGCTTGCCGAAAAGTTTGGAAGTCGCATAGGCAGTAAGGTATCTGTGTTTGCCAACTTTGGTACGGCAATGCTACGCTATGGCGATATTGAGGTAGAATTTGTCGGTGCGCGAAAAGAATCGTATAACCGAGGTTCTCGTAAGCCAATAGTCGAAGATGGCACATTGGAAGATGACCAGAATCGGCGCGATTTTACGATGAATGCACTTGCGTTCAGCCTGAATAAAGATAGCTTCGGAGAGCTGATAGATCCGTTCCAAGGTTTGCAGGATCTTAAGCATGGGCTTATACGTACACCGCTTAATCCCAATATTACATTTTCAGACGATCCTCTACGCATGTTACGTGCCATACGTTTTGCATCGCAGCTGAATTTTAAGATTACCGATGATACATTTGATGCTATCGGTAGAAATAAAGGTAGAATGGAAATTCTATCAATGGAGCGGGTTAGCGAAGAGCTGCACAAAATTTTGCTATCACCTCAACCTTCACTAGGATTTAAGCTGCTCGAAGAATCTGGGTTGCTTAACGTAATATTTCCACAGCTGCAGACTCTTAAAGGTGTTGATACGGTTGATGGAAAGCAGCATAAAGACAACTTTTACCATACCTTAGAGGTGGTAGATAATGTACGCAAGCAAAGCGATAACCTTTGGTTATTGTGGGCTGCATTACTACACGATATTGCTAAACCTGCTTGCAAACGTTACGATTCGCAGCTGGGCTGGACGTTTCATGGACATGAGTTTTCGGGCGCTAAAATGGTTCCTAAAATCTTTAAGCAGCTGAAGCTACCGTTAAACGAAAAAATGAAATACGTGCAGAAGTTGGTATTGCTGCATTTGAGACCTATTGTGCTATCGCAGGAAGAGGTAACCGATTCGGCTATTCGTCGTCTGCTGTTCGATGCAGGCGATGAGCTAGAAGACCTTATGCTGTTGTGCGAAGCAGATATTACTTCTAAGAACGAGAAGACGGTAAAGCGTCATTTAGCAAACTTTCAGCTGGTGCGCCAAAAGCTGAAAGAAATTGAGGAAAAGGATGCTATAAGAAACTTCCAGCCACCTATCTCAGGCGAGCTGATTATGGAAATCTATGGACTACAACCTAGCAGAGAGGTAGGCCTAATTAAAGATGCTATTAAAGATGCCATACTTGATGGTGTTATCCGCAACGATTATAAAGAAGCCTACCGTTTTATGGAGCAAAAGGCAGAAGAGCTAGGCTTAGAAAAACAATGAGCTAATATGTAAATGTGATAATATGAAAATGGAAAAAAGATAGGAGAAACTGTCGTATTAATAGCATTTTCATATCAGCACATTGGCATATTCTCAAATTTATTTCTTTTCTTTTCCCATTCTCGGGTAGCGCTTAAACTCATGTTCTTGCTTATATTCATCAAATAGCAAACGGTATGTGGCATGTGTTTTGTGTACAGAACCACCTATTTGCTGCTGAAATCGCATCATTGCGGGGTTGAAATCACCTACCCATGTAAGGTCTATATCTTTATACGGAAAGCCTTTACTAAAGGCCAGCTCAGCAAATTTCATAACCATTGCGCCTTCAACGCCGCGTCCGCGAAATTCTGGAATAATGCCGAACACAAGCCCGAGAATGCGATTGCACACTTTCTTCTTTTTAAGTAAATATAGCATCTTTAGCAGATGAAAGATATCCGATTTTCCGTTAATGTAGCGAATTGCCTGGTTGATTTCCGGTATCTGAATAAAAAAGCTGATGGGCTCATCCTTATGGTACATAAAGAAGATAAGCCTTTCGTCCATGATAGGTTTTATTTTTTTTACCAGCTCCATAGCATGCCTGATCGTCATAGGCGGAATGCTACTATGCTGTACCCATGCCTTATTGTAAATATAGCAGAAGTTTTCGGCGGCTTTTTTCAGATTCTTTTTAGAAGCATATTCGTATCTATAATCCGGATTATGCGAAACTCTCTCAGCCTTTTCTTTCAACGCTTCCGATAGATTATCCCAGCTAATAGGGCGAAGGTATGAGTATTGGTAAAAGTAGTTTTTGAATCCATATGCCTCAAACAGCTCTTGGTAGTATGGCGCGTTATAGTTCATACCATACGATGGAGGTAAAAAACCATCAACCAGTAAACCCCACCAGTTATCGCGCTCGCCAAGGTTTATAGGACCATCCATAGCTTCCATGCCATTTTCTTTCAACCAATTTTTACAGGTATCAAACAGCAAGAACGCCGCTTCTTTATCGTTAATACAATCGAAGAAACCCATGCCGCCTGTAGGTTGGTCGTTATCGTGTAGCGTTTGCGTATTAATGAATGCAGCGACACGTCCCACAATTTTATTTTGATCGTTATATAGCAACCAGCGTATAGCCTTGCCGCTTGCTAAGAACTTGTTTTTTCTGGCGTCAAATATCTTTTTAATATCGAAGTCTAATGGCCGGATATAGTTTGGGTCATTTTTGTAAAGTTCGGCAGGAAAGCTTAAGAAGTCTTTTTCTGCTCTTTTACTATCAACAACTTTAAGCGTGTAGGGCATATAGCATGTTTTATGAACCTGTAAAGGTACAAATTTGCGATAAGAATGGCAAAAAGCGTTAAGAGTTAAGGGTTATTCGGAAATTCCTGTCATTGCGGTTTATTTAATTGTAAGACTGCATACCTAGAACGACCTGTTTTCCCCTTAACGACTAACGATTTACGATTAATTCATTATTTACTATCTTTGGAGCTGTATAGCACGAAAAAATGGTTAAAAAAATCGCAATTGGTATAGCGGTAGCTGCTTTCTTAGCAGCAGTTGCTTTGGGGTATTTTGTACTGATAAGCAAAAGCCGACCTCAACGGATAGATGTATTTAAAGCAGTTCCGTTAGATGCCTTGTTTATTATGCGTGTAAACGATCCCAGCCAGGTTATGCATGCGCTTTCGTGCTTAGAGGCAAACGAATCTGAGGATGTTTTTATGCTGCTCAACCAACATTGGCTAAGTAAGGATTCTACATTAAATACCAAGATCCCTTCTTACCTTGTAGTATCGTCGCATCCGGTAGATAGCGCGGGTCTTTCGGGTTTAATATATTACGTGGTTTTTCCGAAAGAAGAGCTGAGAGAAAAGTTTACCCAGCGTTTGATAAGCGGTAAGAGCCCCGCATATATTAGGTCTAATACCGCAAATTCAGGAGAGCTGATATTTGAGAGCAACACTTGCTTGCATTTTCGGCAGCTACAGCATATTGTAATGCTTTCAACGTCTGAACAGCTTGTTGTTTCGTCGGCGGCACAATGGGATAGGGAAGAATCGCTGGTTAACAGTGAACAGCTAATATCAGCGCTAAGTACGGCCGGAGATAATGCTACCATTAATCTTTTTATCAATGGAGATTTGCTTTCTACCGTTTCGTCAAATCCTTTTGGTCGTAAGAATAGCAGAGGGTTGCTGGATGTCTTCTCGTTTTCTTCATCAACAGGCTGGATGGCTTTGGACGTGAATGTGCGTGGAAAGTTGAGTAACCTTACGGGATTTTGGTCGGGTAACGGACTTGCGGCAGTCAATAATCCATTGTTTGATAAACCTGCGGTTGAAGCCGAGTATTTTCAGTATCTGCCGTATGCTTCTGCGTATGTTCAGGGGGCTTCGTTTTCTAATCTCGACTCGTTGCTTACCTACTATGAATCGTATTTGCAATCGAAAGATCAGCATACATCATACCTGCAAAGTGTTGCGGACATGAGCGATTCGTTAAACACAAATATCCGTACGTTTATTACCGATATGCTCCCTCAAGAGCTTGCTATTGCTTATATCCCTACAGGTAAAAACGTAGGCGAGTGGTTGACTTTGATGAAAGTTGCCAGCGTTGATAATGCTGTAGCTATGCTTCGAACATTGTCGCGAGAAGGCGACCTGAATCCTATCAATGGAGCAATAGGACTATTGTTAGGCGGTGCTTTCAAGCAAAATAACGAAGCTTACTTTGCTTATACAGATAGCTATTTAATGTTCTCCAGCTCTCGACGAATACTGGATGAAGTAAAGGAAAAGAAAAAAACATTTGCGCAAACCTTGAATGAGCTTAAATTCGAGCCATACATCCTTAATGACGCATCTACCTTTACATATCAAGATTTAAAAAGTTTTGGTAACAACGTGCTAACCATTGGTAAGTTTAACCTGCAGAGCAGGCTTACGTTTCAGCTCTCGTCTATCAATAATACGTTATATTGTAATATTGTTACGCCTATTCGTCCTAATCCCGATTGGAGTACGGAGGTGGTTGATGATGAACCTGAATTAACACATACGGATAAGGATAAAAAAGCAGAAGAACAAAAAGTACAGCTGTTCCGGAAAGCTGTTTCCGAAGGTAAAAAACGATTCCTTTTAGAACAAGATAAAGATTTCTCACTTACGATAACACAGCTTGATGGAGGTACGATTATCGCACCGACAGATGGCGTTATCCGTAATGTTGAGATATGTGATATGACGGGCAAGGGGAACTATAATTGGATATTTAACACCGATTCGCTGATATACATGATGACGGCAGAAGGAAATACAGCTAAGGGTTTCCCAATAACGCTTCCGGCAAAGGCTACTAATGGCATTGCGGTATATGACTATGGAAATACCAAGGATTATCGTATATTTGTTGCTTGTGCTGATAGAAAGGTATATCTATACGACAAGAACGGAAAGCCTGTTGAAGGGTGGAGTGTTAAGCAAACAGAGTCGATAGTTACCGAGCCTATCAACTTCTTTAGGATAGAAGATAAAGATTACATTGTATTTGCTGATGAAAGCAACGTGTACATTTTACATCGACGAGGAGACGATAGGGTAAAGCCGAAAGAGAAGATAGTAAAAGCTAAAGATAGCGAGTTTAAAGGCTTGGTAAATCCGCCACGTATAACATGCGAAGATACAGAAGGTAGAATTGTTGTTATCTATCTAGCGGATGGAAAGGTTGAAAGAAAATAAATAAAAAACGCTATATCTATTGATATTCAAGCGATATAGTTGAATTGAAAATAAAATATGGAAGTTTTACTGATAATTATACTGTCGTTTTTTGTACTAGGATATATATTGCGCTTATTGGCGCCATATATCTTGAAGTGGTATGTAAAGCGCATGCAGAAACGTTTTGGTTTTACAGGTCAAGGTCAACAAAACAATAAGAGAGAGGGGGAAGTAAGCATTAACAAAGATACTTCTGTCAACAATAAAAAGAAAAAAACTGTTGCAAAGGATGTAGGCGATTACGTTGACTTTGAGGAAGTAAAATAGTCTCTTTATCTCACCCATTACCCATTCATGAATAAAAATTTTGCACGCCTGCTATCATTTGCGAAGCCATATACTAAGTTTTGGCCTCGCTATTTAGCATTTGTTATTCCCGGAACAATTTTCAGCTTGCTGAACTATATACTTATCATTCCTTTATTGGATGTAATTTTTGACCCCGGAAGGTATGGCTCGATAGCGGTTATGCCCGAGTTTAGCCTTACGGCAGAATATTTTGTCGGAGTATTTAAGTATTACATAGTAGGCATTTTGAATACCAGCGGACCTATGGGTGCACTTATTTTTGTGTGCACGGCTTTGGTTCTCGCTTCATTCCTTGCCAACTTCTTTACCTATATGGGACAACGTGTAATGTCTAATATGGGCACCTATGTGGTAAAAAATATACGTGAAGAGGTTTACAATAAAATCAGCAGGTTAAGCATTGGCTATTTTAACGATCAGCGTAAGGGTAACCTACTTTCAAGTATGTCTAACGATGTTACGGAGGTACAGAGTTCGGTAATCGTATCGTTTAAGGTGTTGTTTAAAGATCCTATTGTTATTGTTGTAACGTTGATCGCGCTGTTCTATCTATCGCATCAGCTAACAATAATAACGCTTATAGCACTTCCGCTTTCCGGATATTTTATCGGAAAAATATCAAAGCGTTTGAAAAGAAGCGCGAGAGAAGCACAAGATTTGCAAGGAGAAATTCTTAGCATGACAGAGGAGACTATCTCGGGAGCCAGAATTGTAAAGGCTTTCAATGCACAGAAGTATGTAAGAGGAAAGTTTGATGAACTGAACGAGAAGCATCGTAAGACGATGAATAAGATGCTTTATCGTCAGGATATGGCATCGCCAATGTCTGAGTTCCTTGGAATTACTGTAGCTGCAGGTGTTTTACTTTTTGGCGGATGGTATATCCTAAGAGGTCAATCTAACATGAGCGTGTCTGAATTAGTAGCTTATCTTGGGCTATACTATCAAATACTTAATCCTGTAAAAGAAATTACCAGAGCATACACTAACGTACAGCGTGGTATGGCATCAGCTAACCGTATATTTGCGGTTCTTGATACGCCTGTAACGGTTAAGAAATCGGAACATCCTGTTGGTATAAAAGAGTTTAAGGATGAGATAGAATTTCGTGATGTTAGCTTTTGCTACAATACCGATACGCAAGTATTAAAGCACATAAATTTTAGTATTGAAAAGGGAAAGATGGTGGCGCTTGTCGGGCACTCAGGCTCCGGTAAATCTACCATTGCCGATCTTATTCCTCGTTATTATGATGTTACAAGTGGGGAAATTTTACTTGATAACGTTAATATAAAAGACTATCAGCCAAAAGACCTTATAAGCCTTATGGGTATTGTAACACAAGAGGCTATACTGTTTAACGATACCGTATTCAATAATATTGCTTTTGGGTTACAAGGCGTGAAGGAGGAAGATGTTATTGAGGCTGCAAAGATTGCCAACGCTCACGAATTCATCGTTCACATGGAAAGCGGTTACTATACGAACATTGGTGATAGAGGTGGGAAGCTATCGGGCGGACAACGCCAGCGATTGGCTATAGCACGTGCCGTACTTCGCAATCCGCCGATTCTGATTTTGGATGAAGCTACATCCGCACTTGATACCGAGTCTGAACGTATGGTACAAGATGCGCTAACTAGGCTGATGAAAAGCCGTACATCTGTTGTTGTTGCTCACCGTTTATCGACCATACAGCACGCCGATCAGATTATTGTTTTGCAAGCAGGAGAAATTGTTGAGCGCGGAACACATACAGAACTTATTGCGCTAAATGGCGTATATAAGCGTTTATGCAGCATGCAAGGCTTTAGTTAATTAGCAAATTAGTTAATTCGATAATTTGAAAATGAGGATGTAGAAATTATACACCCTCATTTTTCATTTTTAAATTTCCACATTTTCGAATTATCACATTAAAAGTCCGCCACCTAGTACTTTGTATAAGCTTACGGTTGCAGTTAGCTCATTGAGTAAAGCGTCATTTAGGTATATTTCGGCATCAAACAGCTGGCGTTGGGCATCCAGCACATCAAGGTAGTTGATTACACCATTTATGTATTGCAGAACCGCCAGCTCGTGGTAAGATTTTGCTGATTCGTAAAGCGCTTCGGCCGATTTATACATTTCTTTTGTCTTTACAAATGTTGAGATAGCGCTATTTACTTCACGAAAAACATCTAAAATTTTCTTTTCGTAGCTATATACCTCTTGCTCATATACTGCTTGTGCTGCTTTATGTGCAGCCCTGTTTCGGCCCATGTTGAAGAGTGGACCTGTTACTGCTCCCGATATAAACCATGCCGGACTTTTCAAGAAATCGGTTAGTTCGGTGTTCTCAATACCGGCGTTACCCGTAAGCTTAATTGTAGGAAACATATTGGTTAACGCGACACCTACTTTGGCATTTGCCTCGCGTAGCTGCTGTTCGGCCATGCGTACATCGGGTCGGCGTTGTAGTAACGACGATGGCAAATCCACAGGTAAGTTGTTAGGTATGGCTAACAGAGGCGAATCTTCTCCTCTTGCGATTTGAGCAGGAAACTCGCCAAGTAA
>JAVBOE010000015.1:0-25100 GCA_031550925.1 Bacteroidales bacterium | reverse complement strand
TTTAAAATGTTAAGAACCACATGTCTATAAATATTTATAAAAAATCCCTGCTAATATTACCACTAACCCTTAATCTTTTCTTAAGCTATTAGCAGGGAGTGAAAAACGTTAAGGCTTACATAAGCAGCCCGTTTAGAACATCGATAATGTCTTCTTCTGACGGACGTTTAGCGTAGGCATCTATAATATTAAAATCCTTATCAACTAGTATGAAGCGGGGAATATAGTATACAGCCCAATCGTTTAGCTTAATATCGTTTGAAATGTACGAAGTCAGCCCGGAATCGTCGTGCTCTAAGTATTTAGTCCAATCGCTTCTTTTTTTGTCTGTAGAAATTTTAAGAAAGACGATATCCTTACCTTTAAACTCTTTTGCCAGCTTATTAAAATGAGGAGCTTCTGCTTTGCACGGACCGCACCATGTAGCCCATAAGTCGATATATAAAGGTTTGCCTTTAAAGCTGCTTAGCATAAGCTTTTGACCATCGGCTGTTTCCATTTCGAAGTCAATGGCAGGTTTACCGGGTAATAGCTTCGAACCCTGCTCTATTTTCGTTAAGAGTTCTGCTTTAAAATCTTCGTTTTTCAGCTGATTTGCTGCTTCTGTGTATTCATTAATTTTTTCAAGGGTAACGCTTTCCCTCAGCTGATTGATGTACTCTTCTGCGGTATATAGCTCACCTCTTCGCTGACTGGGGGCTATTCCGTCGAAACATTTTTTATAGTGATCGCTATTGGCATAGTAGAAGATATTACGAACAACAGCAACATCAAGATACTTATCTTCGTTTAGCTTCTGGATAATAGGGTTTACTACAGGAGCAATGGTGTCTATAGCTATTGCTACCTGTTTGTCGTATTCTTCTTTAGAATTGTCTCGAACGTTTCCATAGTATTTTGAATAGCCAAGGTAGCTGATGCAGCTGTTAACGATATCGGCATTAATGCGGGCGGTTTCCAAAGTTTTAAACTCGTCCGATACTTCGGTTAGCGCATTTAGCTGCTCAAGACGCAATACTGCCAGACTATCGATAGTAGCTTTGGTTTTGGTAAACGAGCTGCGTACATTTCTTCCGGCCTCTAAAAATGACCCGCCTTTCGGGAATAGCCTGTATTTCATGTACTCGTTTGCTTCTGCTCCTTTACCTGTAAAGGTTGCCTCGGTACTGCTTTCGGTTATATAAATCTCCATATCATCGCCCGGAGTAAGGTAAAGGGTATTACGTCTTATAGAGTAGTATGCAGGTTTATCTATATTAATAATGGTATCGAAAGCACCGTTGCTATCAACGTTAAGGAGTATATTTTTGCTATCGCCAAGCATTGATACGGCACCATCGTACGCTAATGTTACAGGAGGTTGAACGCTAAGCTTTCCTTTAAGATGAACGGTTGTAGGTTGTGAATCTTGGCAAGAGCAAAAAAGAATTGCTGCTATCCCGACAATAATTGTTCGTTTCATTGTATTTTAAATGTTTAATGAGGCTGCCTAAAACAGCTGTTTTTAGACAGCCTCATATGAATTATGCCTAATATGTATTTTGTTTTATTTTACCCCTGGAAGCATCGATATTAACACCGTTGATAGGAAGGGCATAGCGCCTGCTGCCTACAGGAAGGGTGTACGTTAGCTTCTGAGATTTGTCGATGATACCTTTTGTTACCACGTAGAATTCGCGGGTAATTGATACATCATCTTGAGGTGTTTCGTTTACGGAGAAACGACGAATATCCCACCAGCGATGAGCAAATGCTAGCTCTCTTCTTCTTTCTTCCAGTATTTTCTTTAAAGCTTCTTCTTTTGTAGAAGCTGTAAGGTCTCTACCGACATGCGGAGCTAGGCGGTTTTCGCGTAGCTTATTGATTATGCTCATAGCGCCCGAAATATCCGGCGAGCTAACGCGTACCATTGCTTCAGCCTTATTTAGCATGACTTCCTGAATGGTAGGCCCGCACATCAATATTGATCCATCACCAAAAACGTTGTAGCGGCAGTTATTAGGAAGGGTTTTAAATGTGGCAGAGGTGCCAAAACGAGGATAAGGAGCCGTAAAGAACCATTTGTAGCGCATATCGTTTGTTTGGTCGTATAAAGCAATCAGCTCATCGCTGGGTATAAACCATTGTGTACCTAAGTAAGCATACCTCATAAAGAAGAACTCCTGCCAATCTACTACAGCATTATTGAGCCTTTGATCTTGAAGCTCGCTTCCTCCGTTCTGGCTGGTAGAAGGCAATAGCGTATTATAGTCTTTTAAGGCTGTTTTACCGAGGTTATTTAACGCAAAATCGGCAGCCGTAATAGCTTTATTATACTCTCCACGGTGTAGGTAGTAACGTGACAGGAACGCCTGAACAGCGGCTTTGCTACCACGCCATGCACGGTCGCGGGCAACCTTATCAATCTTTAGTGCTTCCTCAATATCTCTGTCTATCTGGTCGTAGGTTTCCTGTAAAGTAGTACGTGTAAGATCTTCATTCATACTAGTGGTTAACCTTTTGGGCAATCCCTGCTCGTTCATATTCTGAGGAGCATAAGGCAGGCAGTATTCGTTAGCCAGCTCCCAGTAAGTATATGCTCTGTAAAAATAAGCTTCGGCTTTTACTCTGGCTTTATCGGCATCAGAGCCGCTTACCTTATCTACATTTTCTAGAATAAGATTCATTTTGTAAATAAGGCTGTAGCTGTTAGTCCACAGGTTATCTGATATCTGATTTTCTACATCTTGGATATTAAACACATAGTGATATAGATTTTCGGGGCTTATGCTTGGATATTTTTCTACTACATCGTACGAAACGCTGCAGTCGTCACTTGAAAAGGCAGCACCTAGATGAGCCATTCGGGAGTAGTCGGGGTTATCCAATAAAGCTTCCAGCTGCTCAAGTCGTTCAATCGGATCAGATGTCGATTTTGTCGGCATTTCCGATAGAAAGTCTTCGCAGCCTGTGAGCAGTAGCGTACAAGAGAGTGCTATTAGTAAGTATATTTTTTTCATATCTCCAATGTTTTAAAAGTTAACGTTGATACCAAAAGCATAGGTTGATGAAGGCTTTAGCGTTCCGGGTAACCATTCGGGGTCGTAACCTTTGCTGTTGTTTGTCCATATACAACCCAAATCGCGCACTTGTGCAAAGACTCTGGTGTTGCCAATACCTACGGCATCAGTCCAACGAGCGGGCAGGTTATACTCAAGGTTTATTTCTTTCAGCTTAATAAACGACGAGCTTTCTACCACCGATTGCAGATAAGGAACATATCTGTACCATAAGTAATTTTGGTGAGTATTGGGAAGGGGCCAAGACGGAACCTTATTCGATCCGTTAATAACATCGCTGACAAACTCAGGGATAACAACTTTATCTCTACCAACTGCTGTATAGTTAAACGTAGGGTTGCGGAAGTGGCCTCCGAACGTACCGTTTACAAATGCCGATAGCGTAAAGCCATATCCGCTGAAGCTTAGGTTAACCCCAAGGGTATGCGGAGCAATGCCCGAGCCTTGGTATTTTAGAAACTGTAACCCTGCGCTTCTGAGGTGGAGAGAAACATCATTCATTGAGCAGGCTTCTCCATTGATACCCTCAACATGCGGTATTCCGTTAATCATACCTAAGTAGTTATATGCCCAAATACCATCAACTGCATATCCTTCTACATAAGCAGGCTTCCTTGAGGTAACATCCCCAACCATTTGATGCGCATAAACGCTGGGGTTATACAGGTTAAGAACTTTGTTCTTATTATAAGCGTATGTTAGCTTACCGGTAAAGCTGATATCGTTGGTTACTTTTGTATTAACACCAGCTTCCAGCTCTATCCCCTGGTTGCTGATCTCTGCATTGTTCATTTTTTGAGTTGTTGTACCCAATACCGAAGGCAACGCTATTTCGCCGATAATATCTTTACCTTTTTTGCTGTATATATCGATGCTACCAAAAACCAAGTTGCTAAACAAAGAGAAGTCTATACCCAAGTTTACCGAGCTGGTTTTTTCCCAACGCAGCTCCGGATTACCAAATACTACAGACCCGGTATAAGCTCCACCAAATGTGGCAGACGGGGCAGAGCTCATTCCGAGCAGTGTTTTATGCGAGGTACTTTTTTCAACGTTTCCGTTAAATCCGTATGTTAAGCGAAGGGCTAAGCGATCGAGCCACGAACGGGTACTTTGCATAAAGCCTTCTTGTGTTGCGTTCCATTTACCCCCTACAGACCATAACGGCGCCCAACGGTATGATGCGTTGTCGGCAATAAGGTTAGAGGCATCGCTACGAATGCTACCTGTTATGCTATACTTGCCATTGAAGGTGTACGATGCGTTTCCATATACTGATACATAGCGGTCGAGTTGGTATTTATATACCGGAAGCAAACCTTCTCTGGATGCGTTATTAACACCGGGAAATATGTCGTATGGTACAGATCCCGAAATATCTTTTACCGACTCCGTTGGGTTAACATTAAGTGTTGACGATGAATTTCTAGCCGGATCGTATCCAAATATCCAAGGGTCTCTTTGCGAGTTTGTTTTATACTCTTGAATTTCTAACCCGCCGGCAACGGCAACTACGTGCTTATCGGCAAATACTCTGTTGAAATCTATCTGGTTACGCCATACGTAGTTTTCTCCTGTTACCTTTTGGGTTTTTAGTATAGCACCTTTAGGAACATACTGCTTATTCAGCTTACCTTTGCTATGGTCGTAGTCTATCCAGGTGTTTACAAAATCACGGGTATGATAAGAATCTTCGGTGTATAGGTTTTCAACTTCGCCCTTATTATACTCATACTGTATGCTCGACGTAAGCTTTAAGCCATCTATTAGCTTAAACGTAAGTCCGGCTTGTATTCTGGTGTTCAGCTGCTCTGCCTCAAGCTTTCGGGCACGGGCTTCGCGTAAAATGTTATATGTCCAGTCTTTGTATGGTAGTACTCCTATAGGTATTTGAGCACGTAGCTCACGGTTAACGTTGTTCAGCTGTTCTGCATAGCTTCCGTCGGGGTTTAGAATCATTTCGTATGGCGAGAGTCCGCTTATTTCGTCTAATGTTGGTCCGCTGGTTGTATTTCTGAATAGGTGAAGGTTAGTAGACATATTAAAGTCTAACCATTTAAACACCTTTATCTGGTTGTTATAGTGAATCCTCCAGCGGTTGTTGCTGTTCTCAACCATATTGCCCTTACCATGTTCGTATAAGGCAGAGAAGTAGTTTTTTACGTTAGCGTTTGCGCTGGATACGGTTAAGTTATACTGTTGCAGAACCGGATTTTCCAGCAAAAGGTCTTTAATCTGTCCACGGTTATTCAGCTTACTCAGCTCGGCTAGCTTGGCGTTCAGCTCTGTTTCTGTTATCTTTCCGTTTCTATAAGCATAGAGCTGTTCAGAAACCAGCGTAAGCGGAGATAGCTTCATTGTGCTGAACGTTCCGGTATATTCGCTACTATACCAACCGTTATCAAATGCCAGCTTTTCGTAGTAAACATGGTCTGGAGATGATGCAGTGGCAAGAACGGTATTAAGATCGAGCTTGCTGCCAATCTTAACCATAGCGCTTGCGCTGATATTAACGTTTTTATCTTGCCGACTTCCGGCGGCGGCTTTTTTAGTTGTAATAACAATAACGCCGTTAGCCGAACGCGCTCCCCAAATAGAAGCTGCAGCGGCATCTTTTAGTACCGTAATATTTTCAACGTCGTTAGGGTTTACATCCTTAAAGCCGTTGGCAACGGGGAATCCATCCACAACAACAAGCGGTGTTGCATCGGCATAAAGCGATGTTGTTCCGCGGATGGTATAATCTATACTACCATCTACATTTTCTTTACCCTGCATACCTGCAACCGTTCCCAGCAGTGCCGACGAAAGGTCGGAAGCACGTCTTTGCTCAATTACGTCTGAGTTTACCCGGTTAAATGCTCCGGTAGCTCTTTCTTTGGATAGGGTGGTATAACCCGTAACAAGAGCGCCATCTAGCAAGGTGGCATCCGCTAATACCATCTTCACGTCTATGTTAGAGCGGTTGCCAACAGGTATTTCAACAGGATTGAAGCCGATAAAGAGTACCGATAGGATATCGCCAGACGTAACTCCGCTAATGTTAAACTCTCCGTTTGCGTTGGTTGTGGCGAACTGCTGCTTGCCTTTAACCGTAATTGTTGCTCCCTCAAGCGGAAGGTCCAAATCATCTTTCACAATACCTTTAACAGTTTCGGAATTTGAGGCGGGAGCATCTGTTTTTGCCGGTGATAGCACAATCTGCTTACCGTTTACCTGGTAGCTAATGCCAACACCGGATAACAGCTGGGTTAATGCTGTTTCGAGCGATTGCTTGCTTACGTTGATAGAAACGGTTTTTTCTACATCTACCGAGTTGGAGTAAACAAACGAGTAGTCTGTTTGCTGCTCAATTGCTTTTAGTACTGTTTTAACAGGTACGTTGCTGTATGTTAAGCTTACGTCTTGTGCCTGAGAACTCTTTGCGAAAAAGAACGTACATAACACAAGCGTTAAGCAAATTTTCAGCAACCTTAACGGTAGGGTCACATCTTGCTTCGTTTTTCTCATAATGGTTTTGTTTAGGGATTTTTAATCTCGTTAGAAAAAATAGCTTCTAAGCATATACTTCAGAAGTTAAAGTATAATACACACTTGTACAGTATGACCCTAAGCTCAGAAGAACGATTTTTATTGTTTAGCTATTTAATGGCAGTTACTAATTTCATTATCAGTAGTTTAAATTAGCATAATAGGCAGCTAATGTTTTTTATAGATCAAGTTGCTGGTTAACCAAACGGATGTGCTAAAAGTGGTATGATACCCAAAACGCTGCTGATAAGGTACATCCCATGGCTGTAGGTGTAAAGGTTGGGCTTGCTTTCGGGTTAGGCAAAAGCAGCAAAGAGCAGAAAGTGTACATTGCCTATACAGCTGAATAGTATTAAGTTTCAGCCTATTTTTTTACTAAAACATATGAAAACTTTATATAATCTTATAGAATAATATTAACACATTGATCTTTAATATTCTATAAGCTGTAATATGCGAAGCAAATTACAGCGTTTGTAGCAATGCTACTACTATTTTTAATGGCATGCAATAAGGACAACGAGACTACACCAGATGCAATAGAGGGCGAACCTACATCTATGACCATCAGCCTTACAAGCAGCCCATGCTACCGACCATGCCAAGATACTCTACCAAAAGTACATCGAGCGCAGGCTGATGCTGCTGGGCAAAGAGCTCGAAAGCCTTGGGCTATCAACAGAGCTTGATATATCCGAACGGGTTAGCAAAGCCGGTATGCTGGTTGGTAACCTGTTAGACCTTTCTAACATCAGCAGCAGGCTAGGCTCGATAGACCAGATTGTAGAGCAAGCTATTGACGAAGCCTATACCAGGTGCGAACATCGGCAGGAGGGCATACCCATTGGCATACCAACAGGGCTAAGTAAGCTCGATAGCCTCACGGGCGGCTTTGCCAAAGGAGAGCTTACCATACTGGCAGCGCGCCCCTCTATGGGTAAAACCGCCATGATGCTGCACTTTGCCAAGTCGGCAGCAGAAGCCGGATACCATGCCGTAATATTCTCGCTGGAGATGAAAGCCGTTAGAATTGTTGACCGGCTGCTGATGTCTATCGCACGAAATGTTGACGTTGACCGATTCAAGCAGGGAGAGCTTACGCAAAAAGAGCTGCAAGAGCTGGAGATTGGCGGAGCATACCTGGCAGACCTTCCTATCAGCATTGACGAAAACTCCGATGCCTCTATCTACAACATAAGAGCTACGGCACAATCGCTAAAGAATAAGGGCAAGTGCGATATCATTTTTATCGACTACCTGGGGCTGATTAAGGAGCATGGACTGACGGACAGAAACCGAGAGCAGAATATCGCCGCCATAAGCCGTATGGCTAAGATAATGGCAAAAGAGCTGGATGTGCCGGTGGTGCTACTCTCTCAGCTAAACAGGGATGTAGAGAGCCGAAGCGATAAAATGCCCCAGCTTGCCGACCTTAGAGAATCGAGAGCCGTAGAGCAGGATGCCGATGTGGTGCTGATGCTGTTCAGACCCAAACCATACGAACTACCTCCGCTAAAAGACAACGCTACCAACAGTCACTTTGAGAACGCCGGCTTAGTCCTCATCAAAAAGAACAGAGAGGGAGCCATAGGGCAGCTACCGTTCTACTACAACGATTCGCCTACAAAGCTTGCAGACGTTACCGGCAACGTTAACCCGTTTGACTAAAAGAATGTAAGCTGCATATCGCTATACGCCGCATTACCCCTCCCGTCTCCTAAAGGGGAGGCCCCTTGTCATCTATTATTCCCCTTTAGGGGATAGGGGCAAATGCACTGCTGCCTGATTTAGCTTACTGCTGTACAATAATAATATTCACCCCTCCCTAACCCTCCCCCAAAGGAGGAGCAAACTCCCTCCCTCGGGGAGGGCTGGGGGTGGGTGTTCTACCTTAACCATTTCGTAACAATACCTTAGGGTTGCTGTAATATCCTTGCGGTAGCTTTGCGCCATCACTAAAACAACCGCACAATAATGAAACAACTTACAGCCCTACTATGCTTTATTCTTATTGCTATGGCAGGCTATGCTCAACAGCTAGAGGAAGAGCTAACCCCTGTCGAAAGCCTCGAGAAAAGAACCACAACGCTTGAAGATGCCGTTAAAATTCTTCAGAAAGTAAAAATATCAGGTTACATCCAAGCCCAGCTGCAGGTGGGGCAGAAGGATGCCATCCTTAAAGTTGGAGGTCTTAACGAGGATAGAGAGCACAGCTTTAACCGGATTGGTATTCGCCGCGGACGCATAAAGTTTACGTATGATGAAAAGCTTGTCACGGGAGTTTTCCAGCTGGATATAACAGAAAAAGGCGTTAGCTTTAAAGATGCTTACCTGGCTATTAAAGACCCCTGGGTTGGAACAAACTCGCTAAGAGCAGGTATATTCGACCGCCCGTTTGGTTACGAAATCGGCTACTCGTCTTCGCGCCGCGAGTCTCCCGAACGCTCAACAATTTTCCAAATCCTATTCCCCGATGAGCGCGACTTAGGTGCCATGCTGACGCTGCAACCGGCTAAAACATCTCCCTGGAATATCGTAAAGCTTGAGGCAGGACTTTTTGCCGGAAACGGTATAAAGCAAGAAACCGATAACCGTAAAGATTTCATTGGGCATCTATCGGTAAACAAAAACATTGGCTCTGAGGCGAAAATCGGGGTAGGGGTATCTTACTACAACGGTGGCGTGTACCAACCCACAGAGAATGTTTATACGATGAAAGACGATGTTTACGTGCTGGATAATAACCCCGATAACAAGGGCAAGTTCGCTAAGCGCGAGTATGTAGGTTTCGATGCTCAACTTTCTGTAATGAGCGTAGCCGGTATGACTTCTTTAAGAGGCGAATACCTCTTCGGTCAGCAACCCGGTTCAGCAATAAGCAGTAAGAGTCCTAACTACTCTATCTTACCCGGTTTGGTTGGGGGTCTGGCAGCCTACGACATGCACCTCCGTATGATGAGCGGCGGATATGTAATGCTGGTGCAGGATATAGGAACGCTTCCTCTATCGGCCGTAGTTAAGTACGATTGGTATGACCCTAATACCGATGTATCGGGCAATAACGTTGGTAAAACAGCATCGGGAACAGACCTTGCCACAACAATAATAGACCTTTCGCAGAACACTATCGGGTTTGGTGCGTTATGGAGAGTAAATCCATACTTAAAGCTAACGGCATACTATGAAATTAATAAGTGGGAAAAAAGTGACAATATTACCATATATGATAATTGGGAAAGTAACGTGTTTACCCTTCGCCTTCAGTATAAATTCTAAATTGAGTTAGACAGCAGTGCACTTGCCCCTAAATCCCCTAAAGGGGACTTTATTGCACTGCCAAAGTCCCCTTTAGGGGATTTAGGGGCTAAGCGGAGTTAAGTATACTTTCTAACATTGACGATGAAATTAAAATATTAAAACCTGAATGGCATCTAAATCTTAACCATATCGTAACAAAATGGTATAGCTGCTGTAACATATATACAATACGTTTGTAGCGAAAAATTAGACGTAACTTATATAGACTATAGGACTTAAAGACACAAAGACTTCAAGATTTTTAATGGTAATAAAAACGCTATACAAACAGAATTTATTGTAAAAATATATATAACAATATAAAGATAAAGATGAAAAAAATTATTCTATCAGTACTAGTTTTAATGGGTGTAGCACTTAGTGCAAACGCTCAGAAGATAAAAGGCTCCGACACTGTACTTCCGTTATCACAGAAGGAGGCAGAAAACTATATGAAAGCTAACCCGTCGCAAACCGTAACAGTTACCGGAGGCGGTAGCGGTGTTGGTATCTCGGCCCTTATTGAAGGAACAACCGATATCGCCCAGGCTTCTCGTAAGATTAAGTTCGACGAAAAGCAAAAGCTGCAGGAAGGTGGTAAAACCGCTAAAGAAGTTATTATTGCTTACGATGCGCTGGCGATTGTGGTAAACCCTTCTAACAAGGTAACCAACCTTACACGCGAGCAGCTTGAGGGTATCTTTACAGGTAAAATCAAGAACTGGAAAGAGGTAGGCGGAGGCGATATGAAGATTGTACCTTACTCTCGCGAAACATCATCGGGTACATACGAGTTCTTTAAAGAAAGCGTGCTGAAAAATAAGAACTACATGAACGGTATTATGAGTATGCCCGCAACAGGTTCGATTATTCAATCGATTAGTCAGACCAAAGGCGCTATAGGGTACGTAGGCTTGGCATACCTCAACAAAGACGTAAAGGCTATACACGTATCGTATGATAAGGGCGCGACTTATACCGAACCATCGGTAGCAAACGCTAAGAATAAATCTTATCCCATCGTTCGTCCGCTTTTCTTCTACTATGTTACAACATCAGAGAAAGTGGTTAAGCCGTTCATAGATTACATACTTTCTGATAAAGGACAAAAAACCGTATCGGAAATTGGATTTATTACCATAAAATAAAAAAGGTTTTAGCTAGTGGTGTAGCCAAGAAGCAAGCCACTTCTTGGCTATCGTGCATACGAGATGAAACAGCTTAGACGAATCATAGAACGAATAGTAGAGAGCATTCTCACGGTTAGCGGTGCTATTACCAGCATTGCCATTCTGCTTATCGTTGTATTTTTATTTAAAGAAGGCTTCGGATTATTTAGCAGTCCGTCTGTCGAAAAAGGCTACGTTCTGTGTGTTAACGCCGAAAATACCATAGAGCATCTGACACCATATCAGGTTAAAGAAATATTCGATTCTGAAATCGAAAGCTGGAAAGATGTAGGCGGAACCGATGAAGACATTATGCTTTTTAGGTTTGATGAGATTTTCAACCACTACTCGGACGAAGAATTGGGCGAAAATTATGCGCTACTTCCCGAAAAATTAGGTGAGGTAATTGCTCAAAACCCCGGTATCATTGCGTTTTTACCAGAAAAATACGCACCTAAAGATATAGACGGAGTAAAAGTACTTCCTGTAGAGCATATCACAATCGCCGATTTTTTTGGCGGTAAAGAATGGATGCCAACCTCTACACCAGCTCCTCAGTTTGGTGTTTTACCGTTAATCTTAGGTACATTACTTGTAAGCATATTAGCCATTATTATTGCTCTTCCTTTAGGATTGGGTGTTGCCATATATCTATCGGAATTAGCGGATGAGCGAACCCGCAAAATTCTAAAGCCTACAATAGAGCTGCTTGCCGGAATACCCTCTGTAGTATATGGATTCTTTGGCTTAGTGGTGCTTGTGCCAATTGTTCAAAAAACATTCGATTTAGCCGTAGGAGAAACCGCGCTTACAGGAAGCATAATACTTGCTATAATGGCTCTTCCAACCATTATTACCGTTGCGGAAGATGCCATGCGCAACACACCCAGAGCAATGCGCGAGGCAAGCTTAGCCCTTGGCGCTACACGCTGGCAAACTATCTATAAAGTTATTGTACCCTATGCCGCATCAGGTATTTCGGCAGCTGTTGTTCTTGGTATTGGCAGAGCAATAGGCGAAACAATGGCAGTACTTATGGTAACCGGAAACGCTGCGGTTATACCACACTCGATATTCGAGTCGGTGCGTACAATACCCGCTACCATTGCGGCAGAGCTGGGCGAGGCTCCTTCTGGTGGAGCGCACTATCAGTCGTTGTTTCTGTTGGGTTGCATACTGTTTCTTATCACGCTCATCATTAGCATAACAGCCGAAGTTATCTCTAAACGTCAACCCGATAAAGGCTTGTAACAATGAATAGAAAAGTAAGTCAACATATAGCCTTTATCACATTCAGACTGCTTGGTTTGATAGTTGTGGGTATTCTGTTTTGGATACTGGGGTTTATAGTTTACAAGGGAATAAGCGTAATCAGCTGGGACTTTCTGACGACAGCACCAACAGATGGAATGACCTCAGGCGGTATATTTCCCGCCATAGTGGGAACTCTTTGTTTGGTTATCGGTAGTATGTTATTTGCATTTCCGCTCGGTGTAATGTCAGCCATATATACCAACGAATACGCGGGTAACGGTTGGATTGTAAAGTTTATCCGCGTTATGACCAACAACCTCAGCGGGATACCCTCTATAGTATTCGGACTATTCGGAATGGCTTTATTCGTAAATACCCTAGGATTTGGCGATTCCATTTTAGCAGGCTCTCTTACTTTAGGATTACTGATACTACCGCTTGTAATACGTACTACAGAAGAGGCGTTGAAAGCAATACCAAACTCTTTCCGTACAGGTAGTTTAGCGCTTGGCGCGTCAAAATTGCAAACCATACGAAAGGTGGTATTACCAATGGCATTTCCAAATATTATCACAGGTTTAATCCTTTCTATAGGAAGAGTATCGGGCGAAACAGCACCCATTCTTTTTACCGTAGCAGCATACTTTTTGCCAAAGCTACCCAACAGCATATTCGACCAGGTTATGGCGCTGCCATATCACTTATATGTAGTAGCAACCAGCGGAACGGATATAGAGGCTTCTCGCCCCATAGCATACGGAACGGCACTTGTACTTATTGCTATTGTATTATTTATGAATATACTGGCATCCATTTTACGCCGCTACTTTGGTAAAAAAGTAAAAACAAACTAATACATAGACTATAGGACTTAATGACACAAAGACTTCAAGATTTTTATTGATAAGATATTAAGAACATTTTTAAACTAAATGCATATTTATTTATTGTAAGCTATATAATGATAGAAGCAAAAAATATAGACTTTTACTACGGCGATTTTCATGCGCTAAAGAACATCAGCATGACAATGGAAGCCAATACTGTAACGGCGTTTATTGGGCCGTCAGGTTGCGGAAAATCTACCTTCTTACGTCTTTTTAACCGCATGAACGACCTGATTGACGAAACCCGCCTTACGGGCGAATGCTTGATTGACGGACAAAACATATACAGTAAAGCCATTCATGTGGATGAATTGCGTAAGAAAGTCGGTATGGTTTTTCAAAAGCCCAACCCTTTTCCGAAAACGATTTTCGAGAATGTAGCATACGGACTTCGGGTAAATAATATGGGCGATAAAAGCTTTATCAAGCAACGAGTTGAAGAGTCTTTGGTTGCAGCAGCGCTTTGGGATGAGGTAAAAGATAAGCTGAAAAAATCGGCATTTGAGCTATCGGGCGGGCAACAGCAACGCCTTTGCATAGCAAGAGCCTTAGCCATTTCGCCGTCAATACTACTAATGGATGAGCCTGCCTCCGCACTCGACCCCATTTCAACCTCGAAGATTGAGGAGCTAATACACTCGCTGAAGAAAGACTATACAATAGTTATCGTTACGCATAACATGCAGCAGGCGGCACGTGTAAGCGATAAAACAGGATTTTTTATGCTGGGCGAGCTGGTAGAATTCAGCGATACTAAAAAGATGTTCCTGAATCCTGAAAAAGAACAGACACAGAATTACATTACAGGTAGATTTGGATAACATATAGACAAAGGAACAAGGACAAAAGAACAAGGACTTTTTACTGACAACAATTATGAAACATACCGAACAAGAGCTAATAGCCCTGAAAGAAGAGCTAAGCCAAATGTGGAAGCTGGTAATATCTCAGGTAGAAAAGGCAAAGCAGGCATACTTTAATAGCGATGTTGAGGTTGCCCGCGAAATTGCCAGTCGCGAAAAACGTGTTGATGCGTTTGAGCTGAAAATTGACAGCGACTGCGAAAACTATATCGCGCTATTTAGCCCTGTAGCCGTGGACTTGAGGCTGGTGCTATCTATGATAAAAATCAGCAATACGCTCGAACGTATTGGCGATTTTGCCGAAAGTATAGCACGCCATATTGTTGAAGAAGAGTGCAACAAAATCGACCCTGCTTTGCTGGAAGAGCTGCAGATGGAAAGAATTTTCGATACGCTGATTACAATGCTTTCCGACAGCTATGTTGCGCTGGAATCTGAGAATACTAAGCTATCCGGAAAGATTCTTGCGAAGGATAATGAAGTTGATGAGCTGTATCATAATTCAATGAATATATTAACCGCATACATGCGCGCAAACCCCGATTTTATTTTGTGCGGATTAAAAACGTTTTTGCTTATTCGTAAGCTGGAGCGCATTGGCGACCATTGCAGCAACATTGTAGAAGAAATTGTTTTTTACGTTGATGCAAAAGTTTTAAAGCATGGCGGAAGAGAAAATGCAAAACATTAGTACCTATAGCTATAAGTCGGCTATCTGTAGTATCTTTACACTTAGATGACATATAAAGCTAAAAGCTATGCGGGATAAGATATTGATTGTGGACGATGAACGGGATATATGTGAGATTCTCGAGTTCAACCTGTTAAACGAAGGTTACGAAATAACATGCACCTATTCGGCAGAGGAGGCTTTAGAGAAGCTAACCCCTGATTATTCTCTTATTCTGCTGGATGTGATGATGGGAGAAATGTCGGGATATAAAATGGCCGAAGCGTTAAGGCGAAATAACAACAACATATCAATTATCTTTTTAACCGCAAAAGATACGGAAAACGATATGCTTACAGGATTTTCGGTTGGTGGAGATGACTATATATCAAAGCCATTTTCGATAAAAGAAGTTGTGGTCAGAGTAAAAGCTGTGCTAAAAAGGAATAAACCGGCAGAAGAGCAGCAAACGCAGGAAACAGGCAGCAAGCTGGTCTTTGATGAAATTTGCATAGACCTTGAAAGCAAAGAGGTTGTGATAGAAAACGAAAAAATAATCTTGACAAAAACTGAATTTGAAATTCTGGCAACCTTAGCTCAAAATCCTGAGAAAATATTCTCGAGAGATGATATTATTGACAGGGTTTGGAAAGATAATCCGTATATAACAGAACGCACTGTTGATGTACACATTGCCCGCTTACGCAAGAAGTTGGGCGAACATGCATTCATTATATCCAATCGCTCGGGTTACGGCTACCGATTTAATACCTCATACTTATGAAAATGATTAAAACAAGCTATAAGCAGAAGCTCTTTCTATACTTCGTAGTAATCTTTGTCTTGTTTACCGTTGGTGTGATTGTGTTTGAGCAGTCGCGCGAAAGAGCCTATAAGACGGAAGCGTTGAAAGAAAAATTGGATACCTATGCAGATATTGTTGATATTGCATTAAAAAATAGTCATAACCGACAGCAAACGCTAGATAGCTTGCTGTCATTATTTCCTTTAAATATTCGTCTAACACTAATAGACAGAAAAGGCGTTGTTGCATTTGATAACGCCGTTAGCAATGTTAGTACGTTAGAAAATCACTTAGACCGTCCTGAGGTGAGTAGCGCATTAAAAGATGGAGCAGGAAGTAATGTGCGAAAATCTATATCAAACGAACATGAGTATTTGTACTATGCAAAACGCTTTAACAGCTACTTCGTTCGGGTTGCGTTGCCATACGACATTGATGTGCAGAATTTCTTGAAAGCCGATAACTTTTTTCTGTATTTCATCATTGGTTTATTCATCGTTTGTCTTTTACTGATTAACTATGTTGCCAGCAGATTTGGAAAATCTATAGATCAGCTGAGAGACTTTACCATCAGTGCAGAGAAGGGTTTAGCCAACTCAATGATCATTAGCTTTCCGGATGATGAGTTGGGAGACATTGGAAAGAAAATCGCAGAGAATTACCGTGAGCTTGAACAACAAAAAAGAAAAGCCACCCTCGAAAGAGAAAAGCTGCTGCAGCATGTCTATAGTTCAGACGAAGGGTTATGCTTTTTTTCTCCGGACAGAATCGTTGAATTTTATAACGGACTGTTCATTCAATACCTTAATACCATTGTTGATAACGCCCATGGTAATCCGGAAGTAATCTTCAGCAGCTCATCGTTTACGGAGCTTAACAGCTTTCTAATTTCATCGAAAAAGTACTTTGAAACACAGCTGAACAAGCAAGGAAAAACTTTTGCCATTCGCGTAAACGTGTTTGATGACAACGGCTTTGAGATTGTTATTAACGACATTACAAAACAGGAAAAGACCCGCTTGCTGAAACAGGAAATGACCGCTAATATTGCACACGAGCTACGCACTCCTGTTACCAGTATTCGCGGATATATTGAAACTGTTTTAGAACAAAAGCTTGATACAAATAAAGAGCGTGAATTTTTAAGCAAGGCGTATAATCAAATAATTGTACTATCGGATTTAATTCAAGATATTGGATTAATTACAAAGATAGAAGAATCGCCACAGTCGTTTAAGGTAGAAAAAATAAATATTAATAGCTTGCTTAATAGCCTTAAGTCAGACCTCGAAGTTCCTCTAGCAGATAGAAACATTACGTTGGAGTGGAACATACCCAATGAGGTAACGGTAACCGGGAACGAGAATTTAATCTATTCTGTTTTTAGAAACCTTACGGATAACGTAATTCGCTATGCCGGAGATAATGTGAGCATAGCTGTTAGCGTATATAACGAAGATAAAGATTTTTACTACTTCTCGTTTGCCGATAACGGCATAGGTATTGCAGATGAAAGCCACTTAAACCGCCTGTTCGAACGCTTCTACAGAATTAATGAGGGGCGAACACGCGATAGCGGAGGCTCGGGATTAGGCTTGTCTATTGTAAAGAATGCTGTTCTATTTCATAAAGGAACGATTACTGTAAAGAATAGGGAAAACGGAGGTTTGGAGTTCTTATTTAAGCTACCAAAATAGTAATCTATTTTGTTACGAGCTGCACCTCAAAGTTGGGCAAGAACTTTTGGGGTGCAGCTTAATTATATTATAAAGAACAGCTGTTTATAGTTGGTCTGTCAAAGGTTTTTTACAAAATGTTGAGCTTTTAGTTGTAATTCATTACTTTTGGTCATTCAGTGGTAAACCTTATAAGATAAAGCACAAAATGAAAATAAAGTCTCTTGCCAAAACAACATTCGATACAATATTTGAGGCATTCAATCAAGCCTTTGCCGATTATGAGTTACAGCTGAATAAAGCACAGCTTCAAGGCATGCTAACAAGGCGCGGTTTTAATCTCGATTTGTCTTTCGCCGCATTTGATGGTAGCAGAATGGTATCTTTTACGTTTAACGGAATCGGAAATTTTGGAGAAGTACCAACAGCTTACGACACCGGAACAGGAACGCTTAAAGAGTATAGAGGGAAAGGCTTAGCTACCGAAGTTTTTGAATACTCCATCCCTTTCTTAAAAGAAAAAGGTATTGAACAATATTTGTTAGAAGTATTGCAGCACAATACAACAGCAGTTTCCGTCTATAAAAATATCGGGTTTGAAGTAGTGAGAAATTTTGGCTACTACAATCAGAAAAATGAAGCTGTTAATAACGAGGTTAAAACACCTGATACATCCATATCTATTAAACCGATTGGTATTGAAGACATCCGTTCTGTTGAGGCTTTTTGGGATTTTTATCCATCATGGCAGAATAGCTTCGAATCTATAGAAAGGGCATACGATGAATTTGTTTGCTTAGGTGGATTTATTGAAGAGAGGCTAGTTGGTTACTGCGTTTTTGAACCGACTTCGGGAGATATTACCCAGCTTGCAGTCGATAAACAATACAGAAGAAAAGGGATTGCATCTTTACTGCTAGATAATATGCTAAAGTTGAATAAGCATAACTCTATAAAGGCTGTAAACACTGATGTTTCATGCGCTTCGATAGCAGGCTTTTTCGAGGCAAAAAATATAGCAATGCAAGGAAAACAATTTGAAATGGCTAAAAAGCTGTAAAGCGATTCATTCAGCTACAAATTCTCACGCTCTTTCTTTGTAAGGCTTTTGACAATAATATCATACGACTTTTTTACCAGCTCTTTTATTTTGCTGTCATCCACATCCTGGTTGAAGTAAACGCTAATCCAATACTTTTTATTCATGTGCCAGCCGGGCTTTATTCCGGTATGTAGGACCTGTAGCTCTACAGACTCTTCGGGCTTGCATTTAATGCAGCAAAAATCAAAAATCTCAACGTTAACATAGCAGAACCATTTATCTGATACGTAGAAGCATAGAACGTCTCGGCTGTACTTATCGGGTACATTCGGAAACGGCATCTTTTCGATAACCCCCTTAAAAGAGAGGCAGTATTCTCTGAACTCTTCTATATTCATAGCATTATGTTTAAAGCATGTTTACAAAGTTACTTGGAATTTGAATAAGAGCAGATGTTTTTAAGATGGGAAACAGGAAAAAGGCAGAAATTGGCATGAGATGTTTACGTATAAAATAATGTTATAATAATCTACAAAGTTTTAAAATTATGAAGATCAGAAGTAAGCAGCAAAAAATAATATTTGCAATCAAACAAATTACCATTAGCTGCGTTTATATGCTTCAATCAAAAAAATGTAGAACTTCATAAAAAATAAAATTATGGAAAACAATTTTGTAAAAGAGCTGCAAGAAAAGGCAAGCGTTACACAAGAACAGGCAGAAAAGGTGGTAAATTACCTAAAAGAAAAGTTTAAAGAACTAGGCAGCGATTGGCATAAAATTTTTAGCACCGTTGAAGAAAAGCTTACGGATAACAACGTAACAGATGTTCAAGCTAGCAATGCAGATAATGAGAAGGCGGAACATTTGGGTATTCATAGCGATACGGAAGATATAGAAGACGGCGGCTACATGAAAGGTAACCAGCCACTACATTTGATGGAGCATGAGCTGTATAAAGCAGCCTCTACTAATGGCAAGGGAACAACTATTGGTAGCTTAAACGAAAGGTAAACGTATTTGTACATAGCTACTAATTTACATTTATGAGAGAGGGCGAAGGTTGATACTAACTTCGCCTTCTTTTTATGCCTATTCTAATCCCTTTTTCGGCACATAAATAATTTCTCATTTTTACTCATGCCTGGTAACACCAATCCGTTTATCTTTTTGTTGTGATGGAGAGTGATTCTCTGAAGATGCATACTTGCTTAACTGAATATGGTAATTGTAGATGGTTAACATATTACTATAGCTATCTTTTCAAATAGTTGCTTTGTGATACTATCTTTTTGTAAATTTGCAGCATAACAACAATTTGTATTAATCATTTTTCTATGAGTTCAAAGAAAACCATTGCCTTAGTGGCACACGATAACCAAAAGCCCGATATGATAGAGTGGGTAGAGTATAACTGGTCAACGTTAGCAAGCTATAATCTAATTTGCACAGGAACAACAGGCTTGTTGGTAGAGGCTGCGTTAAAGCGGTATTTGCCACCTAGCGATGCCCGTATGCTACACATTGTAAGGCTTAAATCGGGGCCACTTGGCGGGGACCAGCAGCTTGGCGCGTTGATTTCGGAAAAGAAAGTAGATGTGGTAATATTTTTCTGGGATCCGATGCAAGCACAACCGCACGATGTGGATGTAAAAGCACTCTTACGTATAGCCAGCTTATACAACATACCTACTGCTACCAATCGTGCTACTGCCGATTTTATTATCTCTTCTCCGTTAATGGAGAGTGGGTACGAGCCAGCTATAAAGGATTATTCAGAGTACATTTATCGTTACGACAAGAAATAGCTTATTAGAATGAAAAAATTAAAATTTACCGAAGATTGGGCAGCCACAATCTTAGGGCTACTTGTTATACTACTGGTAATATTTCAGATAAAACCTCACTGGCCTACGTTTAAATGGGATAATGCGGATGTCTTGATGAACCATGTTTTCTCTTTTGATAACTTAGGGCATACGCTCATCGTTTTTCTTTTCTCTTTTCTTATAATGCTACTTGCCGATTTGCTTATGGGGCGTTCGGTTGTTACAAGTATGCGCAGCTTTCCGGTAGTGTTTATTCTTACTTTTATCGGGATGGCTATAGGCGGTAACCAGTTTATGAATGCTTGGGGGTTCGAAACGGTTATATTTTGCCTTCTTATAGGATTGTTTATTAGTAACGTATTTGGAACACCGGAGTGGCTTAAAAACTCGCTTTCGTCAGAGCTGTTTGTAAAAATCGGGTTGGTAATTTTAGGTACCACCGTTCTTTTTGGCGATTTGCTTAAAGCCGGAGGACTAGGACTGATACAGTCTGTAGTGGTTGTATTCTCGGTATGGTACTTTGCTTTTTGGATATGTAAAAAGATGAAGGTGGATAAAGAGATGTCGATGATGCTATCGAGCGCGGTTTCTATTTGCGGTGTATCGGCGGCGGTTGCGACAGCGGGAGCGATAAAGGGAGATAAGGTAAAGCTGTCTTATGTAGTATCGTTGGTTTTAATATGCGCACTTCCGATGATTATCTTTATGCCTTACCTTGCAAAATGGCTGGGGCTAAGTGCTCCAATGGCCGGAGCATGGATAGGGGGTACAATAGATACCACGGGTGCTGTTGTTGCTACCGGAAGCATCTATGGAGAAGAAGCGCTGAAGTATGCATCAATTGTAAAGTTTTCTCAAAATGTACTGTTGGGTATTGCTGCATTTATAATCTCATTATATTGGACTTATACCAAGAAAGAGGTAGGGGCAAATGAAAAGCCTACGGCAAAAGTTATATGGCAACGTTTCCCTAAGTTTGTTTTAGGATTTATTGCTGCATCGCTGCTGTTTTCGTTTGCAGTGACCGATAGCGTTGTTACCGATGCCCAGCCAATCCTTAAAAAGATGCAGGGGCTTTGGTTTGCTCTGGCGTTTACCTCTATCGGTTTAGAAACTAATATTCGCAGTCTTGTTTCTAAACAAAACGGTAAAGCTACGGCGGCATTCTTAATAGCGCAGCTGTTCAACATCTTGCTAACCTTATTGATAGCATGGTTGCTATTTGGAATGGCGTGGTAATATTCTGATTTTAGCTGAAAACTCGATATTTATTTTTATTTTTATCCGACTTAATAAAATATCACACATAATTTATGATAGAGCTATTAAAGGCTGAACATTTGGAGAAGCGCTATGCTAACCATTTGGCTTTAGATGATGTAAGCATAAGCGTTCCCGAAGGGCAAATATTCGGCTTGCTTGGCCCAAATGGGGCAGGAAAAACCACGCTTATACGAATGATTAACCAAATTACGGCACCCGATAAAGGAACTATTTACTTTAAGGGCAGAAAAATGGTGGCAGAAGATGTTGCACGCATCGGTTATTTGCCCGAGGAACGAGGGCTGTATAAGAAGATGAAAGTTGGAGAGCAGGCTTTATACTTAGCCCAGCTGAAAGGCCTTTCGAAAAGTGCCGCACAGGAATCTCTTAAAGTCTGGTTTAAAAAATTTGATATTCAGAATTGGTGGGATCGCAAAGTAGAAGAGCTGTCTAAGGGTATGGCTCAGAAGGTACAGTTCATCATAACCATTCTTCACGATCCCGAATTATTGATATTTGATGAGCCTTTCAGCGGATTCGACCCAATCAACGTTAACTTGTTGAAGAATGAAATTCTTGAGCTGAAACGCAAGGGAAGAACAATTATTTTCTCTACACATAATATGGGATCGGTAGAAGAACTCTGCGATCATATAGCGCTTATCAATAAATCTCGTAAAGTATTGGGCGGACAGATAGATGAAGTGCGCCGTACCTATGGCGATAACATTTACGAAATTGGTTTTAAAGGCGATCCTGATAAGTTGAAATCCGCACTGACGGATAGCTACGAGGTGGTAAGCGAAGAAATAGATAGCTCAATGAATTTGGTTAAAATAAAAATTCTTAAAGAAGAAAAGCCAAACTATTTGCTATCAATGCTTATTCCTCAGGTTGAAGTGATCCATTTTAACGAAATAATTCCCAGCATGAACGATATTTTTATCAAAGTGGTGGGCGATACTAATCTGGCTACGAACGATAATAAATAAAAGAGATGAATAAAGTATTGCTTGTTATAAGACGCGAGTTTCTTACAAGGGTAAAGAAAAAATCGTTCATAGTTATGACTATCCTCGGACCTGTGCTCCTTGCCGGGCTTATGCTTTCGCCAATGCTGATAATGCAAATTAAAGATACGGAGAAGAAAGAAATACTAGTTGCAGATGAAACGGGTTTATTTGCCGATCAGCTGCAGAGTACCGATTTAATAAAATATTCAACGGTTAGCTTTGTTCCGGCTGATAGCTTAAAAAGCAAGCTGCTTAGCGGAGAAAGCTACGCGCTTTTATACATTGAAGGAAAGCCGGGAGAAGAGCCTTTAAAAGTCACGTTATACTCCGAGAAGCAGCTTAGCGTAGATATTCAAAGTAGCATACGCCGCCAGCTTGAGAATACTATTGAGCGAAAAAGATTAATGGGGTATAATATCGAAAACATTGATGAGATACTTGCCTCTCTTAAAGCAAACGTAAGCATTGCAACGGTTCGTTGGGATAAAGATGGCAGTGAGAGAGAAAGCCATACGGGTGCATTGATAGTTGCTGCTTATATCTCCAGTTTTGCTATATACATGTTTATCTTTATGTTTGGCAATATGGTAATGCGAGGTGTAATAGAGGAGAAGTCGAATCGTATTGTAGAGGTTATTATTTCTTCGGTAAAACCATTTCAGCTGATGCTTGGTAAAATACTAGGTATTGCTATGGTTGGGCTGCTGCAGTTTGCCATTTGGATATTGCTTACGCTTGGAATTGTTATGGCAGCTACAGCTATGATGGCAGGCGATTTACAGCAAATAGCAACTGAGCAAGCTGAGACAATTCAACAAGCAAGCGGAGGTCTTTCTTCTATGTTTAGTACGGGCTCTATTTCTGCTATGCTTTCGGGAATTCCATTTGTTAGTATAATAGTATCATTCTTATTCTACTTCCTTGGTGGATATTTGCTATATGCCGCATTGTTTGCAGCAATCGGATCGGCAGTAGAAAACGAAGCCGATACGCAGCAGCTGGTAATTCCTGTTACAATCCCAATTATCGTGGGGCTATTTATTATGATGCATTCATTTCAATATCCCGACAGCTCATTATCATTTTGGGCATCTATGATACCGTTTACCTCGCCAATGGTAATGATGGCAAGGGTTCCATTTGGTGTAGATGCTTGGGAATTAGTGGTGTCTATTACAATATTATTTGCTACATTTATATTTATCACGTGGTTCACCGCCAAAATATATCGTGTAGGAATCTTAATGTACGGTAAAAAACCATCGCTGAAAGAAATGATGAAGTGGATAACCTACAAGGGCTAGGAAGAAAAATTACTTACTAATTAAGATAATAACCATGAAAAAAGTTTATACAATATTTCTGCTGCTTGTTGCAGTAGCATTTGTAAAGCCGTCATCGGCTTGTACAAATCTATTGATAACTAAAGGCGCATCTACAGACGGTTCTACGTTTATATCATATAGTGCAGATTCGCATGTATTATATGGTGAGCTTTACTTCTGGGCTGCTGCCAAATATCCGGCAGGAACTATGCTTAAAGTAGTTGAATGGGATACAGGCAAACCTCTTGGCGAAATTACTCAGGTGGCCGAAACGTACCGTGTAATTGGGAATATGAACGAGCACTCGCTTGCTATTGGCGAAACTACTTTTGGCGGACGCCGTGAGCTGCACGATTCTACAGGTATTATGGACTATGGCAGCCTTATTTATATTACGCTGCAGCGTGCAAAAAATGCTCGCGAGGCAATTAAAGTTATGACAGATTTGGTTGCTGAGTATGGCTACCACTCAAGCGGAGAATCTTTCTCTATCTGCGACCCTAACGAAGTGTGGATACTCGAAATGATTAGTAAGGGAATGAAGCCGGGTAAAGACGGTAAGAATGCGAATAAAGGCGCTGTATGGGTGGCTGTTCGTATTCCGGATGGATACGTTTCAGGACATGCCAATCAAGCGCGTATTCAAACCTTTACTTTAGAGAACGGAAAAACGTCTATCTCTTCAAAAAACATGAGCAAAATTTTTGATCCTGCTATTGAAATCGTATATGCAGCAGATGTTATTTCGTTTGCAAAAGAAGCAGGATACTACAATGGCGCGGATAAAGATTTCAGCTTCTCCGATACATTCAATCCTATTACATTTGGTGGTGCGCGTGGTTGCGATGCGCGCGTATGGTCGTTCTTTAAGGGCGTAAATCAAGATATGTGGAAGTACCAATCGTATGCAATGGGGCACGATTTGTCGCAACGTATGCCGCTTTACATCAAGCCGGATAAGAAGCTGTCAATGGAAGATGTTGCCCATTGGATGCGCGATCACTACGAAGGATCAAAGATGGATATGACAAAAGACATTGGCGCCGGTGCGCATGCAGTACCTTATCGCTGGCGTCCGATGAGTTTTGAGGTAGATGGTCAAAGATATATACACGAGCGTGCTATTGCAACACAGCAAACAGGTTTTTGGTTTGTGGCACAATGCCGTAGCTGGTTACCTAATCCGGTAGGTGGAATTCTTTGGTTTGGTGTGGACGATGCTGCAACCTCATGCTTAACTCCAATCTACTGCTCAAGCACACGCGTACCCGAAACATTTGCAGTTGGTAACGGCGGTCTGCTTACTTACTCTGATAATGCTGCTTTCTGGGTATTCAGCAGAGTTACTAATTCTGCGTACTTACGCTATGATGCTATAAGTGCTGATGTTATTAAGGTTCAGCAAGAGTTGGAAAAG